>CAZWCY010000045.1:0-1118 GCA_964633035.1 uncultured Candidatus Saccharibacteria bacterium | reverse complement strand
GGTTTAATGCTACTTTCGTGTGTATTTACATATCTGTTCTTCTAGAGAGAAAATCTCGTATCAGTTGAGTTTTTAAGGTCTTTTTGGCTCCTCTATGATGGTTAAGCTTGTGTTTAATAGCGCTATTAATGCCTTCTAGCATATTATTAGTATTAGGAATATGCAGCTCTGGATGTTGCTCAAAAGTATAAAGGTATTTGAAGTTTCTTTGTAAACTATGTACCGCACTTCTAGTTTTTTGATGAGTATATTCTAACTTATGGGTTTCTGGGTTTCTAGATCTCTCATTAAGCCAAATCTTATTCTTATAGAACCACGTATTAAAGATAGTAATAAAATCCTTCCTTGACCTATGTGTTAACTCTAGAGCAATGTGTTTGAGGGCGATATTTGGTTCTAGGATGGGGTTTCTCGTGAGATAACTAATGATAGTTCTAATTTGGTGGAATTGGCAATACTGGACTAGCATACCACGTTCTGCTAATACTCCCGCTAACCCAGCTATGCCGTCAATTACACAAGCTTTTGGATATATGCCATAATGCTCCAAATATCTTAAGGCTTGCAAGTAGTGTGCGTACGTCTCGTGCCCGGGGAGTTCTTCACAATACAAACATTCTCCCGTAATAACGTCTATGACAATTAATACGCCCCATTGATCTATATTTCTAGAGCCAAAATAGGTACAATCCATACCAATAACATCATGCTGTCCAGTAGGAGCGATAGGATCTGCTTTATGCGTATTGATAAGCTTGCGTATTGTATCTTTGCCGAGCTTATACTTCTTGCATAGTTGTTTAACTTTGAGATCTTCGATAGCATAATCGCGCCAAATAGCTTGTTGAAGTCGTTGCGGCTGCAATTTGGTACTCCATGATTTGTGACATGCCCTACATAGATAGCGCTGTCTACCGGTATTTGTTGTACCTATTTTAACTACACCTGTGCTACAATGACAGTGTGGGCAATGCCGAATATTGCTCATAACGCTATTCTCCAAATTAAGTCTGATCACTTATAAGAATAGCAGAAAAGGACCACTAACGTGGCCCTTTTCTTTACTTATATAAATCATAGTACAAGCATAGCCATACACACGAAAGTAGCATTAAACC
>CAZWCY010000044.1:0-1143 GCA_964633035.1 uncultured Candidatus Saccharibacteria bacterium | reverse complement strand
TTTTGTAGGATTAACAAACATATTAGAATTTATAGTTGTAGTATCTTGTTACCTATATGCCTGTATAGTTTATAGTTGTTTAGATAATCTATTGGAGATATATAGCCTAGTGGTCGCATAGGACGATTATTGGTTCTATCCTGATGACGCTTTAACCTCTGTCGGAAGTCATTAAAGTCAGTAAAGAGTTTGTTTCTTCTAATAACTTCAGAATAGAATAACTTTTGATCCTCACGGTGGCTACGTTCTACTTTACCATTATGCTTAGGCGTGTGTGGCTTGATGTGTTTAACCAGGATATTTAGACGCTTTGCCGTAAGCTCAAAGAGTGATTTAGTTTTATCATTATTGCTTAGTAGGCGGTTAGTAAACTCCGTCCCGTTATCTGTTTGGATACATTCTATTCTTATGCCTATGGCTTTGAAGGCAGAATAAACCTGTCGTAAGAATAGGCTCGAAGCGTAGGTATTATGCTCACGGTAAGCACCCAGAATACGGTATCTAGAATACTCATCAATGGCAGTATACTGGTAGAGTTTCTCAAAAGGATAGCGAGTAAGATATGCCGGATCTAGGCATTCTTTAGGCACATACTTCACATCAATTTGGATACGTTCTCCCGGTCTATGCATTGCCTCATAGGGCTTAGTTTTCTTGCAGGTGGGGCTAGGAATAGTTCTAGGGCGAGTGACTATTCCTAAGCGCTTTAGGGCCTTCAATAATCCTGGCATACTACGTGTATAGCCATGTTGATCCCTTAGTCTAATCCATAAGTCCTGTAATCCTAAGTTAGGATTACGCCGCCAGACATAGTAGATCTTTCTTAGCTCTACTTCAGTATGAGCATTGGGATGCGTAGATGGACGTCTAGATTTGTCTGCTAGGCTCATCACATCACCATTGCTATCATTCCATTTCTTATACCAATAGTAAATTGTTGACTCTGGTTCGTGGAACTTAGCTGCTGCCTTCTTAACACTATATCTACGAGCGTACTTGCAAATACTCTCTTTATACTTCGCTTCTTGTGGTATACTCAAAACGACCCTCTTTGTTGTATTAGCTATTGTCTTCCAACTCTAACTATACAACCTTGAGGGTTATTTTATGATAAGAAATTCTAATATGTTTGTTTAGCTAACA
>CAZWCY010000043.1:0-1452 GCA_964633035.1 uncultured Candidatus Saccharibacteria bacterium | reverse complement strand
CGCAGTGCGGTGTGTCGCCCAGTAGGTTCCGATCCTAAAACATATAACACACCACCAAACTAATACACTACACCACCTATTAACAATCTTAGAATTTGCCCGGCTCTCCTGCATTGCTTGACCAAATTTGACAGGAGACCCTGGTACCATGAGAACTGATACATTTGATGCTGCGTCAACTCGGAAGAGGTGCGTAGCACCGCAAACATGAACACGTGAAAGGGGGAACTAGAAAAAGAAACCGAAAGGGGTACGACCGCTGTGAGGTTGTCCCGATCGAGAAAATACAAAAGCGGGATTTGATCGATTGCGAATCGACCCGGCTCCAGCGAGGACTGGAGCAAGAGATCTCAAAACCTCAAAAACCAGAGCTTGACTTACTCGCGTCGCTAGTCGACGCGAGTTTTGTACGGTTTTTATTGGATTTTGCCGAACATCCTGGTACTTACTCACAAGTTTAGTATTCTGCTACCTCTGGGCTGAAATTCGTTAACTTGACACTTAGTAACAGGTTTTGTTCGGTTTTTGTGAAAAAGCTTAGGTTTTTCTGCTTGCGTAGAAGCCCTCTCAGGGCTTGCAAATTCTCAGCCGCCCTATGAGCAAGGTTTGGCTAAAAACCGCTCAAAACGCCTAAAAATGGCCTTAGAGAGCATTTTAACATAAGAAATATCGTAAAAATTGGCAAAATGACGGATTTTGAACTATTTTCTAGACTTTTTATCGTGCTGATGCTTGCAACTTTACATTCTTTTCTGCTACTCTAGATACAGGTAGCCGCCTCTCTTGCTGAAATACTAGTTTAATGCAAGGAGAAAGGAGGTGTACGTTTATGGGAATATCATTCTTTGTAGGACGCTTTAGTGTCACGCTAACCATTTACTGGCTTGGCGCCAAGATACAAATTAGCACCGCTCAGAAGCGGCGCTAAACACAAACTAACATCTCTAGCTTATCACCAATCTTTAGAATTGGCAAGAGGCGCGCTACCGATTTTTGCTTTTTAGGATTGTCCTCACGGTTTAAGACCGGGCTAGTTTACTTTTTACCTCTGATTTGATATAATATTAAGGAGCAGAGCGGTACACTATTCTCTATGATAGGCTGCTGCGGCGTGGCTGTCTAGAGGTGTTTACATCGCTAGAAGTCGCAGTGGCGCGTGCTTGCTCCGCTCTAAAATGAACACGCAGGTATAGTTGGCGGGTGGGATTGATGCAGGTATGGATTTAGGTGTAATCGAGACGCAGTAAATAAAGGTCTTTGGTGAGATTTTAGTTGTAGAGGCGCAGAAGGGCGTCTTTTTTGTGCGGCATTATGACGTAGTGAGCATAAATATGCTTTGCTCGCACGTTTTAAAATAAAACTATCCAACAAAAAATCCCCCAGCAGGGGTGAAATAACGTGGTGCGAGCTAAGAGACTCTAACTCTCGACCTCTTCCTTGGCAAGGAAGCGC
>CAZWCY010000042.1:0-1808 GCA_964633035.1 uncultured Candidatus Saccharibacteria bacterium | reverse complement strand
CAATATAAGCTTGTTTATCCTCGCTATTACAGAATAACACGTTGTCTTGCGATAGTTTTTGAACGACTTTTTCGACGAGTGTAGAATCTTCTCTCTGTTCTTTACTATTGTCCATTTTTAAGTTCCCTTGATTGCTTACGGGACTCTGCCGCGACCAACTCTTCCATTTCATATATGTTAAACTGACACATGGGGATGGAGCATTGCATGAATGCGACTGCGAAGATAGAAGTTAGGCATAAGTTGATAGTATGGAATAGCGTTTCTTCTGACGATATATTCCTAACCATTTCATAAACGTTAAAGATTTCAGCACCAGTTAATTTTGATACCACACGCACAATCCTGTCTTGCCTTTTATTGAAATCGACCCACATAGTCTCTAGCATTTTTTTGGCGGCGCGCTCCATTTCTTGCGGTGATGCCATATGAACTAGACTGGGATCCATTTGCATTTCGTCATCTTTCACTGTAAGTGACCTTTCCAAGGCTTTTTTGGCGGAGCATTTTTGCACAAGCAAAACGAACGATGGACACTGCAGCCGTAGTGAGTTCTTCACTGCGTAAATTTAGTCCTAGCTCGCGTTCCAGAAGTGCCGAAAGCGTTTCTAAGTCTTCGGAGGTAAACAATTCCGCCATAAAGCCTTTCTCTTTTGTTATAGTCGTCTATTGTGACGACCTAACTCTATTGTAGGGAAAAGTGCTGCAACTTACGGCGAGTGTATGTTATGTGTTAGCGCGCTGTATGTAATATGTGGTGAATTCAAACTTTTATTTATCTGGCCGTATTAACTGTTCGATTTTTTCTACCGACGTTTTTGTGGCAATTAAATCGGTATATGTTGGCCTAAAATTGGCAATGACTGTCCCATTTTTACCTTTAATTTTGAAAAAGGCTTTATAAATACAAGGATCTTTCATTGTTCTTTGTAAAAGATTATAAATATCATAAGTAGTCTTACCAACATCGGATAGTTTAAAAGGTGTGTTTTGATGTTTTTCTGCATAGCTGAAGAACTCAATAAAGTAAGCGCTCCTACTAAGGTCTCTTAGCAGGTATTTCTGATGATTTTGTACTATGTTTATGTAGATTTTTTCATCCTTGACGATAAGCTCAAGAGCTACATTATCCTTGGTTTGTTGCTGTTTTTTAAGTAAGTCTATTTTACGAGCATACTCTAACTGATTATGAAAATCGTTGCCAATTCTTATTGTGAAATCGACTATGTCTAAACAGAATCGAATACTATCCTTCTCAAGATTCGGTGCTATATCACGCAATTCGACAGCATCTAATTGTATTTCACTCATTAAATCAGCATCAGCATATATGGCATCTATGTTGGGATATCTATACTGGTATTTGAGATCTATACAGCGAGGTAGGCGTGAAAGACATTTCATTATAGCTAAGACTTCTTTTTGAGGGATTTTCGGAAAGTGCCCATCAGTGCTCATCAAAAGATAATTGGGATGTTCAACCTCACGTCGCTCCATCTCTAGGAGCGTATCTATGACAGCATTACATTTTTCTCGTCTTGTCATCGTATTGGGCATATTTGATATTATATCAGAGTACCTCTGTAAAATCAATTCTTACCCCCGTTACGAGCGCGTCTTCTCTTTTGGGGTGAAATATGATACAATAGTATTGCTTAAACTTTGATAGAACTGCCGACATTCAAATGTTGGCTTCGAGAGAAGAATGCGGCTATGTACGCAAATCAAGCTCTTGAAGCCCAGTTTGTCAAAGTTTAAGCGACTAGTACATGGTCGCATTTTTGTTATCAGGGCGACCAGAAAGGACG
>CAZWCY010000041.1:0-1872 GCA_964633035.1 uncultured Candidatus Saccharibacteria bacterium | reverse complement strand
AGAAGGCTGGCTTCCTCAAGCGCGATCCACGCGAAAAGGAACGCAAGAAATACGGTCTACGCTCAGCTCGTAAAAAAGAGCAGTTCTCAAAGCGTTAAGTTGGTGCTTGGATACTGCGTACTCTCACGCGAAGCTAGCTTACCTATCTACGCATCGTGGTTTTACGAGTGCTAAGATATCGTAGTTCAGCCGCTTACACAAAGCTGAAAGTGAACAGATAACAAATCTGTTCACTTTTTGTTAATATCCGGTATAATAGTTATTATGTTACCACAGGCGCTACAAGATACAATAGAGGCGCTCGGCCATTTGCCGGGCGTTGGCGCGCGCACTGCCGAGCGTTACGCTTACTACTTGTTTAAGAATAGCCCGCGCATTAGCCAAGAAATCGCCAACTCTCTTAGCACCTTACATGCCGGAGTCAAGAACTGCCCGATTACGTTTGCACTGATTGACGTAGATCAAGAAGTGTCAGAATTTTATGATGACCCCGAGCGCGACAAACAAACCGTTTTAGTAGTAGAAGAACCGCTTGATATTTATGCCATCGAGCAAACTAAGCAATTTACTGGCACCTATCATGTGCTTGGCGGTGCGATTTCGCCTATCGATGGCATCACTGCCGACCAGCTCCATATCAAAGAATTGCTGCAACGCGTTGCCGATGACCACGTTACCGAAGTAATCGTAGCCACTAATCCTTCCGTGGAAGGAGAATCGACTGCGTTATTGCTACAAAAAATGCTCCAAGAACAATACCCAGATGTCAAGGTGACGCGCCTCGCCCGCGGCCTGCCACTGGGCGTAGACCTTTCTTATGCCGACCAAATTACCCTCTCAGCCGCGCTAGAGAACCGAACACGGTTGTAAATATGTTTATCTCACCTTGAGATAATATCTTTCCGTTAACTACAGTACACAACTATTGCCGTTGTACAAGACCTGGCAACAAAAAAGAGGGCTTGGCCTAATGTTAACAACACTGGGTCGCCCCCCCTATTCATAGTAGAACACATTCTAAGCTATATGCCAATCATCCAAACGCTAATAGACTATACATAACCCGTGTTATAATAACCTTGTGAAGCACAAATCTTCATGGGTTTCAACGGAAGCAAATGAGGTCAAGCTCCGGCAACCTGCGATGCCCTTTATTTAGGATCGAGAAACTCTCCTCGGGCGCTATAAAAAATCTAGCACGAGAGGTTAGAGAATTGGCTCAAGCTACGGCCCGAGCCAAAAGCAATGAGTTTCATTTTCGTATGCGCGCGAAGACATTTCGCTTATACCGGGTATATGAACAATGGTTCTGGTCCGCAGAATGCTACTAGCCAGGGCAACTGGTGGTCGCGTACGGCGAACAATAGTAACAACGCGTACAACTTGTACATCGACGGCAGCAACGTGAACCCAGGTACGAACAACAACAACCGCCGCAACGGCTTCGCAGTGCGGTGTGTCGCCGGTTCCGATCCTAAAAAATTTTCTCACTTGCCCAACATAACATAGATTATAAAATCTTTTGAATTTTGTACCAAAAGCCCGAATAAGTATGCTATAATAAAATTGTTCCGACAATTTGGTAAATAAATGTAAACTTACGTCTTTTATAGTTAAGTTTGTACACAATAATGACACTGCAAGGTGACAGTTTTGTGTACAAAGCGTAAGTTTTGCTACCGGATTGTCGGAACACCCTTGCGGTGTCATTTTTGTATCCAGAGATCTTCATACTCTATTACTTATTAATATAAGAATGGCGCCAGTATATATACTAAATCCTAGAGCTAAAAGTAGGCTTGGCTCTAGAAGATCCCACAAAAGGAGGGCGCAAAAGATGCAACGCAAAAGACATATTAACTTTAAGCTTCA
>CAZWCY010000040.1:0-2230 GCA_964633035.1 uncultured Candidatus Saccharibacteria bacterium | reverse complement strand
CGACCTCCGCCGTGACAGGGCGGCGCTCTAACCAACTGAGCTACGAATCCACTTACTGACTAGTATTATAGCGTACTTCACCCAAAAAAACAATAGAAAAAGTCGTTTTTATGAGAAACCCTAATTTAATATAGCGCAACCCGCCCAGTCAGCACCAACTACTCAGTCACAATACGCACAAGAAAACTAGCCCCGCGCTTGGGGCTAGTTTCCAACATAACGGACTTTACGATTAGTCCATAATTGCATCGATGTTCTTCATGAACACCGCGTCGTCGATAATACCAATGATAGCCGCTGCGATCATCACCCAGCCAACCACTGCCATAACTGCACCCACGCTGACTACCATGTAGATACCAAGTGCCAGCATCGCCAAAGAAAGCAACAATACATAAAACCATTCTTTAACGCCGGCAGCATGAAGCTTAATAGCGGTGTTAAGGCGTACTAAAGCACCATAAATCATCCAAGCACCCACTACAATGCCGATTGCGCCGCTGAGCTGCTCCCAAAGCACTACACAGATGACGCCAAATACCAACGCCACGATGCCATAAAGCAAGTCGTTATTATAAAAATCATATTTGCCGTGCACTGCAAAGTAATTAACAACGTGATAGACACCCTTCACAATCAAGAAAATACCCACGACATAGAAAATTACCTTAAGCATGCCTTCTGGGTTCATAATCAAAATTGCGCCTAGCACCCCAATGATAATTGATTCTAGAATTGCCAGCCAGCCGGTACTCTTTGCCCGCTTCAAAACCGGCGCAACGAAATCTTGCGCGGCGGATGAAGTAGCTTGCTTCTTCCCCTTTGACGCAGATGTTTTCCGGCTCGACGTCTTCTTAGACGTAGTTTTTGTTGCCATTTTTGCCTCCTAATTTTTATACTTATTCTTATTTTAACACACTTTTGCTAAATTCAATAATATCACTGCAAGATTAAACTAAAAAATGGGCTGGCATTTTCGCCAGCCCCGCACGGGTTTAGCTATGAAGCATAGAAGTGGAACAGCGGTTCATAAGATATGACTGCGTAAACAACTACGTAAAACAGTAAAACTATTGCGCAAACCATCACAATCACTGCGCCAATCGCTACTTGCTTGTTCTGATAACAAGCGCCCAAGACTCGCTGCCAGGCATCGCCGATTGCCTCTTTCAGGCTTTTGTCTTCGTAAGGCTCTCGAGAACCCTTCAGCATGATCCACGGAATCGCCGTCGCCAGAGCAGGCACTGCCGCCAACGCCGCATTTTCAATCCAGCCTCGCGTAGCGTAGCCGTAAGCCAGCGTTACGAATAACACCAACAATGCCACCGCCATAGTTTGCTGGACCTTCGCCCGGACATGTTTACAATTCTTACCACCGGCCATTCCTACGAACAGACCAACTGATATCATCGTCGTGGTCGTCATAAAGATGTTAAGATAGCGTAAGCGCACCACAGGCCTCCAAAACAGATCACACAGGTTTAGCGGCAGGTAGCCCCACAGCCCACTAAAGAAGGCATGCATCTCGGAGTCGTCGTAGAGCGACATGCTAGTGCTTGATGCATATAGCACAAACACTTCCATCATCGACGCCACCGCCACTGCCAGCAGCAGCCCCAGTACTACGCTCATCACGTAGTACCCTCTCCAGGTCTTGTCATACATCTTTTTCATCACAGCTCTCCTTTCTTGGGAACGAGCGAGGGTTTTGCTCTAATTTGGCTCCAAATTACCACTTACTGAATAAACCAGTTAGCACTAGCTTTGCCAAATCTCCCTAATTTTTTACCTCTTGAGCCCCTACTCTCTTTGATTTTCCTGTTACTGAGCCAACTTAGGGTCCCTAAGCATTCTAGGCTGCAACCTGCGGAAATCTCCAATTTCGGTGAAAAAGACTGCTCCTTGCGGAACAGCACAGAATCCATTTTTGCACCAAAAACAACCTCTGTGCTATTCCGCACTAAAACTAAACTTAAAGGACATAGATTTTACAATCTATCTTATCATTATAGCACACTTATCCAAAAAAGTCAATAGCAAAATTGTAGATTCCGCTCATGTTGTGCTTGAAGGCAGAGGATAAGAGTCAGATATACTTATTCTAATCTATAAATGAGAGAAAATAGCCGTTTTTCTTACCTAAATTTTACTCAAATGTGTTATAATGAACCTATTAGCGGGTATCGTATAGCGGCTATTATGTATCCTTCCCAAGGATGAGATTGGGGTC
>CAZWCY010000039.1:0-3083 GCA_964633035.1 uncultured Candidatus Saccharibacteria bacterium | reverse complement strand
TGCGTTTAGCGGTGCCTTTATGCGTTTTTAACTTTGGCATATAGGTTTTCCTTTAGTTAAATGACAATTGGCAGACAGCATATATGAGCGCCAGAAGTTGATATTAGATCTATAAAATTGATTATATCAACAATGGTACAGCTAGACGCTGAAATTAAATCAGCACTCTGAATGCATAACTGCTAACTATCGGTTAATATTTAAAGAGCCACCAGGGAACCGTGGAAGTAGGAAATTACTTCTTCCGTATTCCGACTGATAAGTTGCGTCCGGCAAATTGGGTTTTCCCCTCCTGGACGTATTCTACGTCCTCGGCAATGAGCGCCAAAATCTTATCAAGCATTGCTTGACCAAGCTCTTTGTGGGTCATCTCGCGACCCCGAAAGATAATCATGATCTTGACTCGATCACCGTCTTCAAGGAAGCCTTTGATTTTACGGACTTTGATGTTAAGGTCGTTGTCACTAATCTTGAGACCAACCTTCATCGTTTTTAGCTCGGATTGTTTTTCGCGGGCTTTTTTACGATTCTTAGCCTCTTCCTTCATCTTCTGGTATTGATATTTTCCCCAGTCGATGACCTTGACAACGGGCGGATCGGCGTTAGCAGCGATTTCTACTAAGTCTACTCCTTGTTCTCGAGCAATCATTTGGGCGTCACGGCTAGACATAATACCTAGCTGCTCTCCATTAGCTCCAATTACGCGGACAGAAGGGTAACGGATTTCACCGTTGAGTTTTGTGCGTGATGTTTTACTAATGGCTGACTTCCTTTCGATTAATCTTAAACTATTACTATTATATCAATAAATCTTGAGAATGACAAGAGTTTTCTAGAGAGAATATGATAATTTAGTATGTATAGATCTATATCTGTTTATGCTAAAAATACATATACTGATGTGACTAAGAGACATCTGGTTTTTTAATGATGAAACTCAGGATCTCAACATGATTTATGCCGCATCGGAAAGTTTCTTAAGAAATCTTGCTAGTACAATAAGAAAATTGTTCAGATGTTATAATATGTACTCAAGGTAGTTGTTGACGAAGTCCTAAAGCTTCAGAAATGTGTTCAACATCTACCTCTGTCGCAGCTGCTAAATCGGCGATAGTTTGGGCAATTTTAACCAACTTAAAATAAGCTCGAGCGGAGAGATTGAGACGCAACATGGCCTCTTGCAGAAGTTTTTGAGCTGGCTGTGTAATTTTTACATAAACAGGGATTTCTTGAGCGGAAAGCAGACTATTATACTTGACCAAACTATGATAACGCTGACGCTGGCACGCTATAGCGTTGGAAATTAGTTGCTGAGCCTGCACATGCTGAGGAAACATGAGCGTGTCATTAGGCCTTGTGCTGCCGGATTGGCTAGACTGCGTGAATCGACCACATGTTGAATCTAATTTAGTATTTTTAACAGAAGCAGATGGTTCACTTGACGAGCCTAGAGGTAATAACAAATCAGTGTTTTTTGGCCTCTCAACATTAATTATCATATCAATACGATCCAAGATTGGCCCAGAGATGCGTTGCTTGTACTTATCAATTTGAGCCCTAGTGCAAGTACAAGGTTGGGCAGAGTCGCTCAGGTGGCCGCAGGGGCAGGGATTCATCGTTGCTATCAGCATGAAATTGGCCGGATAGGCCACGTGTTGGTCGACACGTGCTATCACTACCATTTTATCCTCCAAAGGCTGTCGTAGGGCTTCTAGGACGTCGTGAGAGTATTCTGGCAGTTCATCCAGGAACAAAATACCATGATGGGCTAGCGAAATCTCTCCAGGCATGGCATTACGTCCACCGCCGATAATAGCGGCACGGCTAGCAGTATGATGAGGTGAGCGAAACGGTCTTGTTAAAAATACTTGATCAGATGTATTGCAGAGAGAATGAAGTTTCGTGACGGCGACTTGCTCATCATGTGTCAGGGGTGGTAGTAGGTTAGCTGCTACACGTGCAAGCATGGTTTTACCAGCGCCAGGCGGTCCAGAAAGCAGCAGGTTGTGCTGCCCGGCAATGGCGATAATGAGGGCGCGCTTGGCCAATGCTTGGCCGTGGACGTCATCCAAGGCCGGATGCTCTATTTTTGTATTTTTTACAACAAAAGCTGTTTTTGATATTCTTGCACTAGTAATATGCTTAAATCCTCTCAAATGCAGGAAGAGCTCATGTAGATTGGCCACGCCGATCACGGTAATTCCGTCAATTAGATTAGCCTGTTCAACGTTTGCTCTGGGCACATAAATTTCAGCAAATCCAGCTTGTTTGGCGGTCTCAACAATATTGATGATACCTCGAATAGGCTTAGTGTTTCCATTTAGGGATAGTTCACCAGCGAATATTTTGCCATCTGTATCACTCTGTAATAGTTGTTTTGACAGAATCAGAGTAGCCAAGGCAATTGGTAGATCGAGATGGGAGCCATTTTTAGTGAGTTCGGCCGGAGCAAGATTAATAGTCACTTTCTTGTCTGGAAAAATGAAACCGGAGTTTACTATAGCCGATCTCACGCGCTCACGCGCCTCGGAAACGGTCTTATTAGCCATGCCAACGATATTAAAGCTAGGCAGACTTCTGGCAGTGTCTCCTTCAACTTCGACGATCTGTCCATTGTATCCACAGGGAATTGCGGTATAAGTTTTTGCAATCATATAAGCAATATAGCAAAGTTTTACTGCAAATAACAAGCATAGGCTTAGTTTTTACTATAAAGGTATACCCGACCTCTGTATATGTAAAAAATACATGCAATGATATAGTGCGATTGAACACTAAAAATATCACTTTACAACGTTCATGGTTAAAATAAGTAAGCGTTAGAGTATTTTGTAGCACCTATTTTAATCTGAATAAGTATTTTTAACATACACTGATATCAGGGCATCCCGTATTAGTCTAATCATTGCCAATCAAACTTGGGGCGCGCCCTGATGCGCCGAAAAACACTTGTCTAACAGATAAAGGTATAGTATAATGGCTGTAGTTGGGGCTGACAAAGCTTAGACGGATTATTAACAGATACCATGCACGACGATTGATACCGTAAGTATTGAATAAGTGAAAAAACCACTTCAAAACAT
>CAZWCY010000038.1:0-3099 GCA_964633035.1 uncultured Candidatus Saccharibacteria bacterium | reverse complement strand
ATCTGGAGACGATAAGAGACCGGGTTGACTTTCTGACCCATTATTTATCCTCCTTCTTAGCAGCTTTCTCGGCTGACTTAGTTTCCTTCTTCTCAGCAACTTTTGCATCGGCAGCCTTGGCAGGAGCTTTCTTTTCTTTCTCCTCACCGGCAACTTCTACAAAGATATTGCTGGAGATCTTTTCGAATGGTAAAGCGCGACCGCGGCTAGCTGGCATATAACGACGCATGCGTGTACCAGCGGTAACTGAGATGCGGGAGATCCGAATTGTCTTTGGATCAATACTAATACCAGAATTATTTAATAGGTTGGCAACCGCTGATTCGATCGCTTTGCGCACCGGGCGAGCAGCTTTGCGTGGAGTATTCTCCAAGATTACTACTGCATCGCCAGCATAGCGATCGCGTACCAAGCTAGCAACAACACTAACTTTACGTGGCTGATTGTCAATACCTTTTTCAACTGCGTGAGCAAAATGAGTAGTCATTACTTAGCTCCTTTCGCTGCGGCAGCTTCAGCGGCTTTTTTACCGCCATGGCGCTTAAACTTGCGGGTTGGCGCAAACTCACCGAGCTTATGACCAACCATATTCTCGCTCACGAAGACTGGGACGTGGACTTTGCCATTGTGAACGGCGATAGTGCGACCAACCATATCTGGTGAGATAGTGGATTGACGTGCCCAAGTCTTGATCACGGTGCGATCCTCGGCAGAGAGGGCGGCAACCTTCTTCGCAAGCTTGTAGTCCACAAATGGACCTTTCTTCAAACTCCGAGACATTATTTCCTCTTTCCTTCGTGGCGACTGCGCACGATCATCTTGTTAGTTTTCTTATTATGACGAGTACGATAACCCAATGTCAACTGGCCCCATGGAGTACGTGGTGCTTTACCAGTACCGTGACGGCCACCGTCACCACCACCGTGTGGGTGGTCGGTAGCGTTCATGACGACACCGCGGACAGTTGGGCGGATACCCTTGCGGCGACGCCGACCAGCTGAGCCAATCTTGACGTTCTGATGCTGTTCATTGCCGACGGTACCAATGCTGGCTTCGCAAGTTGCTAGAACTTTGCGCATTTCGCCAGACGGCATCTTGATAGTGGCATAGCCATTTTCTTTAGCCATCAACTGTGCACTGGTGCCAGCCGAACGTACCATCTGAGCACCACGACCTGGCGTCAGCTCAATTGCATAGATAAAAGTACCGACTGGAATATTTGCAATTGGCATGCGGTTAGAAGTTTCGACGGCAGCGGTGTCACCACTAGTAAAGGTAGAACCTTTCTTCATGTTTGCATCCGCCAAAACATAATAATAGACATCGTTTTGATCCTTGACGCGAGCAATACGAGCGCTGCGGTTTGGATCGTACTCAATTTCCATTACGGTAAACTCACCACCTTTTGGCAGGCTGTAAGTGAGGATACGATAATGGCGCTTCACGCCACCACCACGATGACGGACGGTGATACGACCAGCATTATTCTTACCAGCTATTTGTTTTTTGCTAGCAAGCAAAGATTTCAATGGCTTCTTGGTAGTAATTTGGTCAAAATCCTGAGTGGTTTTTTGGCGTTGGGCTGGAGTAGTTGGACGATAAGCTTTAAGACTCATTATTTATCCTCCTTCTCAGCTTTCTTAGCTACTTTTTTAGTAGTTTTGGTAGCTTTCTTTTCCTCGACCTTTTTGTCGGATTTCTTATCCGCTTTGGCAGCTTTTTCTGCCTTCTTATCTTCTTTGACTTCTTTCTTTACTTCTTCAAAGACTGGGATTTTGTCGCCATTCTTGAGAGTAATATAGGCAACTTTGTGATCGCGACGATAAGTAATGCCTGGATAAGCATGCTTACCCTTGGAATACTTAGTCTGTTTACCCTTGCGGGTAGTGACGCGTACATCAATCACGGTCACCTTGAAGGCTTCACTGATCTGCTTAGCAATTTCTTGCTTTGAAGCGGCTTTCGGCACAAAGAAGATGTATTGATCTTTGGTTTGTGCGTTGTAAGCTTTTTCAGTTGCGCGAGGAATATATTGAACAGTTCTCATTATGCTTCCTCCTTATCTAAGAGCCAGTTTTCAGTAGCTTTGAGAGCAGATTCACTGAAGATGACGGCATCTGCATTGAGAATATCAAAGACATTCAAGAAACTCGCACGAACTAGTTTTACATTTGGTAAGTTGTTGGTAGCACGCAAAACTTCAGGAGCTTTTACATCTACTACCATCAAGACGTTTTTGTCGGCCAATTTGAGATCGTTCAACTTTTTGGCGATTTCTTTGGTCTTGCCATTGGTCTTGATTGCTTCGACGATTACGGCTTTTTCGGCGTTCTTCAAGCTCAGAGCCTGGCGAACGGCGACTTTTTTGGCGCTGCGGCTGAGCTTCTTGGTGAAGTTTTCTTCGCCAGTGCGGCCACCGGCGATACCACCGTGACGCCAAATTGGGTTACGAGTGGAGCCGAAACGGGCACGACCAGTACCCTTTTGTTTCCATGGTTTCTTGCCACCGCCGCGAACTTCACCACGCTTCAAAGTCTTAGCGTGTGCGCTGCGAGAGTTGGCGAGGTAAGCATCGTAAGCGGTCTTGAGGAGTTCGTGATTTTGCACGTCTAGGCCAAAGACTTCTTTATTCAAATCTGCCATATTACTCCTTTCCCTCTGCGATTACGGTGACAATACCCTTTTTCGGGCCAGGTACAGCGCCTTTGAGACCAATCAGATTGTTTTCTGGGTCAATAAAAGAAACTACCAAGTTCTTCACGGTCACTTGATCGTGACCCATGCGACCTGGCATACGCTTACCTTTAAATACTTTTTGTGGATACATGGAACCGATAGAACCAACGCGACGGATATTACCCTTGAAACCATGGGTATTGCGTGATTCGTTGAAGTTCCAACGTTTGACGGTACCTGCGTAACCTTTACCCTTTGAAACGCCAGTAACCTGGACTTTATCGCCGAGCTTAAAGTTTTCGACGCTGAGTTTATCGCCAATTTTGAGCTCTGGTACGTCTTCAGTGCGGAATTCCTTCAAAACTTTTGGAGTAGTTCCGGACTTTGCAACGTGACCAGCAACCGACTTGCTCAGATTCTTAC
>CAZWCY010000037.1:0-3434 GCA_964633035.1 uncultured Candidatus Saccharibacteria bacterium | reverse complement strand
TATTGTAGCTAGGTCGGTCGTAATTGTGATAATTAAGCTTATATCACAAGTGCTCTTTAAGAGATGCGACTTTAAGCTTCGACTTTCGATGAATTAATTGCACAACTAAGTTGTTAAGCCAGAATCCGCCTAACAAGGCGGTTTTTTGGTGTGGTAGTATTCAATATGCCATTAAAAATTGAATCGCCTCCCAAAAAGAGCTTAAGATTGCCTTTTGCCAAGAGAAGGGTATAATGGAATTATTACACGGTGAGCGTAAAGAACCTTAATTTTGAGTTTGCAAGAACGAGATTTAGACAGTCGCAACGAGAGATTTTCTTTCCAAAATTATCTAGGGAGGTGAAAACATGAGTGGGCAAGGTCTTGACTGGTGGAATCGAGAAAGCAAAAGCGATGAACTTTTGCGCAAGATGGCGAGCAAAGCTGAAAGTTTAGGGCGTTTGCCCACCAAAGATGACATTCGGGCAGATCCGAAGTTACCGTCGTTAGCAGAAATCGCAGTGACCTATGAGGATCGTAGCGTAGAGGCGATGCTCGCGAAATTGGCGAGATTACTCTATAAGCGCGGAATAAAACCAGTGGATTTAAGTGCAGCAGAATTAGCTTTGCCGCCAACCGAGCGAGTGCAAAAAGAGCGCGAGTATCTGGAATTTTATCGAGCGCGATTAGCCAAGGTGAAGGAACCAGGTGGGATCAAGCAGTTACAAAGAGAACAGCAAAGAGCATGGGAGGAACCAAAAATACCGGAAGGTGCGGTAATTAGGCGGATTCCAACTAAAACGCTAGAAGAGCGGCGGCGTGAAAGGCAAGCACTTGGTAGTAAGGAAGCTAGGAGAGCGTGGAACTCGGCGGGGTTGGAAAGTGTTGAGGCTGCTCAGCGACGGGCGAGCTGGAGTCTATGTTCCAAAAGTACCGAAACAGAGAAACAGCCGGCAGCCCAGAGTCTTAGCCCAAACGCGGACGAAGATGAGATTAAAAAGGTGGTGGAAGGTGTGGTAAAAAAGATTGCTGATGATGTGGTGATTGCGGCGGTATTGCAGCTGAAGGAGCAGCTTGGTGATTTTCCGTCACAAAGACAGGTTTTTCAATACAAGCAGCAACACCCGGATGCAAAAATGCCGAGTTGGCCGGTGCTGGTACGAGTTTTAGGGCCGGATCGCAAAACTTGGCAGGCACAAATTGATGCCAGAAAGGGTGATTCTGCGTCGGCTGGAGCGGAAACAGGGGTGCCAGAAGTAGCGCCTCCTGCACCTGAAGTGGTAATGCCAAATTCGGCTACCAAGATACAGGGTGCAGAAACGACCAAAGTGTTGATGAAAGTAAACATGCCGGTGGTAACAGTGGATGTGCAGTTAAATGGCAAAAGCTATCAGGTGCAAGTAGAATTTGGTGCGGCAGGCAGCGACTCCTAGGTGGCGTTAAAAAAGTTCTTGGTAAAGTCTTAATTCCTCAAGCGTGAGCTTGGGGAATTTTTGTTGAAAAATAGTAAAAGTGGTATAATGATGGTATGGAACCTTTGCCAAAACAAACAGATACAAGAAATTTGCAAGACGAATATAAGGGTTTGTCTAATGAACAAGTTTTTGATGCACTTGAACAAAAACGTTGTTCATTAGAGGTGGCAATAGAGAATGTTGAGCATGATTTTAATGCCGGTACGATTGTGCGGAGCGCTAATAATTTTAATGTGGCGAAGGTGCATATTATCGGGCGCAAAAAATATAATCGCCGTGGTGCGATGTGCACGGATAAATATTTAGAGGTGGTATATTGGCCAGATTTGGCGGATTTTGTGGCAGATCAGCGAGCACGTGATCGAGAAATTGTGGCCATTGAGAATCATACCGAGCGGGTGCAGCCGTTGGCGGAGAAACAATTTCAGCCGGGAACGACTTTGCTGTTTGGTAGCGAAGGTGATGGTTTGACGGTGGCGGCGTTGGCAGCGGCGGATGACGTGCGGGAAATTGAAAGTTTTGGTTCGACGCGTTCGGTTAATGTGGGCGTAGCGGCGGGAATTGCGATGTATGAATGGGTGCGACAATGTGTGCTAGGACGGAGGTATGGTCATGAGTGCTAAAAAGACGTCAACGACAACAGAAATAGATGATTTGCAGGCTGCCCGAGCAAAACGTAACGAGACCGATCGGCCAAAGATTGATAAAGAGCGTCAGTCAGCCGATAAAAACACGCAACTTGCCACATCAGAAAATGACCAACGGTCAGTAAAAGAAGGAAAGCAGGAGCAGAACATACCAAAAACTAATGGTCAACGGCATCATCGTCGTTGGTTATGGTGGTTGATTGGGGCGATGGTGCTGATGTTGATTGGTGGTGGATGTTATCTTTTGATAGCGCAGCCGTGGGCATTGTCACAGCATGAAATAGGGCAAGACGCGAATGAACAGCCCGGAGACTCCCAAGAGCCTAATGAACCCGAGGCTCAGGAGTCGAATGATCCTGGTGATTCGCAAGCGCCAGAGACGCCGGAGGAATCCGAGCCGCCAGAGACAAAGCCACCTGAGACAAAACCAGTCGATCCGGGGGCAACTAAGCCGTCAGATGATAAAACTTTGCCACCAATTGCTCAGCGTCCAGGTAGCTCGGACTATCCTGATATTACTAGCAATAAGTTGATTGCGCTGACTTTTGACGATGGTCCATCTAAGGCAACGACGCCGCGATTGTTGGATATTCTGAATGGGCGTAATGTGAAGGCTACTTTCTTCGTGCTTGGCAATATGGCGCTGGGTGCGCCGGATATTGTGCGTCGAGAGGCGGCGGAAGGGCATGAGGTGGCAAGCCATACCCCTTATCATAATCAACTGACTTTGCTAAATGCGTCGCAAATTCGGAGTCAAGCAATCGAGATGGATCGGATTTTTACCGATATCTTGGGCACGGTGCCGCCATTTACGCGCCCACCATATGGATCTTATAATGATACCGTGCGCAATGCCCTGGGGCAACCACTGATTATCTGGTCAATTGACCCACGTGATTGGGCGGATCGCAACGCCAGTATTGTTTGTTCGCGCGTTACGAGCGCAGCCTTTGACGGAGCGATTATCTTAGTGCATGATATTCATACTACTACGGTAGATGCAATACCTTGCATTATTGATAATTTGCGTGCGCAGGGTTACCAATTCTTGACGGTTTCTGAGCTAGCAGCGGCGAAAAATGTACCGCTGGTAAACGGCGGTGTGTACGGCTCGTTTAGGTAGATTTTTAGGGGCGGTTGGATCATCAAGCGTGCTAATCGAGGCTGACTTTTGAACCATCACCTTTGATATGGGGAAGAGGAGATACTCAAATTTCGGGCTTGATTTTTAAGAATAGATGCGGTAAAATAAAGGAAGTGAAGGTAGAGCCTTCAGACGTTTGGGGATATAGCTCAGCTGGTTAGAGCGCGTCACTGATAATGACGAGGTCTG
>CAZWCY010000036.1:0-3483 GCA_964633035.1 uncultured Candidatus Saccharibacteria bacterium | reverse complement strand
GCGACCTCACGGTCCCAAACCGTGTGCGCTACCAACTGTGCTACGCCCCGATAAAATCTCAAACAATCCTCAAGATGTTTGATAGATACATTATACTACAACTTGCAGATTTTTGCTAGAGGGAAAATGGCGCATCGGCAAGAAAATTGTACTGAGGGAACTTACTATGCGATCGACCTGCTATCGGAAAACGATTAGGAGCGGCGGTTTTGTAGAGATGTCGATTCTGTGTAAAAGTTAGTCGCTGATTCTCAAAAATCTTTGGCATTCTGATGAAAAGGTGTGATATAATTAAATTGTTCAAACTATCGATTATTAAATGCTGTAAAATTTTTAGGGTTATTTTCGTCATCACTAGAGATGGCATCATGAGCCAATGATGATGACGAAAGTTATACAGCATTGCGATGGTTTGAACACCTGCTCGTGGTGCCATTTTTGTATCATGAGGAAATCTACTAAATTTAGCTTTGATTCGTAATCAATGTTAGATTTTGTTTAACTTTTCTCACTCTATTACTTTTTTGATGCTCAAATGGCCGCCCGAAAGTATATATACAACAACCTACAAAAGGAGGGCGCAAAGATGCAACGCAAAAGACATATTAACTTTAAGGATTTTCTGATCAGATTTTCTGGTTCTAGAAAATCTAAGCTTCATAGTATTCCAACTTTATCATTCAGCAATACTATAACGAATGATAACGACATGAAGAACGATGTAAAGTCTAGTGTGTTATATAGCATTCCTTGCGTTAAGTCTTGCGCCCACTTTTGTAAAGTGAGAACAAGTATGTTTTTCGTCTTAGCACTAATTGAAGTATTTTGTGTTAGCTCTTTTTGCTCCGATTCTACACATGCTGCAGAACAGAGTTGTAGTCCGTGCGGCGATTATTTAGTCGTAGAAGATTCTGGCACTGTCTCTCCGGTTTCCGGTGGCACATCCACTCCTGCTACGGCCTCACTTTCTCTTAGTAAAACAAGCCTGATTAGTAATACCGTGACTCCCGGTAATATTGCTACTGCTGATACCAATGTAACTGTAAATGTTAGCAATGCCAATAGTTACAGTCTGACAATTAAAGTAGATAGCACTAATATTACTGCTAATGGTACTACGCTTACAGCCGGTAATGTATCTACAGATAATACGTGGGGATATAAGTGGGATGGTGCTACAAGTTATACTGCTCCTAGCACAACAGCACAGACCCTTGTGGTGCCAGCATTATCTAATGGTGCTACTAGTTTTACTAAGAATCTAACTTTTGGGGCCAAGTTTAGTAGTAATGCTAATGCTGGGCATTATAGAGGTAGTGGTACATTAAGCCTAGTAGCAACTCCAAAAGCTACTACGTACACTTTAGCTGATCTTACGCAAATGCAGCAACTAGCGCCAGACTATGCTCCTGACGCTTGCGCAAATACGGTAATACCAACAGGACAAGACTATGCTGGACCATATACTTTAACTGACGTGCGTGATAATAATACTTATACTGTCTATAAGTTTAAGGACGGTAAATGCTGGATGACACAGAATCTAAAACTGGAAGCCGATAAGTGTGGTAAATGTCAAGACGAGCGCAAGCTCATTCCTGCAACGTCTGACATTACAACTGAATGGACTCTCCCGTCTTCCAGTACTTCCGGTTTCAGTGACAATGCTGCCACTAATGCCTATGTCTATGGCGGCACCGGCTACTATTCTTGGTGTGCAGCCACGGCTGGTACTTGCCCTCCTTCCGGTGAAGCGGCTTCGTCGATTTGTCCAAAAGGTTGGAGGCTCCCATCTGGTGGTAGTGGCGGAGAGTTTCAAATATTTGTTGATGCGGAAGGCATCACAAATGATAAATCCGGATCTGAAAAAATTAGAAATACTCCTTATAATTTTGCTTATACTGGTGTACCAGATAATCTTAGCGATAACGGCGGTTATTGGTGGTCACGTACGGCAATCAATGGGTTTAGCGCGTATAGTCTGTCTATTAGTGACGGTAACGTATATCCCGGTATAGGTGATAATTACCGCCGTGTTGGTCTTGCAGTGCGCTGTGCAGCTGAATAGACAGTATAAAGCAGTCGTTCTAGTGGTCTTGGCGTCGTAAATCTTGTCAGATCCCTCAAATTCGCCTTCTACCGCATTTTCCCCTCAAAGTGCGGTAGAATAGCCATAAAAACTTTGGATGGAGCTGTAGGGCTTCTACGCAAAGAATTTTGGCCAAAATTCCAGAAATCTCAAGGTTCTACTCCGTCTCCGAATGAAACTTCTCATGCACTTCCTTTAGATGCGGGTCGGTGACGTGGGTGTAAATTTGCGTTGTGGAAATATCGGCGTGGCCGAGCATGGTTTGCACCGAGCGGAGATCGGCACCGTTCATTAGCAGATCGGTGGCGAAACTGTGGCGCAGTGTATGTGGCGAAACATGCTTAGTGATGCCGGCCAGGCGTGCATACTTTTGGACAATGCGCTCGACTGAGCGTGTAGTAAGGCGGCGGTAGTTGCCAGAAGTGTCAACGGCCTGGAGATTCTTGCTATTGTTCAAGAAAAGCGGAATCAGCGAATCGGTGCGAGCGCTGAGATAATCGCGCAGGCGGTCGGCAGCGGCTTCGGAGATAAAAATTGGACGGTCTTTGTTGCCTTTGCCGCGCACGATAAACTCACGTCGTTCCAAATTGATAGAATCACGATTGAGCTTCACGAGCTCAGAAACGCGCAGTCCACCCGAGAAAAGCAATTCAATAATTGCACGATCGCGCAGACCGGTTTCGGTGGAAGTATCGATTTGCTCAAGCAGATTTTCGATTTCGTCGTATTGGAGAAAAGTCACCTGCTTGCGCACCACGTGCGGTAGCTCCACTAGGGAAGGATCGAGTGACTCGATGCCGCGCTTGGCGAGGTATTTAAGAAAACCGCGGAGTGCGATCAGGTGATAAGCCTGGGTGATGGCCTCAAGATTCTGACCGTAACGATCTTGCTCGCGATTGAGCTGGAGACGGAATTTGCGTACCAGCTCTTGAGTAATGTCGATGGGTTTGAAATCGGAAAGGTCTTCGGCGTCGGTATCATCCTGGTCTTGCGCGGCAACGGGATTTTCGCTTTGAGATTCCGGGATTTGAGTATGGTTATCTTGAGAGTTTGCGGGCTGGGCAGCCGTGCCGTGGGAAACTCGCAACTGTGGCTCGCGGTCAAGAATATCCAGTGATAAATCACGGAAGCGCAGCAGATAACGTTCGTAGTTCTCGGCGGTCTTGCGGGAGCGTCCGCGCTCAACCTCTAAATGCTCAACAAAATCTCCGATTAATTCCGTGATATACATAAGTAGATTATAACACAAAAAATCACCAGAGATAGTGATCGGAATGCTAGAGATATAGTAATAAAAACGGCTGACGCTTAAACGCGATCAGCTCTAGAACTGGTGACCCGGGTGCGAGTCGAACGCACAACCTTTTCCTTAGGACGGAACTGCTCTATCCATT
>CAZWCY010000035.1:0-4140 GCA_964633035.1 uncultured Candidatus Saccharibacteria bacterium | reverse complement strand
TAGCGAGTGGGCATTATAAGGCAGAGGTGACGTTAGGACTAGTGTCTACGCCAAAGAGTACTACTGCCAAGTGGAGCAATGGAGTAGATTCTGGTATTGAGTATATGCAAGATATTACACCTGGTACTGGTGAAGGAGAATTCTGTAAGAGTAGTTTACCAAATCATGCTAGTATTGCACTCAAAGATAAACGTGATGAGAATAGATATACTATAGTGAAGATGGCTGATGGTAGATGTTGGATGACGGAAAATTTGAGGATTATGGGTGGTCGTACACTAACTTCTGCCGATTCTGATGTGTCTTCCAACTGGGCTTTGCCGGTCTCGAATATATCTGGCTTTAACAATAACACCATAGTTAGTGCTTATCTAGGCGCAGACCAGAATAACACAGCTACCGGTTATTACACTTGGTGCGCGGCAACCGCAGGTAGTGCTGGAGGATGTAAATATTCTGATGGAACTTCCGCCAGCAGTTCTAATACTGTAGTCTACGATGATAATGCCACTTCATCTATCTGCCCTAATGGTTGGAAGCTGCCGACTGGTGACTATGGCGGAGAATTTAGAACCTTTGCTGATGCAGAAGGTATTAGCAATGACGCAGCCGGATCTACCAAGGTCCAAGGTCCACCTTACAATTTTGCTTATACCGGGCAGATGAGCGATG
The DNA here is from genome assembly GCA_964633035.1 of uncultured Candidatus Saccharibacteria bacterium. Taxonomy (GTDB): domain Bacteria; phylum Patescibacteriota; class Saccharimonadia; order Saccharimonadales; family Saccharimonadaceae; genus Nanosyncoccus. The sequence goes on along the minus strand of CAZWCY010000035.1, from coordinate 3,468 downwards.
GCTCGCTCGGCAACGCCTCTAGCGAAGGCCTCTGGTGGTCAAGCTACGCAGATGATTTCCCCTTAGCATACCCGTTTTTCATTACTCAGAACAGCGTGTATCCAGCCACAGGCGACATAGCTTCCAACAGTTCCGGCTGTGCAGTGCGATGCATCGCAGACGACTCCTATACATATTCTATCTCTTATCAATACGGCAACGGATATGTGCAGCATGGCACCATTGCTTTACCAGAAACGCAGTCTGTTACGTCCAAAAATACCTCACAAAGCCTTACCATCTCAAGTAATACCCCTAATGTCGCAGGAGGAGGCACCTGTTTTGGCCCGTTGACGAGCTGGGAAGGCGATGATGGCGTGATTTATAATCCCGGCGCAACCGTTACTTTAACATCGTCCAAACCTCATCTCACCTTAACTACAAAATCGGCAACCCTCAACAGATGTTACTAGATTTCTTCATATCAAACTCCACTTTTGTGCTATAATTATACATAGATTCACTCACATCGAGGGTGTCAATACACTAAAAAGTCCTCGGTGATGAGTAAAACAAAAACTAAAAACAAAGGAATACTATGTGTACAGCTGCGACTTACAAAACTAAAGATGCTTACTTTGGGCGCAATCTTGACTATGAATTCTCTTACGGCGAAGAAATCGTGATTACACCGCGCAAATTCCCTTTTGTTTTTCGCGAAGCCGAAACCATCGAATCGCATTATGCCATGATCGGCATCGCCTATGTCGTTGATAATTATCCACTTTATTATGACGCCGTCAACGAAAAGGGCCTAGGTGCTGCCGGCCTCAACTTTGTTGGCAACGCCGTTTACAATGATTATATTGAAGGCAAAGACAATATCGCTCAGTTTGAGTTTATCCCTTGGATCTTGTCGCGTTGCGCCAGCGTTGCCGAAGCACGCAAACTGCTCAAACACATTAATTTCCGCAACTTGAGTTTTAGCGAACAGTTGCCAGTAGCCGAATTACATTGGATAATTGCCGACAGTAAGGAATGTATTGTTGTCGAATCGATGTCTACCGGCCTCAAAATCCACGATAACCCGATTGGTATTCTCACCAACAATCCGCCCTTTGACCAGCAATTATTCCAACTTAATAACTATCAGCATCTTTCCGCCAAACCGCCAGTTAATAATTTCGCACCAAACATCAATCTTATGCAATACAGCCGCGGCATGGGCGCCATCGGTTTACCAGGCGACCTATCATCAGAATCACGTTTTGTAAGAACTGCCTTTACCAAACTTAATTCCCTATCTGGCAACGACGAAATGAGTAGTGTCAGCCAATTCTTCCATATTCTCCACTCCGTCGATCAGCAACGTGGTTGCGCTGACCTTGGCGACAATAAATACGAAATTACCATCTACTCAGACTGTTATAATCTTCAGCAAGGAATTTTCTACTATACCAGCTACGACAATCACCAAATCACCGCCGTTAATTTACACCATGCCGAGCTTGATCAATCCATGCTCACCCGCTATCCGTTCATTGGTACCGAACAAGTCAATTATCAAAACTAACATTATATCACCAGGCGAATAAGCCTTAAAAACATTATTCATCTGGTGATATATCACAAACTCACAAATATGCAACGCCTACTCAAAATCAGCTTCGACTCTATGCTTCTCTCCCTGACACCGATTCTGTCGTGGTTTCTTTTGAGCTTGCTAGTCGATAAGAATCTCATTACTGTATTCACCATGACCTACCCTCTACAATGTCTTTACGGCATTATTCGTTCACCCTTTGCGGTCGGTGCTAATATCTCCAAAACTAAAGATAAAAACAAAAATGCCGTGATGTCGGGCTTTATGATCGGGATTGTGCTGACTTTGTCGCTTTACGGTTTTGTCTTACTGAATCTTGATAGTTATATTAATTTCATGAACATGGACGCCGCGGCTTACCGTGTTTTTGCTGCTTATGCGATTATAATCTTGATCCTGCAAACCATCTTCTCCTTTATTCTTGATAAACTCTACTACGAGAACCAGAATGACAAAGCCAACCGTTATTCGATTGCTTTCAACCTGCTTAACTTTAGCGTTTTGATTGGCACTGCCCTACTCACTAAAGATCATGCTACCATCGTCACTATCACTAGTGTCGTGATGACGGTTTTTACCACGATTCTCGTTTTTCGGAATTGCGACAAGTTCCGCTTTCGTATTAATCTGGCCAAGTGTTTTAAATATGACTCCGCTTCATTCGTGAGTAACACCACTTCGTTCTTCGTTTTTCTCTTTGGCATTAGCAACGCCATGGAATTTGGTCCGCAATACGCCCTGGCCATGACTTTTGTTTCCCTAATTACCGACACACAGTGGGATGTTTTTGAATCAATTAACACCTGCGCCAAAATCGACATCAGCCGGCATCAATTTAATTACAAAAAATCTCGTCGTAACGCTTATGCCTTATTGATTCTGCTCTATGCTTCAAGTCTATTAATGTTCTTCTGTTTATACCGCTTCTACAACTTAGACCTACGCATTACTTTAATTTACCTCGGATTAGAATTTATCGATTTTGCCTCTTGTGCGCCGTATTATCTTCGCACGTGTTTCCTGCAGCTCAACTGGTCGTCCAGCAAAACTGCTATCAACAAATTTATCGCCCGCCTGACACGCCTAGCCTGCGCTTTCCTGCCCACGCCGTTTTGCGGCAATATTGGTGCACTTTGGACGTCTTTCTATCAACATTTCACTACCAAGTTTTTCTTCCAGCGCAACTTCACAATGAGCAAAACCGGTGAAATCCGACGTCGCCCGCAGCGCAAGAAAATTGCACCGCAGTATCAGTATAGTGATTTACCAGTTGATGATTAAGTTTTAGAAAGGCCCTACGAATGAACAAAAACTACGTCGTGATTATGCTCTTTAACCAAACCAAAGATAAATTATTATTAGTGAAAAGAAATAAAGATCCCTACAAAAACTGCTGGAACGGCATCGGTGGCAAAATCGAAGCACACGAAACGCCGCTGGTCGCCGCCAAAAGAGAGTGCTTGGAAGAAACCGGCATCGTACTCAAAAATCCCAAACTTTTGGTCACTTACGTGTATCCCGAATCGAGTGCGATCAGCAGCAATACACGCCTGAATGTGATTTATGATTTTGTGCCGGAAACCGCGGTCGCCGATAACGCCGAAGGCCACTACGAGTGGCGACCGATTGACTTTGTGATGGATATTTACAGCAAAGAAATCGCCGGTCTATCAAATCTCAATCAGTTTGTAAAAGAAATCTTGGATTTAGAAGATATTCGAAAGTTCTACGCGTAAAACTTATCTTGCGCTTGTCTGAACTATTGTCATTCGCGGACATGATTGCTCAAAAAATAACGGCAAAATTACCGTTATGCACAACGTCTATTATCATGGAGCCATTGGCAGGGATCGAACCTGTGACCTGCTCGTTACGAATGAGCTGCT
>CAZWCY010000034.1:0-4243 GCA_964633035.1 uncultured Candidatus Saccharibacteria bacterium | reverse complement strand
CAAGAAGCTGTTAACTTCGAGGTTGCCGGTTCGAGCCCGGCCCCGGGAGCCATAAACAAAGTTATGGTGGCTGGCTTTAGCGCCAGAAATCAGCCCGAAACGGGCGTTTTTAGTAAGAACTGGCTAAGTATTTTCGAATATTTATCCTGACTTAATAAAAGCAAACATTGATTGAAAGGAGCGCGATGGCTGAAGATACTTCTAGCACGGAAAAAGTGATTCGCATTGCTGGTTCGATTACGGTGGATGAGCTGGCGCAGGCGTTAGGCCTCAGCGTAACGGCTTTGATTGGCGAGCTGTTTAAGAACGGAATTGTGGCAACGATTAATCAGCGGTTGGATTTTGAGACCGCTGAGATCATGATTCAGGAGCTTGGTTTTAATGATGTGCGCTTGGAGCGCAAGAATACCACTACCAAGATTACCGATGGTTTTCGCAAAGAACTCAGTGAGCACGCAGTGCCGCGCCCGCCGGTAGTAGCGGTGATGGGGCACGTTGATCATGGCAAGACTAGCCTGTTGGACAATCTTTTACATAAGAGTACCGTAGAGGGGGAAGCGGGCGGGATTACGCAGCACATCTCGGCTTATCAATTGGAATACGAAGATCGTAAGATTACCTTCTTGGACACGCCGGGGCACGAGGCTTTTGCGGCGATTCGCCAGCATGGTGCAATGCTCACGGATATTGTGGTGATTGTGGTGGCGGCCGATGACGGCGTGAAGCCACAGACGGTTGAAGCGATTAAGTTTGCACAGGGTGCGAACGCCAAAATTATCGTCGCAATCAATAAGATTGACCGTGAGGGTGCAGATATTCCGCGCACGATGGCGGATTTGTCGGCCCATGGCTTGCAGCCCGAGGAATGGGGCGGCGATGTGATGATGATTCCGGTTTCGGCTAAAACCGGTGAAGGCTTGAAGAAACTGATCGAGAGTATTTTGCTGGTGGCAGACGTAGAAGACTTGAAGGCCGATGTGGATGTGCCAGCGGAAGGTCTGGTGATTGAATCGCACATGGAGACTGGTAAGGGCTCGGTAGTGAATTTGCTGGTGACGGGCGGGGAGCTAAAAGTTGGTGAATTCATCACGGCGGGGAATACTTATGGCAAAGTACGCACGATGTTAGACTTTCGCGGTAAGCCAAAGGGCAAAGCTACGCCTTCGACGCCAGTGACGGTGACCGGTTTTAAGGAGTTGCCAAATTTTGGTGACCGTTTCTTTGAGCAGCCGGATGAGAAAACTGCACGCAAGATGGCATTGCTGCACGCACAAGAGGCGGCGAGCGAGGCGATGTCGGCGAATGTAACTTCGACCGATCTGCTACGCATGATGAACGCCGAGGACAATTCCAAAGTCTTTAACGTGATTGTGAAAGGCGATGTGCTAGGATCGGTGACGAGCGTGGTGGATTCGCTGAAAATGATTGACACCAGGGGTGAAGTGACCCTAAACGTGGTGGCTACCGGTGTGGGCGACGTGACGGAAAACGATGTTTATATGGCGGCCGGTGACGGCAATACGGTGATTTATGGTTTTAACATCTCGGTGCCAACTAATATCTCTAAGTTGGCAGCGCGTGATGGCGTGGCAATTCGTAATTACAAGGTAATTTATGAATTGCTAGACGACGCCAAGACTAGCATGGAAGATTTGCTGGGCGAAGAAGTGATTGAAACGCCGCTCGGTGAAATGAAAGTGATGGGGGTTTTCCGCGTAACTAAGACGGAATTGATTGCGGGCGGTAAAGTGACTTCGGGCAAAGTCGTGCCGCAGGCACTAGTGCGGGTAAAACATGGTAAGACTGTGATTGGTGAAGCCGAGGTGGAAAGCGTCCAGAAGGAGCGTATTGAAGCGAAAGAATTAATCGAAGGTGAAGTAGGCGGCCTAGCGCTCAAAACTGAGAAGAAAATCGCTGCAGAGATTGGTGACACGCTAGAATTCTTCACTAGAGAAAAGAAACGCCGGACGCTGGATTAAATATGCTCGCGTCGTGAGAGCGTTTAAGCGTTTACAAGGAAATCAAAAAGCACGTTGGCTGAGAGCTGACGCGCTTTTTTGTATGAAATATCATGCTAGTGCTTGTTATTTTGATCTCAAGTATGCTAGGCTGGAAGAATGGAAAAATGTGATCAAAATAAATCGGAGCTAATGAAGCGGTGGTTTAGGGTAAAATTGAATCTACATGAGCGCAAGCGAGCCATGATGTTTAAGAAGGGGGAAATTTGGTGGTGTAATTTTGGTGAAAATATTGGTGTGGAGGTGAATGGTAAGAATGCCAAGTTTGTCCGTCCGGCGATAATATTTAAGAAATATAATCAGCATAGTTTTTTGGCAATTCCGCTGACTTCGCAACCGCATGCGGGGAGTTGGTATGTGGAGTTTGAGCTCAGGGATAAGACGAGTTGGGCAAATTTGGCGCAGATAAAGAGTCTGAGCGCTAAACGCTTACATAACCGGATGGGGACTATGACTAATGGTGATTTTCGCAAGGTGCAAGCTCGTTTCCATAGCCTTTACTGCAGGGATTCGGAGTAAAAATAATCACCCTAACCTTGCGGCTAGGGATCGGTGGGGGGTATCCCAAAAATTATTATTCTTATTATAGCGTAGCGTGCTATAAAAGTCAATGGCTGAATTGGAGATTTTTGAAAAAAAGTGCAAAACCCGTGAATATACAAACGCTGCAGGATTGCAAATTTTGCCGCAAAAAGTTCTTGCCAAAGCGCTCATGGTAGCTTATAATAAACGTATAAGTAATAGAGGAATACTATGAAGATAAACAAAATGTCGCATTCGCGCATGCGGAGCGGTTTTGCTGGGCGCGCAAGTTTTTGCGGTCTGGTGGTTGTGCTGGTTGCAGCTTTGCTGTGTCCGGCTGGTTGGGATGCCTCGGTTTATGCCGAAGGTGATAATCCAGATATAATTAATTCCGCGCCAGAGGAAGGCTCTCAGGCGACGGATACTAATGAGCCGGTTGCTCTCAGCGACGATGCAGACGCAGGCATTGATATGCTGGCGGCGACGGCAGGCATCAAGATTGGCGGTGATGCTTATAATAAACAAGTCACGGTGGCACCGGGGGAGACGGGCTATCGTGAACATACTGTGCAACTGACTGGTTCGGACATTTCGGCCTATACCCTGAAAATCTCCGGTACGCCGAATTTGACTGGCCCAAATGGCAGCACCACGGTGACTGGCGCGGGCGGCAAGACTCCGGCGGTGATGTCTGATAACACTTGGGGTTATGCTTGGGGTGCGGAAGGCACGGCCAAGGAGAGTATGTCTTACCAGAGTGTTACTTCGGCGGGTACGGCGCTCACAGCGGACCCAGTTAGCGGGACGACGCTTAATTCTACTCGTAAACTAGCTTTTGCGGCCAAGTTTGGCGCTAGTAACATCGCTGGTCGTTATACCGGTACGGTGACACTTTCAATGGTGGCTACGCCGACTGCCACGGTACGCACGCTGAGCTACAATCTTAATAGTGGTACTGGCTCCTTTGCAAATCAGACTTGTGATGATTATGGCACTGGTTGTACTATTACGATGCATAACGCCGACCCTACTCGCACTAATTACACCTTCCAAGGTTGGTCTACTACGTCTGGTGGTAGCGTAAATAGCACGTATGGTAAAGGTAAAACCGTTACTCTGACTAGTAATGTTGCACTGTACGCTGTCTGGAAAGCTAACGGCCAGAACTGGTCTGATGGTACTTCGTCTGGCGTTGATTATATGCAAGATATTACTACTGGTACTAGCGCAAGTAGTTTCTGTAAGAGTTCCTTACCAAATCATGCCAGTATTACACTAAAAGATAAACGTGATGATAAAAGCTATACTATCGTCAAGATGGCAGATGGTAAATGTTGGATGACGCAAAATCTCCAGTTAATGGGTAGCCGTACTCTAACATCAGCAGATTCTAACGTCACTTCAAATTATACTCTCCCTGCCTCTAGTACTTCTGGCTTTAGCAGCGATACTGCATCTAATGCTTATTTATCTGGCAACACTGGTTATTACACATGGTGTGCCGCAACGGCGGGGACTTGCTCTTCTGCAACGAGCGGCGGACAGCAGGCTTCATCTTCCATCTGTCCTAAGGGTTGGAAATTACCATCCGGTAATAGCGGCGGAGAATTTGAAGCATTCGCAAATGCTGAAGGTATTGCTAATTCTTCTACTGGCTCCACTAAGATTAGAGGTGCGCCTTACAATTTCGCTTATACCGGGTA
>CAZWCY010000033.1:0-6391 GCA_964633035.1 uncultured Candidatus Saccharibacteria bacterium | reverse complement strand
TGGCTTGGAACGGTCAAAATTTGCCATTCTTTCTCCTTTTAATTATTATTTTGTCAGAGCACTAATATCTACCAGCTCCAACTCTACTTATATATAATATCTGATTTTTCTCTAAAAGTAAAGAGGTTTTATCTAACTTTTCGCGTTTTCTGCTTCAAAAAGCAAAAATATACTGTACTTTTTGGCAAAAGTATGCTATAATTAGAAGATGTGGTATCGTTAAACATACCCACGCCCTTTAGAAAGGAATGATGTTAGTGCTTTATACTAAAACACCGGCACGCCCAACGGATACGCAGCTACTGGACCAATTTTATATTCTTTATGATTATCTGGGGCATTGGCCGACTATCCGTGAACTGCAAGATGATGAGACTTTCACGAACCACAGCTGCCGAGCCATCTGCGATCGCTTCGGCGGACTTCAAGCCGTTATCGACGCCACCAAATTTTACCGCGGCATGTTGAGTACCGACGAACGAGCGGCGTTGGAGTCAGAGCGTATTCAAATCTTGGGACAATTACAGAAATGCTACGGCCATATGGAATATTGGCAGCCCCGTACTGCCTTCACCAACGACCGTCGCATTGCCAAGCTCAAAGCCTTTTCGCGCTGTTGCGGTGGTCTGGATGCGGCATTGCGCGAGCTAGGCTTGCCCGTCTGTTTTCCAAGTCGCGACGACTTGATTGCAGCCTTGCAATATTCGCAAGCCGTGCTGGGCGAAGCCCCAAAATTAGTCGATGCCGAAGCTAAACTCTGCGTATATCCCTATTCCGCCTATCTGAATGAATTCGAACTCTGGAATTTTGCGCTCCAAGCTGCGGGAATCTCGGTAAATCTTGACCAGCCCAACCGACGCGCCACTATCGCTAAGCAGCGCTATTCGTTTTACCGCCATCCCAACCAAATCTGCGCTCCGAGCGGTCCAAAAGTCATCTGCGCTCTTCCTTCCTAGCCACCATTATTGGTGGCTTTTTATTTGATTCTCAAAATTGAGCGCAATAATTTATGAGTCTAAAAACTAGTATGAACTTCAAACGACATACTCCGCATTTTAGCTAACGCGATAATGCCCGATAATCTCCGATTGATAATTCAGGAGAGTATCTTCTTCATAATCAATTTGCCAGGGACTGTAATGGTGAATCAAATACGGAATCCCCCGGCGATTGCGATAATCCGAAATCACGCCAATATGATCCTTAAAAATCACAATATCGCCACCCTGCCAAGCTTGATAATCGTGAACGTCGGTAGTCAAAGCTTGAGTATGGCGCTGAAACCACACCGCCAAATTTTTTACTCGCCGAAAATCAATCTTGGCATCCGGAGTCTCCACGTCGTAAAACTCAGGATGATCCAAAATATCCTGATTAACGAGTTGCATCAAATCGTAACCTGCCCCACGCAAGCCCTGTGCCACCACATCAGTACAAACTCCGTACTCATCATTAGGATAACCACTGGCGTAATATTTACTACCGTATTTAGGATTCGTCGCTAGATAGGCTTGCACGCTTTGCAAAATATCCGTTTGATCGTCAATACCATCGCGGTCTTGATCATGTTGGCTACGATAAGTTGCAATGCCAAAATCCGCATTGGTGTATTTACGATGCGGGATAAAGCCGAGCGAATTCAACACTCCCACCATAATCACCAGCAACGCCGCAATTGGTATGCTACTACGCACGCTTTTTCTTCCCTTGCTCACCCTTAATCTCGACAATTTGATCACGCAAAAACGCCGCCTGTTCAAAATCCAAATTCGCGGCCGCCAGCTGCATCTGTGACTGCAATTCCTTAATCAAACTCGGAATCTCCTCTGGCGGAATGCGCTTCAGATCCAGCTTAGTAGCTTCTTCCTTCTGTGGAATAATCGCCCGGAGACCCGCGCCAATTTCCTTCTTCACCGAGCGCGGCACGATGCCGTTTTTCTCATTATATTCTTGCTGAATTTCACGGCGACGCATCGTCTCGGTAATTGCCTTATTCATGCTTTCGGTAATATTATCAGCATACATAATCACATGCCCATCCACATGCCGCGCTGCCCGCCCGATTGTCTGAATTAAAGCGCTCTCGCTCCGCAAAAAGCCTTCTTTATCGGCATCCAAAATCGCCACCAGTGACACTTCTGGCAAGTCCAAGCCTTCACGCAAGAGATTAATCCCTACTAGCACATCATAGACCCCGGCACGCAAATCGCGCAGAATATCACCTCGCTCCAAAGTATCAATATCGGAATGAATATATGCCACCTTGATGTCACGTTCTTTAAGATAATCCGTTAAATCTTCCGCCATGCGCTTGGTGAGAGTTGTCACCAGCGTGCGTTGGCCTTTGCTAATGCGCTTGTCGATTTCTTCCATCAAATCTTCAATCTGCCCCTCCGAAGGGCGTACTTCAATTTCTGGATCTAGTAGCCCAGTCGGGCGGATTACTTGCTGTGCTGGCTCCGGCGAATGCTCCAGTTCGTAAGGCCCCGGCGTAGCCGACACATACACTGCATGTTTAATATGACTTTGGAACTCCGTAAAAATCAGCGGGCGATTGTCCATCGCACTTGGCAAGCGAAAACCATATTCCACCAAAGTTTCCTTGCGCGCATGATCACCATTATACATGCCTCGCACCTGCGGCAAAGTCATATGGCTTTCATCCACCAGCAGCAAAAAATCTTCTGGGAAAAAGTCGATCAAAGTAGCTGGCGGTTCACCCGCTTTACGCCCATCCAGATGCCGTGAATAGTTTTCGATCCCCTTGACAAAACCCGTCTCGCGCAACATCTCAATATCGTACTTGGTCCGCTGGCTCAATCGCTGCGCCTCTAGGTACTTCTGATGTTTTTCAAAATATTTCATGCGCAGCTCAAACTCTGCTTCAATCCCTGCAATCGCCCGCTCCAGTTGATCTTTTGGAGTAGCATAGTGGGTATTTGGAAAAATATGAATACGATCAGGTTTTTCCCGCGTTTCGCCAGTTAGCGGATCAATAATCCGCACATTTTCAAGCGTATCAAAACCAAATTCAAACCGATAAGCCCATTCCCCACTGGCCGGAAACAAATCTACTGTATCACCCATGACGCGAAAATTTCCGCGCTCAAAAGCTAAATCATTGCGATGATATTGCATAGCGATGAGATAAATAATAAAGTTCTGCTGGCTCAGTGAATCTGCTGTTTGCGTGGCAGTATTAATTAAAGGTGCATCCGGCATGGTTTCGGGCGAAGCTTGCGCCAGAAGCGTTGTCAAAGCGTCTTTACCAATCACTTCCCAGCGGCCATTATTCTTCATTAATGGCAACGACATCTCTGTATAGTGATCTGGCGAACCAATACCGTAAATACACGACACCGACGCCACCACAATCGTATCCGGACGCGTCAGCAAAGCCACCGTAGCAGCATGACGTAAACGGTCAATCTCTTCGTTAATCGCCGAATCCTTCTCGATATAGGTGTCAGTGCTAGCGATGTAGGCTTCCGGCTGATAGTAATCAAAGTATGAAACAAAATAATGCACTTCGTTCTTCGGAAAAAACTCCCGGAACTCCGAATATAACTGCGCCGCGAGAGTTTTATTGTGTGCCAAAATCAAAGTTGGTCGCTGGTAATGCTGAATCAAATTCGCCATTGTAAAAGTTTTACCCGAGCCCGTTACGCCTAGCAAAGTCTGTTCGCGCACGTTCGCATCCAAACCCGCCGCCAGTTGCGCAATCGCCTGCGGCTGGTCGCCAGTGGGTTGATACGGAGAAACTAATTCAAATTTTGGCATATCTAACTATATTATATAGTATATTTGACTTTTTGGCGGCTTTTTGACCATATTTTACCTATTTAAACATAATTTTTAAGTATTTTTGGCGATTTTATACCGTTTTTAGACCATTTACCTATTGCATTTTTAAGCGTTTTAGTGTATAATCGTAAGTAGTTAGAGAAGGAGAATATCACTTGCTCGCGTACCTTAAGAAGTAGCAAAGACCCGAAACATCTGAAAAATTTTGGAGGTGCATTTCATGACTACCCGTATCAACATCAAGGTTAAGTCTCTGCTCAGTACCCTGCTCGCCGTTCTGCTGCTCGGCCTGCCCATTACTGGGTTCGCCGCCGAAACCGATGCGGCCACGCTTGACGACCTCTATCTGGAGGACTATCAGGAGATCATCGAGAATTCCGACAGCGGCGTCACCATCTACAACGTCAATAATGGCAATACTTTCGCCGAGATCGCCGCCAATATCAGCGGCAGCAATTACGAGTCCATTGTGGGCTTCGACGTCAATGGCAACAAGGTTTTCGACCACACCAGTTATATCGCCAACCGGTCCTACACCAACACCAAAATTAGGCAGGATTTTGCCACCCGCTATGGCACTACAGTTATTCACAACCATCCCAGTGGTGGCTCGTTCAGCGCCGGAGATCTCTATGCTGAGGCTAAGTTCCAAACGCCGCGTATTATCGTGCTCAGTAAACAGTACGTTTATGTACTGGAGCCCACTACTACCGGCTGGGGCGATCCGACTGCCATGCAAAACTATTACCAGCAGAGGTATGACCTCTACTACGCCGAGTACGTCAGAACGCGCACCGGCGGCGCCGAGATCGCGCATCGCACCATGCAGGACGTGGCCGCGGCATTCAATATGTTGTACTACCGCTGTCCCACCGACCAGTTCGATTTTGACGACACTTCCCTCTTCTATTCCGAGGCAGTCGCTCGTCGTCAGTACCAGGACTACTACGGTTATAGCTGGTAAGCTTAGTTTTGCAATTTCGCCATCCAATCCTTATGGTCATTTGCTACTCACCCAACCCTAAGGCGCACCGAATGGTGCGCCTGTTTTATTTCTTAAAGTTTTATTGAGCGATGCATCGAACAGCCATACCATAATAAGCACTCTGAGAGCGATTGCCCGAAATTACATAATTACTGGCAATATTTAAAGTGTACGCGTGACCATTTCCACTTGCAGTATTCGTCCACCAAAACCCATCAGTTGGATATTTTATAGAACTGCCCTCTAAACGCCCAGTGTAGGCAAAGTTATACGGCGCACCTTGTATTTTTGTTGACCCTTCTTCAGATCTCGTAATGTCTTCCGCGGTAGTAAATTTACTGAACTCGGAGCTTGAAGGCAGTTTCCAGCCTTTTGGACAAATAGATGACGGCGCAATACTACCTTCTGAAGTCGCACTACTGCAACTGCTTGCCGTTGCAGCACACCAAGAGTAATATCCCGTATTACCAGAGATATAAGCAGCAGCAATACTATTGTCATCTTTACTAAAATTACTCGCATCAGAAGCTGGAATCACAAAACTACCATCAATATTAGAATTAGCAGCAGAAATGCTTACGCCTGCAATTTTAAGATTAGAAGTCATCCAGCATCGATCATCCGCAAACTTTCTAATACCGTAATAATTGCCATCACGAGTGTCCCTTAAGTTATATGTTGTTCCAGTAGAAGAATTCGCACAAATGTCACTATTCATATCCTGCATATTAGTAATTTGGCCTATAGTTCTATTATCTTTCCATACTGCATAAATCGTTTTATTGCTATTTACCGTTATGCTTCCGCCAGCATCGTATTGTTTGGCGGTAGCAGTACTATTATCAGCCCAACCTAAGAAAGCATACCCAGCCTTAGTAGGGGCACTACTACTTAATGTAGTGGTACAGCTCGTCCCCGCCGCTCCTTGTGTCACACAAGTAATACTGTTAGGTGCATTGCTACCGCCATTCGCATCATAAGTAATAGTATAAGTAGTAGTAGCCGGTGTCGCCACCAAGCTTAATAATACATTAGCCTTATAGTGCCCAGTAGGATTGCTATCACTTAGGTTAGCCGCAAAGATCATCTTCTTAGTAGTAGAATTAATAGTAGTACCAGTTTCTACATTCTTAGTACCAGATATAGGAATAGAGCTATAAGGTAGATTGGCGTAACTACTTTCTGTAGTATCGCCATCAGCCCAACTATATCCCCAAGCATTACTAATATTACTACCAGTAGTATTATCTACTACACCATTGATAGTTATATCACTACTACCATCATACTTTAACCCATTACTACCATTAGCATAACTAATCTTAATAGCATAGTCCTGTACATCATTAGCACTATATGTAACATTACTACTCACATACTTAGTCTCATTGGGAGCAATAGTTCCTGTAATACTTTTACTACTCCCACCATCAATGGTGAGAGAGGTGGAGGCGGCAGCAGAACACTTCCCGTTAAACCAGTTAAATAATCCAAACATGCCAAATGTATTCAGTAGGCATGTGCTTATCCCAAATCCTACCAACAGAGCCACGATGCTAAGCAGAGGAATACTATTAATTAAATATCGTCGTCTACTATGAA
>CAZWCY010000032.1:0-8539 GCA_964633035.1 uncultured Candidatus Saccharibacteria bacterium | reverse complement strand
GCAACCAAAGTATCTTTTTTTGCTTTTGAAATTGCCATAAAAAGTTCCTTAGGTAAATTTATTATCAAAACATCATCCGAGCGTGCGGCATTGTGATTAACCCCGCAATGGCCTCCGCACCGCGTAATGATGTGATTATATTTGCTAGCGAGTTGTTAAACAACGTTACTCTATCAGACCCCAAGATGATTCTTCGGTAGCATGATTAAGAACCTTGTGAACTAGCTCCGCTACTGTCTCTAGAATAACTACTCTTATTATACCAAACTTTTGCCAAAAAACAAGCCCCAATCCGTAGATTGAGGCGAAAGGTCGTGCGGCGTCCAGTTTAGCACGCTAAAACGGCAGCACGTCCTTGGTGATAGGAACTCCGCGTTGAGGTTCGGAAGAATAGGGGTATTTATCTAGCGGTTTGCGACATCGGTAGCATAATCCTAAGTCGGGGCGCGGCGGCGCCTCTGGTAACATCTGGCGGTAGGCAAACTCCAGCGAGCCAGAACGCCCCATGATGTCAAAGCGGCCAGTAAAGTCATAGCCGGCAGGATCGTAGATACGGGTATCGTGCGGGCAGTAGATTTTGCCACTGATTTCCAGGATGTGGTCGGGATCTTCTGCGCTGGGCTTGATGGATTCCAGCCGAATCGGCAAGGAAGAGTCCTGGCCGGCGTCCACATCCATCGGTAATCCGCACCGCGGGTTGACGGTGATAAAAATATAGGGCAGACGGTTGGCAGGCGGGGTCTCGGATTCCGGTGCGAGTTCGGGACAAAAATCGCTGGGGTGGCCAAAGAAATACAGGGTGTAGCGAGTAGCCATATGGCTTACCACCTTTCTTATATAATGTACACTAAACGAATAGCTATCTTATATTTTATATTATTTTGTGCAAAATGTCAAGTGGCAGCTTAGCGTTTGAGATAGATTGCTGATTACGCCTAGCCAGCATACGCCATTAATGTGTCCCCCTTCTAATGCAGCCAAAATTCTGCGCGCGCACAACTACAAAAATACCGCCCCGAAGGGCGGTGGTGGCTCATGATTCAGCTTCTTCGTCCAGCGGCAAGTTTGCAAGATCTTGAATGGCGGCACAGAGGTTGCCGCAGCAAAATAAGCTTAAAATGGCGCTCACAAAAATAATAGCTATTATTGGACTGACACTATAACTCCAGGACCCAACTCGGGCCGTGAAGAACGGTTCCCAAATGGGATGTGTTGGAATTTCATCGTGGTGACAGGTTACGATCACGGCGAAGAATCCCTGTAGGAGCGGCACAACCCATTGCACCATCAGAGCAAAGATTCCTAACGCGGGGTCGGTAGAGCGTATCATAGCGTCATCGTGGGCAGCAGAAGTGCAATTAGCGGCGATGTGCCAGAGTATATCGCTAAGATACCAAGCGATCGCGCAGAGGAAGATAAACGGAAAAGGATCGTGGTAGTGAAGGAGGAAGCCGCCAGCGGTGCAGATACTGACGCAGCCGCAGAATGCCGTAGCATCACACCATCGTGCAATCCGCCTAACCGGTCGACTAGTCTTTTTATCTATCGCGCCGAATGCTTGCTTGCTATCTTCAACGACGCGTGTGCTTTTTGCCCTGAGGCTTGCAAGATTCACCTTGCAAAACCACTCTGTGAAGTCGTATAATGCGTCGTCAACTCTGGTCAATACGCCTCCGACTAGGTAGTAACCTGTTCGGAGCAATCGCAGGACCCGTTTGCCAATGATTTTGCCAAGTCGTAGCACGGAGCAGAGGCAGATCACTAGGATAGAGAGGAGAACCTTGACAATTAGCGGGTATTCTGGTGGTGTGACGCACCAGATAATGAAGAGCGCAGTAATCATGGTAATGAGATTGGTAAAAAAGCGGATTTTCATACAATCACTCCTATTTTCTGAATCATAAGTTGATAAGGTGCAATTTGATGTGCAAGACACTATATCTCTCCATTATAGCACAGTATAAGCATTTTGTCAATGATTTTACCGTCAAAACTTGGTTGATGAACTAGATAATTGAGCTTGAAGCTATATTTTGTCATAAAAACACCCCCAGAATTAATTCTGGGGGTAGAGTGGTAGAAAGGAATGTTCACTGCGGCTCGACGCATGGTTGATGCAGCTTCAGTACTGCTTCATGCACATGCATACACGCTTGAGCATAAAACAGCATGAGGAGGCAGAACAACCCAATCATGGTCAGCACGAGCGGCGTCAGCGGAACGCTCCATTGCGTGCCAATCGGTAACGTCGTTACCGGCTGGTTGATCCAAGAGGTTGCTGCACTACTATTGGTGCCGGTAAAGAAACCCAGCAACAACACGATGCCACTAGCAATGGGCATCACCAGATTCAGCAACAGTAAAGGATAAGGCGATTCGGCATTGTCTGGAACAATGGCCACTAACAGTGGTATGCTGAGAAATGCCCACGCTGTAATCAACAGAACGCCTACGATTGGCTGGTGGATGTCGCTGAAAATTGCGCCGGCGGCCATAAGCAACAGATTAGCCAAAGCCGCCAAGCTGATCCAGATGGTGCCGCCAGGGTAGGATTTTTTGGTCGCCTCTGCGATATCTTCCGAATCGGCCTCGCAGGTAAGGCAAACTAGATCACTTATCAGATTACAGTAGAATTGCCCTAGCGCCCGCAGGCCTTTAGCCAGCAAACTCAGTAGCGAGTAGTTTCTACAGAGGTAGAACAGCCCGGCCAAGATCACTAGGCGGCGCACCAGGGCGCCGACGTA
This sequence comes from uncultured Candidatus Saccharibacteria bacterium, assembly GCA_964633035.1. Classification (GTDB taxonomy): domain Bacteria; phylum Patescibacteriota; class Saccharimonadia; order Saccharimonadales; family Saccharimonadaceae; genus Nanosyncoccus. The sequence goes on along the minus strand of CAZWCY010000032.1, from coordinate 5,795 downwards.
GCCGAAAGACCAGCCTGCAAAAGCGGGCAAAGTCAGCCAACAGATGTAGAGTGCCACCACGCAGACTAGCGCGTTGGCGAACCGCAAGATTTTCACGATAATTCCCCCTTATTTAATAATTATGATTGTCTCTTGGACAGAGCTTACGGTATTATTGCGCGGTAGCTTTGATGCTAGCTGTTTTTAGTGTCGTCAAACTTCTCCATCCACCAAATAAATGAGAGGGGTAGGATAAAGACGAGCAGCCCTATGAGAATGAGGTTAACTAGGCCAACGATTAGTGCGACGAAGATGCCGTACTCAGCCCAACAAACACCAACGGCGATCACGAAGACGGCGATTTCGGCCGCGACGTAGAGTAGTAATGGTAAGTCTTTGATTGTGATTCCGAACAGGGAGTGTGCTTTGGGCGGCATAATTTGCGTCCAAGCCAAATAGGTGCCAAAACCCGCAAAGGTAGCGGCGACGATACAGGCACTAGCACTGGTGAGAATCGGCCAAAGTACTGGCCAGACCTCGACGAGCCAAGTTTTAAGCATGTTTTTCTCCTTTCTTAGGTCATAGCGAAGCGGACGTGCAGGTTTGTGGAGTGCGCCTGGGGTGTGGAGAGTTGCGTTTTCCATTCCTTTCTATTAAAGTACGATTTTGGTGCTAAACGTTGCTACTAAAACTAGATTGAGCCTTGAACAATGCTGACGAAGTCATTGATGTTGAAGGATACCGTTTTTTGCTAGTAAGCACCATTATCCTTCCATTTTATCACAGATTACGGATTTTGTCAAGAGGAATGGTGCAAGTTTTGGCTTTTGAAATAGAAAAATGGGTTTCGAAATAGAAAAAGTGCCCCCAGCTAGGCTGGGGGCGTTGAAAGGGGGTGGGTAGAATCACTGGCCGTTCGTGGCTGTTGGTCGGAGGGCGGTCGATTATTTCTTATCGTCCGCGGTGTAGTACTCAACCTCAAACTGACCAGAGCGGTGTCGTACATCGTAAGTGCCGGTGAAGTCGGGCATAATCGCGTTTTTAGCCGTTATGGCGAGAGACTTTGCCCAGATGTTATCGCCGGCCGGGGTTTTAATTTTAACCTGGGGGCCTACTGCCGGGTCTTCGTCCATCTGCCAAGCAATCTTGCCGGAGACTTTGACGATGCCGTCGTCAGTGGTGTTGGCGTAAGTGAGGCCGCGAATGATGGCGGGCCGCTTCTTGCCGTCGCTACTGACGAACTCCACGATGGAGTTATCCTTGTGCGTGGGGCTGCCGGCGAGGCTCCAAGCCATCGCCAGGTCGGGGCGGCAGGGGCCGCCAGTGATCTGCAGAGTGTGGATCTGTCGGTAAAGCATACGCTTACCACCTTTCTTAAAGTGCTCTACCCATACGGGCAGGCCATATCGCATTCACGATATAACTCCATTATAGCACACATTGTATAAAAAGTCAATAGTATTTTATAAAATACTGCTAACTGGAGGTGATTTCTGGAGTAAAATCCGTAATATGCTCTAATTATCGTTCTAGTAGACAATCAAAATACCACCGCTGTCCACGGTGGTATTTCGCGTTTGTAGAATAACTGATAAAATTACTGGTACAAATTCTCAACTTCGATTGACGGGCCTTGAGAGGTGGTCACGAAGATTGACTTAACGTAACTACCTTTGAGTGAAGCTGGGCGGTGTGCCTTGAGCGACTCAAAGAAAGTCTCAGCATTTTCGAGCAAATCTGCTGCGTTAAAGCTGGTCTTGCCGAGGCCGATGTGAATAATCGCTTGCTTATCAACGCGATATTCGACCTTACCAGCTTTGGATTCTTTAACAGCTTTCTCGAGATCAACCGTGACGGTGCCAGCTTTTGGATTTGGCATCAAGCCCTTCGGGCCAAGCAAACGGGCAAACTTACCCAGTTTTGGCATGTAGGCTGGGGTAGAAATCAAGACATCAAAGTCAATTTCGCCCTTCTCCAAGCGCTTCAAGAATTCTTCGTCTTCGGCGATATCGGCGCCGGCCGCCGCAGCTTTCTTGGCCTCATCTAGCGGTGCGAAGACGGCAACGCGGATAGTTTTACCGTTACCGTGAGGCAAAACTACAGTCGCGCGAATGTTTTGGTCGGCTTGACGTGGGTCAACACCCAAACGTACGTGCGCCTCGACGGTAGCGTCAAACTTGCTTGGGTTGGTTTTCTGAGCGAGTTCAAGCGCGTCTTTTAGCGTGTAAGCCTTCTTTTCGATTTGCTTAGCGGCAGCCTGATATTTTTTGCCCCGGCGTTCGATCTTTGGACGTGTAATTGGAGCGGCACCTTTTGGCTTCTCGCCAGCTTCTTCGAGAGCTTTGGTCTCGGCCTTACGAGCTTGGCGTGCCTCTTCAGCCTTCACTTCTTCAATATGTTTCTTTGACTTCTTGCCAGACTTAGCAAATTGCTCGGTCTCGGCGGTAGCTGGCTCGGCAGTAGTCTCATCAGCTACCGGAGCCTGATCTAAAGTTTCTTTGACTTCTTCAGTCATGATAATTCCTTTCTGTGGTGATTGGCGAGGTTGGATATGACGCTTTCTGGCCGGTTTTTGAGCAGTGCTTAGCGGTTATCCTAAGGTTACTACTGGCTAGCGGTCATTTTTGCGCTTGCCGACCTCTCCCACTGGGTTAATAATAAACTAATTATAGCAAAAATCCTCTAAAAAGCAAGTCTGATAAAATCTAGCCCTGTTTAAGGAATTGGTCTAGTTCCCCGTCTTCAAAGAGATAAGTATCTTCGATTTGCTCTTGGTCGCGCACGGGCAGAAAAATGCTGAGTTTAACGGCTTGGCGGCCGCATTTGGGACACTGATAGAGATAGGCGCCGCAGGCATAAAATCCAGTTGGGATGTCAGCCTTTTTATTGACTTTGACGAGATTTTGGCGGTAATAATTGGGGTCGTCGTGCTGGACATAATGACCAACGGTCATTGGCAACATATAGAGTTGCTTTTTGACCGTATTCATCTTGACGGCACAAGGTGTGCAGTGGTCGTCGAGCAGCCAAGCTTTAACCTTAGTAAAAAGCCCCATTATTTGTTAGATTTCTCAGATTTAGTGGTTTTAGTGTCAGTCTTGGCGGTGGTTTTGGTGCTTTCGCCCGTGTCTTTGCCGGCGGCTTTCTCAGAATTTTGCTTGGCGGCATTGAGGCTTTCGACCATCATATCAGCCTTAGAAATACCGGTAAGAATGTGCTTGTCGTCCATGCGGAAACGTTGGTTGGACTGGAAAGTCGGTACGCTCACCTTGATATCATCGACGGTGAAGACAAATTTAACTTGGCTACTACCCTCCATAAAGCCAGAGCCCATTTTGCCATCGTCGGTCCAAGCTTTGCCGATGCGTGAGGCTGGCACGATGTAGATTTCGCCTGGATTCCAGAAGAAAACGATGCCAAGAATACCCTTCTCGATGTCGAGTACAACGGTCTTGCCGCGGCCGTAGAAAGTGTGGTTGCGTTTGTAGCCTTGAGCGACGAATTCGCGCTCTAGGGCTTTGGTCTGGCGCTTAAAGATAATGCTGCCGCCGAAAATCCACCAAATTGCCGCGAGGATAGTTGGCACGAGTGTGGTCATCACAGCGCCAACGCCACCATCACGAAACCAGAGGTAGCAGATGCCATAACAGAGGCCACAGAGTGCTAGTGGTGTGAAAATGTAATCGACCAAGTAAAGCCAATTAGTTTTCTTGATTTTGGGGGTTTGTTCCATAATTTCTCCTTTTTTAATTAACTAATCCCAGTCCGATTTCTTTTCTGCGGCGGACTTTTTACGAGTATAAAAAGCCGGGAAAATACCAATTTTGGACCCTAAATAATGTGTGAGCGCGAAGACGGCACAGATAGTGATGAGCTGGAGCAGCAGTACGGGCGCTTCGATAAAAGATTCTTCGCTGGCGATGGCGGCATTACCAACCATATCAACATAAAAATCATGACGGCTGAGCGGCTCTTTGAATTCAATTTGGCTCAGAAAAGTCTCATGGTCTGCTAAGTTTGCTTCTATAATCTGGCCGACCGGTAGGATTGATTCCCCGCCGAAGATATCGTCGCTGCCATCAGCTTTGGTGACGGCGTCGGTATTGATCCGCGCAGCCACGATTTCTCCCGAAGGCAAAGTCAGCGCGTGCAGATACATGCCGTTGTAATAGCCGGCGCCACGGTTGCGGTATTCGATGCCTGGAGAGATTACCGTGAAAGTATCATGATTTAGCAAATCCTCGATGTTTTGGGCACGAAAAGTTTCAGCAGTAGCGGTACCGCCAATTTCACCGCTAGAGACGACATGCTCGGCCCGATGCTGCTCATATTGCCGAGTGAGCAGGTTAGTAGCAAGCCGTTCCACGCCAAAACTAACCAAGAACCCGATTAGCAAACACACCCAGATATCAAATCTTAAAATATAACTCCGCATATTCCCGATTCTGCTTTCAAACTTAATTTAAGCTTAACATAGGATTTTGCAAGATTCAAGAGGAGATTTTTTGGAAAATGTATGAAAAGCCGCCTCGGTAGGGGTTGTGTCTGGCGAGGTTTGCCTAAAAGCTTGCCAGTTGATGCGAAAAGCTTGACTTTTTGAGCAAAGTGTGCTATAATGGAAAGATAGGGGGTGTATTTTGGTGTTTTTCAGCCAAAAAGGCTGAATTCCAAAAAAGTTCTTTAAAAAGGTGGTGAAAACTGATGATTTAGGTTGTGAGCAGGCTTATTTTAACAACACTAAACTTTTGCTAGGGGGGGGATAAAATGGCAGCAATGGCAGTTCCGGTAATAGAAACGATGGCGGCTCTGGCGAATGCCGGCGCTTTGGTAATCGTAGCGACTGTTACCTGGGCGGTTTTAGGGGCCATAGCGCGCGTAATGTTAGTTAAGTTGTACGATGACGCCGATGCGGCCGAATTTGGCTATATCTTAGCAGCAATACTTATAGTGATGGTTCTCGCATTCATATGTTCTGAGTGGCTGGCGGCAATTATTTTCGCAGCTGAAATCGGCGGGCTATATTGGCTGGCCGGTAAAGTTTAATGTTTTAGGAGAGGAGGTTATGGCCTTGAGTAAAGAACCGTACTATCCGGGCACTACTGTGTTTCAGTCGCCCGGTCGTCCTTTGTTAAGCCCGCCGATCGCGACGCAGGTTCCGAGAGTGGACGATACGTCGGCGTCGATGTCCAAAAACTGGCTGGATACAACGCCGGTTTGGCAGGCTTTTGGTAAGCTGAATCCTTAGTTTTCACACCGATAATGGTCGCCTTGCTGGCGGCCATTTTTGTGCTCTGGTTTTTGAAGTATGATCGGTATGTTGTATAATCAAAAAATGAGGCGCTATTGCTAATGCCTCATTTTTTATGATTTGATTAGTCTTCGACGACTACGCCCATGGAGCGAGCGGTGCCGGCGATGACTTTGACAGCGCCATCGAGATCGATCGCATTGAGCTGACCCATCTTGATTTTGGCGATGTCTTCGAGGTCGGCGCGAGAAATCTTGCCGACTTTTTCGAGATTTGGTTTACCAGAACCTTTTTCGATTTTGATCTTTTCACGGATCAAATCGTCTACTGGCTGACCAAGACAAGTCCAATCAAAAGTGCGGTCATCATAAACTTTAATGTGAACGATGACGTTCTTGCCCATGAATTCTTTGGTTTTCTCGTTGAATGGATTGATGAAATCCATCATATTGAGACCCCACTGACCAAGGGTCGAACCAACCGGAGGACCAGCCGTAGCCTTACCGCCAGGAATACGCAACTTGAGGTTGCCAATAACTTGTTTACCTGCCATAATTAATTTCCTTTT
>CAZWCY010000031.1:0-9120 GCA_964633035.1 uncultured Candidatus Saccharibacteria bacterium | reverse complement strand
CGCTCCCGGGATTCCGGGGTCGAACAGCGATGCGTTATAGGGCCAAATAGCCCCTCAGGTGATGCCCACCCTTACCTGAGGGGCTTTTTGGTGCTTATATCCCAGATGCCTGAGCGGGGAATTTTATGCTCCCTAGCGACTCGCAACCATTTTCCAGAGAATATGTTATAATTAGAGGGTACTTTATTTTTGGGAGGTAGGGAATTATGGACTTCAAAAGCTTCTGCAAAAGCGGGCTCACAATCCTGTTTTACCCCATCGGCATGGCAATGATGCTTTGGTTTTTGCCCGACATCATTCGCGAACTCCAGCACGACGAAACTTACCGCGACCGCTGGTACCGATAGTACCACCTACCCACGCACATTAATTTTTTAGGAGGTTAAGTATGTCTAATCACAGTACTTTTGGCGACCCAATGGTTTTTCTGCAATTGTTCCGCGAAGCTGGGCTGGATCAGGATTTCGGCTTTGACGAAGACACACCGTTTCTGGTCGAGTCGGCCTTCTTGCGCTACTGGAACCAAGAGCTGGGTCAGCTACCAGAGGAGGAGGGGCTGGAGACAATTGAGGCCTGCCCGCTGCCCGTCAAGCACGAGTCGGAAAACTGTGCTCACATTTGGATCGTCTATCAAGACGATGAGCAGGTTGAAGAGCTTTATTTTATCTTTGCCATCGATAACGAGCACCCAGGCCAGTATGCGCTCACCATTACCCAGAACGATAACGTCATGTACGCACGTACTATCGACCAAGACCCCGCTACCGAATGACAAATCAACTGCATGGCCGGCGACCCCACCGTCACCGACGCCGGTAGCAAAATGCTCTTTGACGGCGAAACCCACAATATTTGAGAGGAGGTTTGACATGTCGGATTTACGTATGGGCGCGCTCGCGTCGTTACTGATACCAGCCATCTTCATCGCCGCCATCGTCGCTTGTGTCGCGCTTCCTCCTATCTAAAGCTGCTCAAGATCGCAGCAATCGCCCCGCTCAGATGAGCGGGGAATTTTATTCCTCAAGTGACGCAACCAGCAAGCTTTTTAGTATAAAAGCTTGACATTTTTAAGCATGTGTGCTATAATGGTAGCAGGTATCTGTTTTTGTTGTGCTTAATCGCAAATGCCCTTCGTAAACGTTATTAGGGTCGACAAAAACGGTATGCACCAGAGGTAGCAATACCTCAATTTTTAACAGTTTGGGATTTTATTTAGAAAGGGGAATTAATTCATGAAAAGCTTTCACCGCACCGCCTGGCTGATTCTGACACTGAGCTTGAGCTTATTGCTCAGCGCCTGCGGCCAAGCCGCACCCGCCAGCAGCTCCGGCGCCGACCTCAGCAGCACTTCTACCGGCGACACATCCGGCAGTTCATCGGCCAACGATACTGATGACGCCGCAATGCCGGCCCAGTTTCTCGTCGAGGCGAAGGCTCGTTTCGCCGAAAGCGACGATCCGGCTTGGCAAACCACTCTGGAGGCCCGCAACGGCGAAACCATCGAGGTCCAGATTCAATACGTTAACACCGATAGCGCCACCCATGACGACGTCAATTTCAGCGTGGATCTGGACAGTGGACTTACCTATGTTGAGGGCTCGACCAAGCTCTACAACACCAAGTACCCCAACGGTGCCAAAGTCGACCAAGATGGTATTATTACCGACGAAGGAATTTATCTTGGTTCGTACATCGGCTGCCAGGAAGGAGAAGAGCAGGGTGCTAATCTCTACGTGCGGTTTAGCGTTAGCGTTAATCATGACGCTCAGCCCGGCACGCACACGCTCCGGATCTTTGCCCACGCACGCCGTGCCGACCAAACCGAGCCCACTAGCGAAGTAGCGAATTTCTATATCACGACCCCGCTGGTAAGTATGCCTTAAGCCAGCCTGGTTCTAAGCCGGCGTGGTTAATCCATCTCTGTATCCAAAATCCCAGCATCCGCGCCCCAGCAATGGGGCGCTTTTTCTTTTGAGCGACGCACCTAGCAAGCATTTCCGGATGGAAATATTGAACTGCGGTAGGAAACGAGCGAAAAGTCGAGCTTGCTCGAACTTTTCCGAGATGACGCCCCGCAGCAACTGTTTTCAAGGAAAACAGTTGACAAGTATGTTATGATAGTAATATATGCCAAAAAATTTAGTTATCGTCGAGTCTCCCGCCAAAGCTCACACTATTGAGAAATACCTCGGTAAGGATTTTCATGTTCTTGCCTCGGTTGGACATATCCGCAAAGATACCAAAGTCGATAAAGAAACTTTTGACGTCACTTACGAAATTGACCCCGATCACAAGAAAATCATTTCTGAACTGACCAAAGCCGCCAAAGCCGCCCAGACCGTCTGGCTCGCAACCGATGAAGACCGCGAAGGCGAGGCGATTTCTTGGCACTTGATGCAAGTCTTAAAGCTGCCCAAAAATACTCGGCGCATCACTTTTCACGAGATTACCAAGCCAGCGCTCGAGGCGGCAATTCAGAACCCCCGCACCGTGGATATGGCAATGGTATCTTCACAACAGGCTCGTCAGACCCTCGATATGCTGGTAGGTTATGATCTTTCTGGCGTGGTGCGGCGCAAAGTGCCAGGAGCGATTTCGGCCGGGCGCGTACAGTCGCCAGCTTTGCGCTTGATTGTGGAGCGCGAGCAGGAAATTGAAAAATTTGCCGGCCAAGCCAAATTCAAGGTGACCGGAAAATTCCTCACTGCCAATAAAGACGAAGTGGTCGCCGTATTGGATTATAGTTTTGAAACCGAGCGCACTGCGCAGAATTATCTCGAGAAAATCGCCCCAGCTAATTTTACAATTGCTGGCATTACCAAAACTGATGGCGTCCGCCACCCAGCGCCGCCTTTTACTACCGCCTCAATGCAGATCGAGGCCAACTCGCGCCTCGGTTTTTCTACCCGCACCACTATGACTGCCGCGCAGGCACTCTATCAGGCCGGCTTGATTACTTATCACCGCACCGATAGCCTCAATCTCTCCAAGCAAGCTATCGCCATGACGGCGCGTTATATTGAGGAAAAATACGGTCAAAAATACCTCAAAGTTCGCAATTTTAAGACTAAGTCTGCCGGCGCGCAAGAGGCGCACGAGGCTATTCGCCCCACCCATATCGAACAAGAAGTGGCGGGCAAAAACGACTACGAGCGTAAACTGTATCGCTTGATCCGTAATCGCACTCTTGCCACCCAGATGGCCGACGCTCAGACCGAAAAAACCGTGGTCAAAATCGTCAATGATCAAGAAACCAAACACACTTTTGAAGCTAAAGGCGAAGTGATTGTTTTTGATGGTTTTCTCAAAGTCACCGGCCGTCTCAAAGAGGACGAGCTGCCAAAATTAGAGGTCGGCGAAAAGCTCAAGCGTGATGTGATTACCGCCCGCCAGAATTTCTCCAAACCACCTGCCCGCTACACCGAAGGTTCACTCGTTAAAAAGCTCGAGGAGCTGGGGATTGGGCGCCCTTCTACCTACGCCACTATTATGTCAGCAATTCAGACCCGTGGCTATGTAGTAAAAGGCGATTCCGAGGGTGAACCACGCGAAGTGATTGAGCTAAAATTAGAAAAGAATCAAGTCAAACGTGAGCTGACTACCGAAAAAACTGGCTCTACCAAGGGTAAACTCCTACCTACGCCAATTGGCGAACTGCTAGCTGGTTTCTTAGTAGATAATTTCAACAACATTGTGGATTATCAGTTTACCGCCAATATCGAGGAAGACTTAGATAAAATTGCCGAGAAAAAGCTTGAGCGTGTGAAAATGTTGCGCGATTTTTACGGGCCATTCTCAAAAGAAGTTGAGAAATCCGATGGCGCCGTGCGCTATAACAACGCCAGAGAACTGGGGAAGGATCCTAAGACCGGGCAGCCAATTTACGCCAAAGTGGGGCGCAACGGTGGATTTATCCAGCTGGGCGATAATGAGAAAACCTCTGGCGAAAAGCCGCGGTTTGCACCACTCCCTAAGGGTAAAACCGAGAAAACCGTCACCTTGCAAGAAGCCCTCAAGCAGCTGGCGATGCCAGAACTGCCGCGTGAACTTGGTACTACCAAAGATGGCGCTACTTTAATCGCTGCAAGCGGACCGTTTGGTCCATACCTCAAGGGTGGCAAATATAACATTCAGCTCAAAGATTACGACCCCTATACGATCGATTTTAAAACCGCCGAACAGCTTTATAAGGCCAAAATTGACTCGATTTATGCCGATTGGGGTGATATTATGATTATTAATGGCGCTTACGGCCCGTATATTAAGGGGCCAGGGCGGTTTAATAATGTGAAAATCCCGAAAGAGATGGACCCCAAGAAGATTACGCTAGAAGAAGCGAAAAAAATGCTAGAGGATAAGCCGGCTCGCGGTGGCAGGTTTGGCCGCAAAACCGCCGCTAAAGGCAAGGGAACGAAGACTACTAAAAGCGTCGCGAGCAGAACTACTACTAAAAGTAAAGGAACGAAAACCACGGCTACCCGTGCGAAGAGCGCTAAAGCTGCTACAAAGAGCACCAAAACTACTACACATGTCCGAAAAACCAGCCCTAAGACTACTAAAACAACCCGCAAAACCAGCGCACAATCCAAGAACTAGCACAAATTAGCCGCTCTTTGGCACCAAAATCACGTTTAAAGCCCCTAAAACGGCTTCTAAGGCCGCTTAAGCTAAAACCTTGCTCATACCGCACTCCGCTCATAAACGCTCAAAAAGCGGCAATTAATACGTTAAACTGCAAAAAGCCCCCGGCGTAGCCGAGGGCTTAAATTGTTTGTTTTGGAAAGAATTAGCCATTGCCGGGCATCCCGGCCACCACAATGATATCGTTCGGCTGTACTGCGGTTGTGTCCGGATCTTCGACCCGGCGGCGCCCCAGCGTGGCGGTTTCGCCACCAATCGGCGTCACCTCAGCAGCCGCCAGCGCACTCGCCACGGTCATGCCTTCCTGCCAGGTCACATAAATCGGCTCCGTGCCCGCGCCAGCCGATACCAGCACCTGCGGCGCCGGGGATACTTGCGTTTTCTGAATAACTTCGCTCATGAGTTTTCTCCTTTCAAAATCCAAAGCGTGTAGGGTTTCCGCCCATCACAAACATGCAAGATCTCGTGTAGTATTATCAGGCTTCCTAGCGTCTAAAATCGCGTTGCGTATGGAATTCGATTGGCAACCCGCGGTGATAGCGCGTAATAATCCGGGCAATCTCCGCCGCCATGTAGGCCGAAATGTACCCGATATTGCGCGCTCCGCATTGCAGCTGCATAGCCTGACTATCGTCAAACAGCCAAGTTTCGTAATCGCTATCGCACTCAAACGGCCTCATCGCAAAAATCGAAGTCACTTCGCCGGCACTCCGCCCATCTATAAAGAGGGGGATGTCGATCCAATGCGCTTTAACATTTTGCCAGATAATCTTGCGGCTTGCCATTGAGTCTACGCCGCAAATCACTATGCCAGGAAGCAATTCTGTCTCTGCAGTTACTCGCGTCTGATGTTGATACACTCTCGTGCTATCTCCCATCAGGTAAGTAATCGCATCAGCCATCGCCTCCACCTTCGGTCGCCCTACCATTTGATAGCTGTACGCCACCTCAGTAGGACAGTTGCGCGTCTCCAAGACGTCATCATCCCAGATATGGATTTCGCGTACACCCATCTTGGCCAGCATTGGTCCGAGTAGATTCGTGATGCCGCCGGCGCCAATCAAGTGCACCGGCCAGCCCCAAGTCTTGACGTCAAAGATCTGTTTTTGATCCGAATAATCCACATTCGTCACCTCCTTCGCCTAAACCGAATATTTTAACCATCTGTCGGATCGCCGGCATTTCGGTCAGTTTCTCGGCAATCTCTTGCTGACATGCCGCATCAATCGCCGCATTGGGCGGACAATCAATCACGATTTTGAGTGGCAGATTTTCCAACTTCAAGGGGTTAAATACATCTAAGCGTGCCAAATAGTCGCCCTGCGTATTCACCACCAGATTAGCCACCCAGGCACCCTTCCAGGCGCGAATATCTTCCTCGTCGCGCAGCGACCAAAACACCACACCCTCGGCATGCGAATGCCAGCGGAAACACAGCATCTTGGTCTGTGCCGGATCCTCCTGCATCACTTCAAACAGAATCCGGTTCAGTTCACCATCAGCGAAATCGCACAACCCCGGACTCGTCCGTTGCCTCGGCAGGAACAGCCTTGTCACTCTTAACGCTCCGGTATCCATGATTTCCATCAGGCCAATTCCGGTCACTTCGTTGGGCGAAGCCGCTCTTGCATAGGCGTGGATCTGTTGCCAGAGCTCCAAAGAAATATGCAAACAGTGTACCATTTAATTATCCTCCTTGACGTAGTACTGGCTAATTATCGGGTCAGACTGCGGGTCGATTTCCCGAAAGCACTGCGGAATATCAGAGCAGTCCTCTTCATTGACCCAGTGCAAACAGTCAATCATCAGCGCCAGTGCCTCCGGATATCGTCCGTGTTCCACATGAATTTCGATCTCTCCACCCCTGTCACCAAAACAGAAGTCTTTCCCGGCATCACCACACCGATACCGCGGCTCGCTATTCTGATAGTCTGGCAATCTGCTATCGCGGATTTCTTTGCATTCGTAGCCATAGACGGCATCCAAAGCAATCCGGAAATCACCAAAATCGTAATACTTGCCATCATACGGCACGCAGACACGCACCCAGACTACCAAACCGTCTTTGACTTCGGCGCCAGCATCCGCCGGCTCAAACATCACTTTGTAAACACCTTGCATCTGCCGGATCATCTGCCATTCGGTCTGCGCCTTGGCTTGCGTCGCCTCGGCATCATACTGCGCCTGTGCGTCCAGCAAATTCTGCTTTTTGGCATTCAGGGTACCCAGCCTGATTTGTTCCGATCGCACTCGCGCTGCCGACATTGCAATCTCTTTTCCGGCACGAGCGATGTCTTCATTCACCGTTTCCAATTCACTTTCAATCCGTGCCGGCGCACTCACCGAAGCGAACTTCAGATATTCTGCCTCAGCTTCGGCATCAGTCTGTAGCCTTAGGGTCGGGCGGATCTTAGTTTCGCCCGCAGCCCAGGCGTCGCTATCAGACTCTTGAGCCGACATTGGTTCAGTATCTTCTTGGCCGGCTAACCCGGTGGTAGTTTCTGCTGCCGACGTCGCGCCAGGCTCGGTAGAATCTGTGCTCCACTTTGCTTCTGCTCGTTCATGCTCTCTCCGGGCGCGTAGATTATCACCCTCCTTAATGTGCATGCGTACCCAGCTAATCAGCAAGAACGGCCAGCATACAAACATAATCACGAACAACATTCGGCCATACCAAGTCTGCGGAATGTCGCATAGGTAATACTTTTCGGAACAACAGACAGAATACAGGAGAAAAGTGATCACCGAGGTCAGGATAATTGCCCAAAATGCGAAAGCATCCGGATAGTCAGCCAGCCAAAACGAGAGCCGCTGTTCTTCTTGGAATGGTCGCAGATAGGTTTCTGGTTCAAAATCTTCGATCTGGTTCCATTCAATAATCACCTTTCTGGATTCCAGCGGCAGATTATTAAACTCCTCAATTTTGGCGTTTGCCGCCGGTACGGCATGATTGTTGTCGTACCATGTACTCCAAGTACATAGTCCATTAATCACCAAAACTACCACTACTACGACAGCCGCGATAATCCCCATTGTCTGAAAATAGCCCAACGGCGGTCCAATGTCGCTGTCGTCTTTTCTGTCTACGCGCAAATTTGCCATAATACAACCTTCTTTCCCAATTCTTAATGTACTTTAGCCAGATTACTCTAGCTACCTAACCTTCATATTCTAACATACAGGGGCGGAAAAGTACACCTTAAGCGGATTGTCTGGAACTCAGACGGCATCTTATCAAAAAATATATTGTATCTATTGACAAAATTAAGCATGTATGATACAATTGATGATATAGCCGATAATTGGCTACGCACCCTACTATTTTTGGGATCTGCTTCATTTTAAGAAACCGTTCACTTCCTCATAGTAGGTGGACGAGACTTAAAATGAAGGAGATCAAAACTATGAATACCGCTACGAACCCGAAAAATCATTCCAAACCCGACCTCTTCGACCCTACCACTCCTCAGGCAGAGCGCGATGCCGCCTTTGCGGCCGACCCTACGCTTAGTGCACTCTACTATCTGACCAACACTTTTGGCGACCTCGGCTGCATAACCGTTAAGAAAGACACGCCCCAGGAATCCCAGCTGCCCACTCCCTTCCTCGTATCTGATCTCGACGTTCAGGAAGCTTTCGCATACGGCTACGCCTGTGCAATTCACAAAAGTCACACCCTCCATGTTGCGTTGTACCTTCATGGCCAAGAACTCTTGCGTTGCGTTGAGTCTGACGTCAGCGACGCCCTTGGTAGGAAGGAGTCTAGCCAGATTCTTGAGACTGCCGGCTTGATTGATCCGATCGTTCGGTTTCTGTTCAATACTGAGGGACTCAGCTGTATGCAGAGTAGCCTTCTCAAAGAGGCTTTTCTGGCCGGATATCAGACCGCCTTTATCTGCATCGGCAAGTATGATCGCTGCCTCACGATGACGGAGCACATGTTGCACAGTGAAGTGCTTTCCAGCATGATTCTTTACCGAGAAAAAGAAGAGAATTCCCGCCGCGCCAGTGCCCGCGTAATCTTTAATCGGTATGCCGTCAAAAAAGATGAGTTCAAAACAGACGGCGTAGCAAGTACCGATGGTGATGACATCCCCATTACGACCAGCACCAACGCCCAAGACGCGTAAAGAATCGAAAGTTTCGGTCATTCATAGCAACCACACTTTTAGCCCAGCCTGATTATGGCTGGGCTTTTGATTTATCATATATTCAAAAATACAACAGGCTTGTTTTTGGCCATTTCTGGACTTTTTATCATGCTGATGCTTGCAACTTTGTATTATTTTCTGCTACTCTGGATACAGGTAGCCGCCTCTCTTGCTAAAATACTAGTTTAATGCAAGGAGAAAGGAGGTGTACGTTTATGGGAATATCATTCTTTGTAGGACGCTTTAGTGTCACGCTAACCATTTACTGGCTTGGGGTTTAATGCTACTTTCGTGTGTATTTACATATCTGTTCTTCTAGAGAGAAAAT
>CAZWCY010000030.1:0-9855 GCA_964633035.1 uncultured Candidatus Saccharibacteria bacterium | reverse complement strand
GAGCACGGGCCTTTTAAGCCCGGTGTCGAGGGTTCGAGCCCCTCCCGACTCACCACATGCAAAACTTTGAGTTTTGTCCATAGAAATAAGACCATCAAATTCTGGTTTACAGATAAAGGTGAGTCTTTTTTCGTTATCTAATTCGAGTTTCGAGAATATATTTCTAGCAATTATGTCTTTTTCTACAAAAGTGCCGTTTCTCATCTGTAAACCAACGGTTTCTAGAAGATTTAGAAATTCGTCCTTAGTTAAGGCTACTTGTTCGGGGGTTTTTATTTTATTACTGATAACTTTTAATTTTTCTTCTTTTTCGATAATTTGATTTTCTAGTTCGTTAATATCGGCAATCGTTTCTTTTAAAACTATTTTGGGGGTATCAGGATCAGCTTTCAAGTTTTTATACGTATTTGTCTCTTGTCTAAGTTTGTTCTTTAGTGTTGCTAGTAGTCCAGTTAATCGTAGTTTCTCCTTATTAAGCTGATCAATACGGCTTTTTGTATAAGTTGCCGTAGCATTGCTGTATTCTTCATATGCTTTAGAAGATACTTTAATACTGTCTAGGATTCTATAAAGTTGATTAAAAATTTCTTGTCCGCGAACTTGTTTTGGATTCCTTGTACAATTTGGGTTTTGACAGGCATAATAAACAAATGCATGTTTAGCTTTGTTTTTACCTTTTGTACGATATACGTACATTTTCTTACCACATTCTTTGCAATACACGAACTCTCTTAAAGGTAAAAATATACTCGCCTTTTGCTTTTGTACGCTACTCTGATGACCGCGATGTTTTTGGTTACGGCTGTGTAGTATTTCTTGTACTCGATTCCATTCTTGTTCAGTAACAATTGGCTTAAAGTCTGACTGAATTTCTCTCAAGTCCACTTCCTGCCCACCTTGACACAATATCCCATAGTAGAAAGGATCACCAAGCATCCTTGAAATCGTGCTATTCTTACCCATATCAACCCTTTTGGGGGCTTTCTTGGACGTTGCTTTTGTCATATAATGGGCATCTTGTTCTGACAAAAACTTCACTACTTCAGTTTGACTTTTACCCTCAAGAATCATATTCCAGCTTTGTTGCACCAAATCAAAGGTTTCATCTGGCACATAAAAACCGGTCACATCCCTACGATATCCCCACTTGTGAGTGCCAGACGATTTGCCAAGAGCAAAATGACTCTTAACACCCCTAACAACAACTTCTTGTAGATGATCAGAATATTGTGTAGCCATGGAGAACTGAACCGCTAAGCTTAGGCGATTTGAACTGTCATTATGAAAAGCCATGGTAGGCATGATTAGATCTTTTAAAATTGGTTCAGTTTTCTCACCTTTCTTTTTTGGTTTGCCCGGTTTAAGCATATCTAAAAGTTGCCCAGCTTCTAGCATATTACGAGCGAGACGATCTGGATGATAAGCGACAATACCGTCATAACTACCATTCTGTAAATCCCTCATCATTTGATTAAATTTCGGTCGGTTATTTGCGTACCGCGCTGAAGCCGTTTCTTCTATAACAGCGACGACATTGTTTTCTAACCCCATACGTTCTAAAGTTTTTTGACATTCTTTTTGTTGGTCTGAAATTGAGTGGGTTTGTTTGCTTTCGTCTTCAGTAGACTTGCGCAAGTACATCACATAACGCAGAGCCTCTCGATCTACTATGCCATCTTCATACATGAAAAGCCCTTAAAAGAATTTTAATTCATCATTTGATTTTTCGTTTAATCTGGTCGGAATTCCACCGATTTTTTCTTCACTATGTTCCTTGCCTTTGGCGCGGCTGATATTTGCATCTCTTAATGTATCGACTAATTCGTTAATTGTTCCCATATGGTTTTCCTATTAAATGCTTCTTCTGTTCTAATTCTATCATTTTTTAGTAAGATGCGGGAAAATAGACTCAGTTGTTACCATCTGTGTTATAATAAGAATGTTCAGTATTCAAAAAACAAGCAGGTGCAGGTTTCGCCCCAAAATAGGACACTGTGCCAACGGGCGAAAGCCTGCTTGTAATTGGATACTGAACATACCCAAAATGCACAGTGTCCTTTTTGTATAAAGGCACTATTGTAAAAAAGGAGCCTATATGCAAAAAGGAAACCTAAATAAAGCAACTCTTGAAAAAGCACTCCTGCGCCAACAGATTGAACAACTAGGCGGAGACGAGTGGCTCAAGGTAAACACGGACTTGTACGACATGACTAAACGATATGTCGCGGAGTATTACGAATGGCTTGTTGACTATATGAATTACATTTTAGAACGCGGCAACAAGGCAACTAAAGCTTCACGAGTGGAGACGAGTAGCTTTGCTTCAAAACTTCAACAACTGAAAGATATTGCAAAAAGAACAGGTGCTAGTTGCTTAGACGTGAAATCATTGACAAGGTGCGGCACTGTAAAGGCTGCACTTGATCGTCAAGACTGCACTTACGCCCATGACCGTAATACTATTCCAACGCTTCATATTACATTAGACAATCAAGAACAGATAAGTATTATCGATTTACAAAACGATTTCAACCGCAATTTCATTAACTCTATTCTGTCCCTAGAAAAGCTACACGATTCAATATGTAATGCTAAGGTAGAATAAGTCAGTGGCAGATATGTTAACATCTATCATTACCTCTATTAAAGCCCTTAGTGTTGGTGCTAAGATAGTAATTACTACAATAGCCGTCGTTGTAGTTGGAGGAGTGACCACTACAACAATTATATTGATAAATCAGAGCCAACCAGAAGAAGCGGCGATAATACAGCCTACTCAAGAAGAAATCACTGAAGAGGTAGAAATACCATTTGAAGAAATTGAAGAAAAAGATAATAGCCTTGAAGAAGGCAAAACCAAAATAAAACAAGAAGGTAAAAACGGCACCAAAGTCATAACGTATTTAATTACTTTTGATGCTGACCACAATGAGGTAAACCGAGAGAAAATATCCGAAGAAATGATAACTGAGCCTCAAAACGAGATAACAGTGATAGGTACGCGTAAACAAATTACGCAATCAGCACCTTCCGACACTCCCGTAACAAAGCCTATTACTAATACAGCCCCAGTTGCTAATGCAAAGAATATATGTGATCCCAAAAAAGTCGGCGTTGAGTGTGAACTTGATTATTCAGTAGCTTATCAATCACGAGCTAATTATGGCGCTGTGGGTGGATGGGAAAAGGCGATACAAG
Organism: uncultured Candidatus Saccharibacteria bacterium; assembly: GCA_964633035.1. GTDB lineage: Bacteria > Patescibacteriota > Saccharimonadia > Saccharimonadales > Saccharimonadaceae > Nanosyncoccus. Next base: position 6,657 of record CAZWCY010000030.1, on the reverse strand, counting down.
ACTTATATAGAAGTTACTTAGTGGATCTAAGAGAGTACGGTAATGATTTTTATATTAAAGGGATAGAGTCAAGTGCTACTGGCCATCAGTATATTAATCAGCAACACTTGTGCTATACTTCACTTTCCCTAGATGTAGGGCCAATGAAGATAATCAACGCTTCATGGGATGACCAACCAACCTCGACGTGTGACAATGTTCGAGGTGAATATCCTCCGGTTCCCAGCTTGGAATATCTTAATAGCTATCTCCAACGCTTATTAATGGCAGATTGCTATGTTGGAGGCTTAGGCGAACTTGTCTGTAGAAGGAGCTTATTCTAGAAGAAGCGCTTTTCTAGCCCATACTTCTCTGGAGCAAATGCGTCTAACTAAGTTACCCGTTAGTTCATACTCATCCACCCATTCTACGCATCCAGATTCAGAGTTTACGTATGGTTCGCAAGCGACAAGTTTGCCAGACTTATTTACACTAATTCCAGATCGGATGGGAAGTTTTGTGAGCGGATCGTATTGTATTGCAATATGCCTCTCAGGCGCGTTAAAATGCCCTAGAATGGGTTTATTTTGCAAAAGACGTATGAGATTACCTTTTGGCTTGTTTTGTAAAAGGCCTGGCACATACTTTTGTTTACGTCGATAGCGCCGATATTCGCTAGCGCGGGCTAAGGCTTCACTACTCCATTCCTGATTTGCGGTAGCTTGTCTAATAGCCTCGGCAAACTCTGGCTTCTCTCTGCGCCAACGACAAAACGTGTCTTCGCTAATACCTGCACCATAACATACGTCGCGTATCGTTAAGCCATCAGAAAGATAATGCACGATACGTTTGCTAAGTTCAGGAGTGTATTTGCTGGGTCTAGCCATAATACACTAAGTATAGCATCAAACCAGAAAAAGTATTTTAGCCAGAAAACCTAAATGTCTAAGAAAATCGGCAAAATAATCTAGCGATATAAGAAATACGGTGTATTTAAAAGATTGTGTGAAACGGTAATAAAATATTCTTCGTTGCACGTTATACGAGAATGGGGGTGATTAGTTTTTAGAAAAGAATCAAAATAAAAATTATTTCTAAATGTATGATATAAGTATCAGTAAATGGGGTAGTTACCCAAGTAGATTAATTCGTAATCACATTAATGCTTTTCGGCGTTTCATGTATACGACAGTATCGTGAGACGGTGTAGTGGCAATAGGTGTTGTATTGTGGGAACCCGTGTTTACTTGTGTATTGTATACTGGCTCTGCATGTACTTGTATATTACTTCTTTGCGGGTGGGGGTGTATACTTTCCGGTTTCTAGTTTTTTCTGGTAGATAGTATAGGGAGTTTGATTTAGCGGTATTTTTAGTCTTTATAGAATATAATCAGCACCTATTAACATCTTAGTTATTTCATTTTTCTGAAGCTTTGGTATGACATAGTGTATTCTGGCTGCGTTCTCATATAGAGTTTCTGCTACAGTACGAGGGTGTTCGAGAAGTTTTTGATTTGGTTCACCAAGAAGCCGAGTAAAGAAAAATTTATTTTTCTTTCGAGGCGCCGCAGGTGAACTAAGGTATTTATGCCGACTCACCAAGAAAATAAATTGAACTCCTTCGGAGTTTATTTTATTTCCCTCCTAACTTTTTCTATGCTATAATAAGGAAGTTATGGTTGCAAAAACTTCAAAAGCTGCAAAATCACCTAAAGCCTCAGCTCCGGTCGTAGCTGACTATAATGGATACGATTACAAGAAAATCTTTTGGGAAGACGCCGATCGCAAGTACGAAGACATGGCAGATCGCATCGCCATTCGCAAGCTACTTCCGGTAAAAATGAATCAGTTTGTCGATATTGCCGGTGGCTACGGGCGTCTGGCCGATGAGTATTTGCCGCGAGCCAAAACCGCCACGTTGTTTGATTATTCCAAAACTGAATTGCAACAGGCTAAAGATTTATATGGCGACAAAATCCAAACCAAGGCCGGTGATATTTACGATTTGCCTTTTGAGAATAACACTTTTGATGCCCTAATGATGGTGCGCGCTACCCACCATTTCAAAGATATGCAAAAAGTCTCCGATGAACTTTATCGCGTACTTAAATCAGGTGGTGTCGCTGTAATTGAAGTCGCCAACAAGAAAACCTTGCCGAAAATGTTCCGCTATTGGTTTAAGAAATCCGACATTAATCCTTTTAGCCTCGAAGTTGCCCACCTCAAAGATCTTAATTCTGATGGTTTTTACAATTATCATCCTAAATACATCGAAACGGTCTTTCGTCAATCGGGTTTCCAGATTGAGAAAGTGCTTTCGGTATCCAATTTTCGTAGCGCTAAGCTCAAAAAGATTTTTGGCACCAAAAATCTCGTACGTCTAGAAAAAGCCGCCCAAGGCTTACTTGCGCCGGTGCGGTTTGCTCCGTCGATCTATTATAAGTTAGTTAAAAAATAGCCAATTTTTATCTAAACTATGGTAGCGCCAGCTGGACTCGAACCAGCATTGTAGACTTAGAGGGTCTATGTCCTATCCCTTGAACGATGGCGCCAAGACAAGATTATTTTTAGCCTTAGAATAGCTTCAATCCCAAGACTGTACTAGCTTTAGGATGGTTCCAATTCTAAAACTATCCTTATTTTAGCACATTCAAGTCCAAAAGGCAAAACCGTATCAAACGCTAGTTCCTAGCTACCTGCGCTTGTCATTGCGGCCCACAAAAAGCCTCCACTACGGGAGGCTTTTATTATAAAAACTACTTACAGCTTACTCTGCTACGCAAGCAAAACCGTGATCTTCGTAAGACTTTTGTAGGCTTTCTGGATCAGTCAAGACAACGCCATCTTCACCAATCGGCACTAAGAGCATATTAGCATGCTCGCCAATCAAGCGATCAGCAGCACCGCTGACGGTATAATGCAACACATTATCCATCACTTCAATATTACTCTCTAGTGGGGCTACGCCTACTCCCTCGGCAATACCAGCCAAGCCAGCAGCCTGTTCATCAAAGCGGCCACGCGCCGCCTCCGCCGCGGCGTTATCGGTAAAGCTATAATCATCAGTCAACATCACAAAGTTCAAATTATGATTCTCATCCTCGTTGAAATAATTGATGATCGCAGTACGGCTGTGATTAACGGCATTTTCGAGACCTTCGGTGCCTTCGCCACCCAAATCTTGCTTACAGGTGATTGTCGAAACTACATCATCACCACCATCTGGTTCCGGCGCTGGAACATAGACGATCTCTTTTTCATTAGCACGCTTCTCGGCGCCTTGCCATTGTACAAAGAAGAAAACCGCTAAAATTGTTGCAACGAGTGCCAAAGCCCAGCCGATGATCATTAAAATCCCCTTAGCGTTGCTGCCACCTTGGGCTGGTTTGGGTGTCTTCAGACGATCAGAGAATTTCTCAGTCTGTGGCTGCAAAGCTGGTGGTACTGCCGTACTACTAGTCGGCATAGTGGCACTATTCAGATTGCTCATGGTGTTCATACTAGAAGTAGTAGGCGCAGCAGCAGTATTAGTGGCTGACGCAGTCGAGCTTGGTGTAGCAAAAGGATTGTAATAACTACTGTTCGTTGCAGTGGTTGGCGTACTGGCGGCAGAATTTGTAGTGCTAGCACCACCCATTACCGGCATTGCGCTTGTAGTTGGCGTAGTTGAGCCAAAACTACTGGTATTGTCAGCAGATTTTAGTGGCGGCACCGAAGTGACGCTACCGATTGAGCCCGGTACCGGCGCAGCTGGTGTCAACGGTTGATTCGGCATTTCCATACTAGCAGACGGACTGTCAGCGCCTAATTGATCAACTCCTAAAGTATTCGAAGTTAAATTTGCAGCTTGCCCGGCCGAAGTTAGATTATCTTGCGCTGAAGCCAAGCTATCCGCCATCGACAAACCACTGCTACTCGTACCGGTGAGATCTAGCGGAGCTGGAATTGGTGAAGATGTTGCGCCAGACGCATCACCTGCACCCCCACTCGCACCAGTCGGCGTAGTTGGGTTAGTTTCATTAGGATTCATTATGCCCTCCCTTTTTGTCTAGGTTGATTAAAAATATTACTTACTACCTATTATTTTAACGCTGATGGTTATTTTCCGCAAGTATTTTTTACAGCATTTTCGTCGCCACAATGCCGCAAAGCAAAATTATGCGGCATGATTCTATGTCACATCACCAAACAAAAAATTTTCCGTTTATGTTTACTTTTTAAGAAAATTTTATATAATAGGAATAGTACTAGAGGAATACTATAAAGATGGCAAAAACTTCGGTCAAATCGGCTGACGTCGATAAGTATGATAACTTGACTTTGGGTGCGCTCGAAAAAACTATTTCCGCACTCCAAGACAAGCAAAAATCAGCTCCGTCTGCCGCAGTGACACAAAAACTTTCGGCTGCACGTTGTGCCATGCAGCAACGCCAGCGCCAGATCAAAGCTCGGGTGATGGAGTTCGAACTAGCCAACAATCATCATCTTGTATTCTTCAATTCTACTCGCGGCTTTGTCAAGCTCGCCGGGCATTCTGCCCTCTTCTTCGCCGCCACTATCGCCGATCGGATTCATTGGCGTTATTCGCTCAAGCTTGATACCGATCACTACTCCACTTCCGAAGACGGCGTGATCTCCTTTCGCTCGCTCGAAAATATCACTGCTCGCCTCGCGGAGGTAAATGTCTTTCCCGACAAGACCATCAGCGACCCCGAACTACACTACTTTAAGCTTTCCAAGGTTTACAGCGACGAGCAAATTGCTAAACTGCGCGACAATGCCAAGCAAGACATCAAGCGCATTATGACTATCGTGATGCCAGCGTCGCCCGTTCCCTCGCTCTATGAGGCGATTACACAGGCGAGTCAATTGATCTATTACCAATTCAAACATCTTTCCGATAGTCTGGCGCGCGAGACCATTGGTCAGCGCCTAGTAATGCAATCTTACGATATGACCATGAGCTACTTGCGCTATGCTCGGCTCAAAAATCAATCCGATCTCAAAGATTTGCAATCAATTATCGAACTTTCGCGCGAACTACGTTTTGGTATTGCCTATGCCAGCAAGATGCAGATTTTACATCATCGCGAAGTCTGCAAAATTCTGGAATATCTCGTTAGTATTGAGCGAATCGCTGCCAAAGTTTACCTGCGTGACGCCAAGCCCAATGCTAAGGCACACACGACCAGCAGCGCCGTAGCGCGCACAGTTAATGACACTGAACCCAGCGCCACTAAAACCGTTCGCAAATCCAATGCCAAATCAGACGAAAGTTTAGCCAAATGAGCGCCCGCAGTTTTGAAGGCTTCTTGCTTGACGAACTGTGGCGAGCCTACGAACTAGCCCGCAAAGGTAAGCGTAAAACTGTCGACGAACACCGCTTTGAACTCAACGACATGGAGAATATTACTTTACTCCGCGAGAGTATCTTGCGCCGGTGCTACGAGCCTAGCCGCGGCGTGACTTTTGTTGTGCACGACCCCGTGGTCCGCGAAATTGTTGCTGCGCCCTTTCGCGATCGCGTAATCCATCATTTCCTCTTTAATATCTGCTCCGACTGGTGGGACCGGCGCTTTATCGTCGACTCTTACTCCTGTCGCAAAGGTAAGGGCGTGCTCTTTGGCCAGAAGCGCCTTGCTCAGCATGTCCGCCGCGCTACCCAAAATTACACCAAGCCTGCTTTTGCCGTTTCTCTGGATATTCAGAGCTACTTTATTAGCCTGAATCATGATAAACTCATGGGGCGCATCAATTGGGGTCTAGAACGCCAATTTCAGCCCCATGTGCCAGTGGAAGATCTCTCTTCGCAATATCTGATTCAAAATGGAATTCGTTGCCAACCCTACGACCGCGACCGCCTTTACCAGACCGTTAAGTACCTCTGGCATCAGATTATTTACGACGATCCCATGCGCGATATCACGGTGCGCGGTTCCAAGGCCGAATGGGCCGCCCTGCCGCCGCACAAAAGCCTTTTCAATCGTAAGCCTGGCTGCGGCATCGTGATTGGCAATCTCACTAGCCAGCTTATTTCTAACATTTTTCTAGATCAGCTCGACCGTTTTGTCACCATCGACCTCGGTTACAAACATTACGGCCGCTACGTTGATGATTTTTATATTGTGGTACCAATGGAGCGCAAAGCCCAGCTGCTACGCGACATCGACATTATCAAGCACTACCTCTCCGACGAACTCGACCTCACGCTGCATCCGCATAAGCAACGTAAGCAGCCAGTTGATAAAGGTGTACCTTTTATCGGTGCGGTGGTTTATCCGCGTTTTATCGTACCAGGGCGCCGTGCCAAACGCAAGGCCTATCAAGCCGCCTATCGCCTCGCCACTAACGGCGTCGGTGACGTTGAGGGCATGGTTTCCCGCGAAGGTACTCTGATGCATATCAATAGCCGCCGCTTCTTTAAGCGCGTTTTTGACGATTTTGGCTGGGAATACGATTGGGTAGAATAAAAAATACCGTATAATTCTTAACGCCCCAGAGACATCCTGCCAATGCCTTAAAGTCTCCGTTTGCACTCAATCTCAAAAAATTCCCAGAAAACCCTTGTCAGCGCCAAAATCTGTGCTATAATAAAGATATCCGTAAGATACGGAAGCTCAAGGTATGCGAGCTTAGCTCAGTTGTTTAGAGCGCTTCCTTGCCAAGGAAGAGGTCGAG
>CAZWCY010000029.1:0-9872 GCA_964633035.1 uncultured Candidatus Saccharibacteria bacterium | reverse complement strand
CTTATATAAATCATAGTACAAGCATAGCCATACACACGAAAGTAGCATTAAACCGTACTTTATTAGGAGGGAAATATCATGGCAATCTATATCCAAGTTGACCCGGATACCAGGCTAATGACCCAGCGGCTGCAAGCATCCCCCATCTACATCAAGACCGCCGTAGTCGAAGCCGTCCAGCTCACCGCCGAAGGACTGCGGGGCGACCAGTATCGAGATCTCGACGTCCGCCGCACCGATAAGGGCGATTTTGTCGTCGACATCTACGTCATGAGCGACGCATCCGGCAAGCGCATGCCGACGCTCGAAGCCAGCCAACCGGTCCGTGCCGGTGACTGGATTATCACCAATCCCTTGCAGCAAGCTGGCGACCGCGCCAATCACTACGGCAAGTCAGACCAATCTTTCCGCGAGCGCTATCTCGCCACCGCCACTCCTGGCGTTTATCAGGCAATCGGCCTGATACGCGCGATTAAGAATCCGGCCCACACCAACATCCAGATTACAGCTTACTGGGGCAAAACTCAATACGGCGACCCGAATTGTTACATCTGCGCGCCAGTGAACCGTGAAAATCTGGAAGATCTCGCCATTGGCAAACGCTATCTCATCAGTGCCAACGATTTTGCCACCACCTATGTACCGGTCGAAGAATTGCTCGGCCCGGATTGGCGCGACAAAATCTGACACCGCCAAGTTCTTCCATCTCAGTCTCCAGCTTACGCTGGGGACTTTTTATGTCACTCAAACTAAGTATTTTTACCAAGACTCTCAGTATTTAGCGATACTGTCATGCCGCATGTTCTATTGCAGATGAGTTTTGCCGCAAACAGGCTCGCGCTTCGTCCACGCTATGTGTTTCCATCAATTGCACTCGCAACTCACTCGCACCGGAGAAGGAATTAACATAAATCTTAAAGAAATGTTTCAGTGGCTCATAAGGCAAGCTCCGCACTTTGCCATCCATTTTTAGCGCAAACTCCGGGTCTTCACGCATTAAATCCGCCTGCATCGCACAGTGCTTAACATCTTGCGCTTCAAACAAATCCAAATGCAAATTCAGCAACGCCATCAGCTCTGCGCGCGTCGGTTGATGGTCGGTAAAACAATATGGGTTTTCAAAGACCCCGCGACCAATCATATAACCATCAACTTCTGGATATTGCACCATTAAGTTGCGCACTTGCGCCAAATTTTTAATATCACCATTAATTACTAACTTAGTCTGGGGCGCAATTTTGTCTCGGAGCTGCACAATCTCTGGGATCAACTCGTAATGCGCTGGCACTTTCGACATTTCTTTGCGCGTCCTCAGATGCACCGTGAGAGCCACTAGATTCTCGCGCAACAATAAAGACAGCCATTCCCGAAGTTCCTCGAGATAAGTATACCCAAGACGAGTTTTTACCGACACTGGCAAGCTGGTCGCAGTTTTGGCTTGCCGAATGCACTCCACGGCCAACCCTGGCGTTCGAATCATCGCGGCACCACCACCGGCCGCATTCACATGTCGATCCGGGCAGCCCATATTAATATCTAGCCCCGCAAAACCCAGCTCCGCCAGAGCTGATGCTAGCTCGGCAAAATGCTCTGGATTCTTACCCCAAATTTGAGCAATAATCGGCGCATCACTTGGCGCTACTTCTAGCCGTTCCAAAGCATTAAAACGCCCCTTCTCGGACGCAAAACTTGAGACATTGGTAAATTCCGTGAAGAATAGATCTGGCCGCCCGGCCTGCGCCACTACTTGCCGAAACATCACGTCGGTCACACCTTCCATCGGTGCCAACGCTGTAAAACCATGCGGTAATTTTTCCCAAACATTCTCGTTCATACTTCCTATTATCGCAAAAATGAGGTGTTTTGTCAAATCAGAAGAAGAATCGACGTCTTCTATAAATATACTTTCCTCTTTTGCTTTACAACTTACCAGTTTGTGCTATACTTCTAGAGTACGTATCCACACGTTTGTACTTTATTAGAGGAGGAATTTTATGGATCCCATGCTTGCATTCCAACAGCTGCTCGATTATCAGCCCGAAAGGAAGCGTCAGAGCCTCTCCGTAGACACCGCCCACATTAATTTTACCCACGACGGCAGCTACGAGGCCAAGGACCTCACTAGCCGCACCTTCCAGATTCCTGGCCTGCTTACTTACATCGTCGCCAACGGCAAGGCGGGAGACACCGTTCTTGACACCTTCAAAGTAGTAGAGCCGGCTGCGCCCGATTTTGATCTGGAGCGTGCGCTCAAACTCCCCAGTAGCGAATGGTTTCTACGCGAAGTTCGCATCAACGACAATGATGAAATCGAGCTGATTTTTATGCGCACCGACGGCCGTCGCATCACGCGCGAAGGTGTAAAAGACAGCGACCTGCAGATCGTCAAAATCTCCGACGACTGCGACACCCTGTTCGCCATCTTTAACGCCGCCGACAGCCGCGCTTGGATCCTCTCCCAAACCTGGACGCGCACCGACGGCCGCATGCTGCTGCGTATCTGGGAGCTAGAAGATGGCGTTAAGAAGTGTCTCTGCGAAAAAGAAGGCATTGGCGATGATGACGGCCTCTTCGGCACCACCGAACAAGACTGGCTGCTCACCTACTACGGTCCGCCCATACTGTTTTGATCAAAGGCATGACGCAGCAGCAAGTTGCACACAACAGCACATCAGCATCTTTACTCGCCTAGGCAATTTGCAGTAATATCATTAGTCCCCTCCAAAACCATCGGCCGCCCTACCGGGCGACCGATTTTTTGTATCCAAAAATCTTCAATTGCGAAAACTTAGCTTTCTAAAATGTCCGAATCGCATCAAACGGATACAAGCGCAGAATTACCGGGCCAATAATCCGGCAAAGTGGCACCGTGCCTAAGCCCGAACGCGAATCAAACGAATGCGAGCCTTCACGATTATCGCCCGCTACGAAGATTTCGCCAGCCGGCACAATCGTATCGACATCACCCGAAGAATATTCTTTTGGCCCATTATTCTCATCCACGCGCGCCTCTTCATCAGGATTAAATCCATCTGGATGCTCGTCATTATAAACCGTTAAGACGCCATCCTTAACCGTCACCCGCTCACCAGGGAAGGCAATCACGCGTTTAATAATATATTGATCTTTTTGGCCAGTTGGCACACCACAAGTCAGGGGCCCGCTAGCAGCACCATTGGCAAACACGATCACTTGCCCCCGCTTAGGCATATATTCCTGACCCAGAAAATGCGCCCAACTCACTGCAAAACGATTCACGATTACCCGGTCTTCATTGTGTAGAGTGTTCTCCATACTTTGTCCTACTACGTCATAAGAACGATAAACGTAAGCATTCAGAATAAAAGTACCGATAATTACTACTAAAACAAAAATTGCTAAACTTAATAAATCGCGTAAAAGTGGATGTTTTTTGAGAAAACTTGGCTTAACTTGCTCCATTACTTCATTGTATCACATTTATGATTTTTTGCTGATTTTTGTCGATTTTTTATGACAAATTTTAGGTATTTTGCCACGCAACATTTGCCATAATTTTTAAGATAAAATTTTACGAGTTTTGTCGCAAAATTTAACTGAATTTTAATCAACCTTTGTTATAATAAGGTCATGGCAGATTATATTTTTATACGCAAAAGTCGCAATGCGCTTAGCTCGTTGCTTCACATGATTTTGAACTTATTGCTTGCAGTAGTTTCAATTGGTGCTACTGTTATTACTGGCAATTGTCTGATTGGTTTAGTCTTAATTCTAGTTTCTAAGTGGCGAGTTTTTGCCGTAAACCATCGTTATTGGTGGCTCAACATCCGCTCTAGCCTTGTAGATTTGATTGTTGGTATTAGCTGCGTCTTACTGGCGTATGCCGCTGGCTCTTCGTTCTTACCAGTGCATTTTGTCTTAATGGCCGCATACGCAATTTGGCTAATCATCATCAAGCCACGTTCATCGCTCACTTTTGCTATGATACAAGCCCTCATCGCAGTGTTTATTGGTAGCACGGCCGCCACGGTTTTTGCTGCCATTACCGGTTCCATTGTGCTAGTCGCCGCCGAATTAATTATCGGCTACGCCGCCTCGCATCACGTTCTCATCCAGGGCAACGAGCACGACAGCTCTTTCATTTCCATCGTTTGCGGCTTGATATTCGCCGAGATCGCTTGGCTTTCTCATGCTTGGCTCATTATTTACTCTTTTGGTACTACTGGCATTTGCGTATCCCAAATCGCTATCATCCTCACCCTGCTCGCCTTCGCCTATTTCAATATTTACAACAATCTCACCAAACACGAAGGTAAACTACAACTGCGCGAGATTGCTCTACCGCTCACTTTTAGTATTGTAGTGGTAGCAGTTTTGATTATCGGCTTTAGCCAACCAATGTTTAATATTCATTAAGTTTTAGGAGGTAATATATAACATATGTCAAAAGAAGAAGTGAAAGATACTACGCCAAAAACCGATGCGGAAGCAACGACAGTCAAGTCCGCTAATACTGCCACAACCTACGCTGCTCAACCCACTAGTACATCAACTGCTGCTACGACTCAACCTACTGCTAAGCCGACCACAGCCAATAAAAATCCAGCTGACACTACCGCCAAACCGCCCAAAATGAAAAAGGCTTCTAAACATTCTGATGCCGGTTTTCGTGTCACCGTGGTCACTTTGCTAATTTTGTCATTCTGTGCTGCCGGCGCCGGACTTACGCTCTCGGTCTTGAATTACCTCGAAGATGATCCGGCGATCACCTGGAACTACGGCAGTGACGGTAATTCCGCCAACTTTACCGAAGGCTCAATCGCTGAAGTCGCTTCAAAAGTTGCACCTGGCGTAGTCTCAATCGTCACCGAAACTCGTACCACCGGCTGGTTTGGCCAATCTTCTACGCAAACTTCCGCTGGTACCGGCATGATTGTTACCAAAGATGGCTACGTCCTCACTAATAAACACGTTGTCGAGGATGCCAATTCTATCAAAGTTGTGCTTGATAGCGGCGAAACTTACGATAAAGTCTCCTTAGTTGGCACTGACCCAGCCAACGATGTTGCCTACCTTAAGATTAAAGACGTCGATAATCTTCCTACCGTCACACTCGGCGATTCCAAAACCATTCACGCTGGCCAGCAAGTCATCGCTATTGGCAACGCACTGGGGCAATATCAAAATACTATTACTTCCGGCATCATTTCCGGTACTGGCCGCTCACTAACCGCTTACAGTAGCGATCTCAGCTCTTCGGAAAACCTTACCGACATGATTCAAACTGACGCCGCTATTAATGCTGGCAATTCTGGTGGCCCACTCGTCAACGCCGCCGGCGAAGTTATCGGTATCAATACCGCCACCACTTCCGAAGCCGATGGCATCGGTTTTGCAATTCCGATCTCCAGCGTTAAGGGTATGCTCAAAAATATCATTGATAACAATTCCGCCGCGCGCGCTTATATGGGGATTTATTATATTAATATCACCCCGGATGTCGCCGTCACTTATGATCTACCGGTTTCCGCTGGTGCCTATATCACTAGCTCCAGCAACCAAAAATCAGTGATTGCCGATGGCCCCGGTGATAAGGCCGGTCTCCAAGACAAAGACATCATTATCAAAATTAACGGTATTGAAGTTGGCAAAGCCGGCACGGTTTCCAGCTTAATCGGTGAATACGCCCCCGGCGATACCATTCAGCTGGTGGTGCTGCGCGACGGCAAGGAGAGAACAATCAATCTCACTCTTGGCGAATATAAGACCGTCACCACTAAGAGCACCAAATCTTAAAATCCACATCAATAGGAGCCGGTTTACAAGCCGGCTCCTACTTTTTTAAATGTCATATACAGTTTTATTCCGCTTCATCCGGCACAAAACTAATAATACCACTTTTTAGCTCCGCCTGGATCACTTTTTCCGGCTTGTGCACGTAGCTATTTTTGCGATAATCCCACCAATATCGCCAAGTATCCTCAAACAAGAGCGCATAACCATTGGTATTAAGATGGATAAAATCTGCTTTCTCAGCAATCTTAATTAATTCTTGATGCTGGCACGGATCGGCTTCCACTACCACATAATCTAGCCAAATATCTTCTTCGTTGCGCAAATGATACAATTCCTTAAAAAATCGTCGGTACATCGACAAACCATTACTACCGCGTGCAAAGAGGGCATTGGCTGGCTCGTAACTCAGGTTTTGCTCGTTCACCCAATCCCAATCTTTATTAACGTAAGGTAAATTTGCTACCACCACATCAAAATGCTCACGCGGTCCAATCTCTAAATCTTGGAATAAATTAGCTTGTACTAAATCAATCCGACCTTCGTGCCGAATGTCATTGCGCTCCGCGGTCTCTAGGGCCTTCGCTGAAATATCCGATGCCAGCACGTAGCTCTGTGGAAACTCTAGGGCCAAAGTAATCGCAATGCAGCCACTACCAGTGCCAATTTCTAAAAAATGCGGCTGTTCTGGCAATTTTAGGCTCTTCACCGTATTAATAATCGCTTCCGTCTCCGGACGGGGAATCAAAACTCCCGGGCGTACCCAAAATTTGCGACCATAAAACTCCTTCTCCTCTAGCACGTAAGCTAGCGGCACTCCGCGCGCCCGCCGCCGTACCAGATTATTAGCATACAGGTACCGACGACGTTCTAAATCGTCATCACTATGTGCCACTAACCAGCTGCGATCCGCTCGCACCGGCGCAAACATCCGCGTTGCAATCAGCTCCGCGTCTAGGCTGTCAATTTGGGTTTTCGCCCATTTTAGCCAAGATTGTACGTTCATGCTTTATATGTTAACACGCTTATCAGTAAAAGTCAAATAAGTCCTAGTGCGGCGCATAGGTTGTTCGAGATTTTATAGCCATAAAAAATTCCCCCGACGCCTCACTAGTAGTGATTAATCGGGGGATTAGTTTTGCTTAAGCTGCGCTACGCTCCTCGAGCGGGAGATAGGCGTCTGAGCCCACCAGCGGTGCCATGGCGCCATAGATCTTCGGCACCAACTCCGGATCGGTGAGGTACGCACGAGCCAGTACTACTGACATCCAGAAGCTATTGCCGCTGTGACCATCACTCAGCTCCGGCATAAACTGCCGCTGATGATCATAGTTTAGCCGGCTCCAGATCAGCAGTTTCTGCTCAGTCTTCAGCCGCGCGGCAATTGCCACCGCTTCCTGACAGACCAGCAGCTCGTAGCCCTCCAAGTCTTCCCGAAAAAGCGGCGCGCGCTGGAACTTATGGATCCGCTGCTGAAAAACCTCCGGCAACTCCGCGATCAGCTTATCCCGTTTCGGGAACTCCTTGCGCGCTTCCGCACGTTTCTGCTCCACCCAGGCCTCATGCTCGGCTCGATCCTGCGCCAGTGTCTTATACCGGAACACATGGTCGTCAATCACAACGCCCAGAACACCAGAGCATCCTATGCGGTACTGACGGATCACTGAGCCGAACTGCGGCACATGACCATCCAGCGCCGAGCCCGCCCAGAACGACCAACCATTGCTCATGGTAATATCAAAACCGCTCTCGCAGGCTTCAACTTTCACCGCCAGTGTCGTCTCCACGAATTTTTCGCTGCCGGCGTCGATCGGAGATCCGCAGAAGGCCTCCATTCTCAGCTGTGCCCGCTTAGTCGGATCGGACTGCGCCTCGGCAGCCACCAGGGCCACGATGTGCTCATACAGCTCCTCGGCCCGCTGCGGCTTGCAGGAGTGCGTCGCCACAATCGAGTCGATATCCTTCAGGAGGAAGGGGAAGCTTTCCAGAGTTGTCTCCACCAGCCGCTTCACCAGCTTCGGAATCCGCCGAAAAATGTCCTTTCGCATCTGCGCTTGGTTTTTCTTCATTATTGATACCCCCATTTTAAATCTACGCAGCTACTACCTTGCCACGTGAATACCACCCTCAAGCTTGCTTCAGTCCAGTATTCACGCGACAAGTCAGCGTTAAGCAAAATCTTAAAGTTCAAGGCTTTTAATAATATTGGTATTTTGTTGACAAACAAAATACCTGTGTACACAGGTCGCGCCTGCGTTCGCCTCTGTTGCATGGTTGTCCATACATGTTCTCATTATAGCACACTTCCTTCAAAAAGTCAATGCTTTTTCGCAATTTTCTGCCTCTATCTTAAAATAACCTTAAAATCTATAGAAATCCCCGCCGAAGCGGGGAAAGGAGGGGGATTTTTATCTTAAGCGCGATTTATTTTGCACTTTTTGCAACTGCTATTAAGTTGTCAGTCAACAAACATATCGGCCTGATTACTAAATATACAGAAATACACACTACGGCTTCTGCCAACACCTGCGATCCGGACAACAACGCCCGCAACGCGGTTTTGCATTTGACGATATTACGCAAATCATCCATAACGCACACTATCGCGATCGTTATAGCGGCAAGCGTAGCCAGCGCTAAACCCGCCCAACCCAGCTCTCGACACGCCAAGCATAAGCCGGTAATCGCCAAAGCTAGGCCGCCATAATACAGAAAAATAACCGCCCACATCAGTGCATCGCAGATTTTTTCCTTCAAATCACCAACCCCCTTCTGCAAAAGAGCACCCCCTCCTTATCCCTAATTATATCATGCTATCTAATAATTGCCAGTTTTGTGCAAAATTTCCACTAGGGAGATCTCTTTTATTCACTGAGCTTTCTCTCAGCCAAAGTCAATTCTTTAATCAAATCCTCAATATCACCGTCCATTGCCGCGCCGATATTAGAACGCGAATAATGCACGCGGTGGTCGGTAATGCGATCTTGCGGGAAGTTATAAGTCCGAATTTTTTCGCTACGATCGCCAGATCCAATCAGGCTCTTACGCGCATCGCTCGCCGCCTGCATTTCTTCTTGCTTCTGTTTTTCTAGCAAACGGCTACGAAGTACCGCCATCGCTTTTACGCGGTTTTGCTGCTGCGAGCGCTCATCCTGCATCGCCACCACAATCCCCGTGGGTAAATGCGTAATCCGCACCGCTGAATCAGTCGTGTTGACACCCTGGCCGCCATGACCGCCGGAGCGGTAAATATCAATCCGCAAATCTTCCGGCTTAATCTCCAAATCTGCCTCACTGGCTTCTGGTAACACCGCCACCGTCGCCGTAGAAGTATGAATCCGCCCCTGCGATTCTGTTACCGGCACCCGCTGCACCCGGTGTACGCCACCTTCAAATTTCAACTGACCATACGGCTTCTCGCCCGTCACCCGGATAATCACTTCCTTCATACCGCCCGCCTCGTTCTCGTTTTGAGAAATCAATTCGACTTTAAGATGGTGCTTCTCAGCATAGCGCACATACATACGATACAACTCGCCCGCAAACAGGGAAGCTTCGTCGCCGCCTGCCCCCGCGCGAATCTCCATAATCGCCGGTTTATCATCAGCCGGATCATGCGGCAACAACAGCTCTTCTAGCTCGGCAGTCTTAGCATCAATTGTCAATCCCAGCAACCGCACATCATCAACCGCCATCTGACCCAATTCGGGATCGTTGATTAATTCTGTTGCTTCGGCTAAATTCTGTTTTGCCCGTTCAATTTCTTGATGCAGACCAATAATATGATTTAATTCTGCCAAACGCCGCGACTTTGCAGCAAAATCTGCACTCGCGTACGCCTCTGGCAAAGCCAAAAAATCCTCAATTTCGGATTTTTCTTGCAAAAACTTCTGGAAATCTACGTTCATCTATGCTATTATATCATATGTAGGGCTAGAACGTAAATTTTTACGATCTCTATTTACGTTCTTGGCTCTATGACATCAAAAGCGGAGCGTCTTTCCACTAGCGCAATTAAGTTCTGCAAGCGATGCCAAATTAATAGTTGGTTCTTTAGCTCAGTTGGCTAGAGCGTACGATTCACATTCGTAAGGTCATTG
>CAZWCY010000028.1:0-10060 GCA_964633035.1 uncultured Candidatus Saccharibacteria bacterium | reverse complement strand
ACAAGCGCGACAAAACTATTACAGTTTCGATCGCTAGTCGTGAAACTCACCCACTCTATCGCAAGCAGTATACGAAGACTCGTAAATACACTGCCCACGATGAAAACAACGAAGCCGGCATTGGTGATAAGGTCGAAATCGCCGCTTGCCGTCCTTACTCAAAGACCAAGAGCTATAAGCTCGTCAAGGTCCTTGAGAAGTCACACGAAGCTGTCGAGCTAAAAGACGAAGTCTTGGGCAAGACCGCCGCGGAAGAGGAGAAATAAGATGATTCAACAGGAAACTAGATTAAAAGTCGCTGACAACAGTGGCGCCAAGGAGCTTGGTGTAATCCGGGTCCTCGGTGGTACACGCGCACGCTATGCCCGTGTAGGTGATATTGTCACTTGCAGCGTCAAAGACGCCAGCCCAACCGGCAACGTCAAGAAGAAAGCGGTGGTCAAAGCCGTGATTGTACGCACTAAGCAACAAATTCGTCGCCCAGATGGTAGCACGATCCGTTTCGACGACAACGCTGCCGTACTCGTCAACGATGACAAAACTCCAAAGGGCACCCGTGTCTTTGGTCCAGTGCCGCGCGAGCTTCGTGAACTTGGCTTCAATAAGATTATTAGCTTAGCACCGGAGGTACTCTAAAATGGCAAAGTGTCTAAAAGTTGGTGATCGCGTCAAGGTTATTGCCGGCGATCACAAAGGCGAAGTTGCAAGTATCGTCCGTGTCGATAAGAAGGCAGGCAAGGCGTTCCTCAAAGATACTGAGGTGCGTGAACGCCATATGCGTGCTACACAATTTAACCCTAAAGGCGGCAAGAAGACAGTCCATCTTGGTATTGACTTCTCGAACCTGAAAAAGGAGGATAAGTAATGGCTAGCACTAAAACTACACCTCGTTTGAAGGCGTTGTACAACGACAAAATCGCCAAGGATCTACAAAAAGAACTCGGCTTGGCTAATATCAACCAAGTGCCAAAACTAGAAAAGATTGTCGTCTCAAGCGGCGTCGGTAAGAAGCGCGAAGATAAGAAATTCACCGAGACCGTCGAGCTCACGCTCCGCAAGGTAACTGGCCAAGAGCCAACTTCTCGTCTCGCTAAGAAGTCCATCGCGACATTCAAGATCCGTAAAGGTATGGGTGCGCCAGTTGGCTATCTCGTCACTTTGCGTAACGACAAGATGTATGAATTTATCGACCGTTTGGTAAATATTACTTTGCCACATGTCCGTGATTTTCATGGCGTGCCGAAGAACTCTTTTGACAAGCAAGGCAATTACAACCTTGGTCTCAAAGAGCAAACTGTTTTCCCAGAGATTACCTTTGAGGATGCCAGCGTCTTGCACGGTCTAGAGATTACATTCATTATTAAAAATGGTTCAAAAGAAGGGAGCACCAAATTGTTAGAAGCATTTGGCATGCCGTTTGAGAAGGAGGGTAAATAATATGGCTAAGAAATCTGCCGTCCTCCGCGACGAAAAACGGCGCAAAATGTACGAAAAATATAAAGCTAAACGCGCTGAGCTCAAGGCTGCGGGCGACCTAGAAGGCTTGCAAAAGCTTCCTCGCAATGCTAGCCCTACCCGCCTCAAGAATCGCGACATGCTTGACGGTCGCCCTCGTGGCTATATGCGCTACTTCGGTCTGAGCCGTATCAATTTCCGCGAAAAGGCTTCTAAGGGTGAAATCCCAGGTGTCACTAAGAGTAGCTGGTAGGAAAGGAGAGAAGAGAATATGTCATTACAATCAACTGATCAAATCGCCGATCTTATCACTCGTATTCGCAATGCTATCATGGTTGGCAAGACCGAGGTCCGCGTACCAACCAGCAAGCTCAAGCTGGCTGTAGCCGAAGGCCTGAAGGATGCTGGCTACATTGATGCCTGCGAAATCGAAGAAGGTACGCCTCGCGGCACCCTGCACGTTGTGATTAACCAAGAAGGTGCTCCAGCCCGGATTACCGAGATTACCAAGATTTCTAAGCCTGGTCGTCGTGTTTACACCAGTGTCGAGGATATCCCAGTAGTCAAGTCTGGTCGCGGTATTGTCTTGGTTTCCACTTCTAAGGGTATCATGACCGGCAAAGAGGCCAAGAAGCAACATCTTGGTGGCGAGATTCTAGTTCGCGTCTACTAAGGCTAAATGGTGAGACCTAGCAAAAAGCCCCCTGCAAAGGGGAGCTTTTTGTATGGCGTAAATCACCAATCAAACTACAATAATAAAAAGGGCCGCCTTTTTCAGACAGCCCTTACACGTAGAAGCAGAAATGCTTACTGAGAATCGGTCAGGAAACCAAACTCCACCAGGCGAGCCCGAATAATCTCCATACTTTTCTTGCCAATTCCTTCTGCATAGCGCAGGGAAAAGACTGGATCATTGCCAGAGCAACACCGCACTAAGTCGTCCACCGTTTCCACATTTCCAGGGTAGCGTAGCGACATTCTTACTCTTGTCGGAAGCCCCAAATAGGCAATATGTGTACGTTTATCCATCGGCATATTCTCTGGACGCATCACGTAGCCATGTTGGTACAAATACTCTTTGATCTCGGTTGCGGCCGTGGTATCTTCATAAATTAGCCAGTCATGATACGTCCGCACCAGATCGGCCACGGTAAATGTATCGTCATGGCGAAAGTATTCTCGAATTCTCCGCTGCGCCCGCCGCGACAGGCCCGAATCTTGCACAGAAATCTTGTCTAGTTGTTCAAGGTCTACGCCCTCCATCATTGCATTGCGCACTTCAGGGTACTCACCTCCAGCCAAAATCTTTCTAGCTTTCAGATCTCTCCGCGTATAACGCAGCGCCCGATTAGTTCCACGGTAGTCATTCTCCGGATAAAGATAAAATAGCACATCTTCACAGTCGCTAATGGCATTCCTGTAAATCAGACCCTCTTTTTGAATACGCTGAACACGATCCTCCAGTGGCTCGTCGCCCACGATAAAACTGTAGCTACTGAGCCGCTGTTGCGGCGTTACCTTAACGCCAAAGACTGCGCCAATGAATAGCTCCGCAAAAGGAATCGGATCGGGTTGGTCCGACGGCGGCACTTCCAATCCATACTGCATGAGTATTTTTCGGAAATACCATTTATCCATGTCGTTAATGCCCTTAGGTTGCCAGCGATCACTAAATAAGCTGGTTTGAAGTATACCCAGAGTATAGACGCCGTCCTTAATTAAGCTGTGAGTCTGCCGGGACTTAAAGCCCTCTATGTCTAACACACAGATTCCTCTAGCTAGCGCAGGGATACCCTTTACCACTTGCGGATCCGGGCAATGCCCAGCCAGATACGCTTTCCAGAACGGCTACTGCAGCATTTTCCAACAACAACGCAGCTGCTGCCAAAAGTTGTCGTAGTAAATCTGTTCTTGCCGGGACGCAATCTCCTCAACGGGCTTCTTTTTCGCGTAATAAAGTTCCCAATAGTACCGCATCTCCCAGTCGCCGTGCTTCAGAATATTAATCGCTATTTCTACTTTCTGAGGATCGTCCAACCATGACACTTCAGCTGGACGCGGAAGATCGGGCGTCCCCAGATCGCCTGGCTCCTTGATCAGTGTAGGGCGAGCCGGAGTAGCCGGCGGCTGCGATGGATAATCTACGCATTCCGGCGGTTCGGGGCAAAATCTAGAATCTTGAGTATCAGAAGATGCCTGCCGGGGATTAGAAGACTCCGGTTGAGTATTAGAGGATGTCTGCCTGGTACTGGACGATGTCGGGCGAGCGCCAGAAAGCGCCTGTCCGACAGATTCATGCATAACCTGGTTGGTGCTGGTATAACAAGCTGCCGTTTGCACAACCGTCACACCGATCACGCTTCCCAGAAATTTTGCAAAAAATCCCATTTTTCTGCCTCCTTTTAAATGTACCACCTCACGCATGAGGTGGTTTGATACCAGCTCATTAGAGTAAGGTCTATACTTCCATTATAGCACAGATTAGTAAAAAAGTCAAGCATTTTGAGTGATTTTCTTGACTTTTCTCAATAAATAAGCTATAATTTAAGCAGATTCCTGCAAAAAATCTATAACAGACAGGAGATGTACCTTATGTTACTGGAAGTTATCGCTGGGGCTGCTTTTTTCGGCTTGACTGCACCGGTCCTCTTTCCGGATGAAACTGACGCCGTGAAAAAGGCTCTCGTCCTCACCCGCGAACAGATGTCTGCTTCCGCTAAAAGCACCAATCACCCCTTGATCAAAGGTTACCGTACCCAAGCTGACGCCAGAAGACACCGCGTCGGCCTCAGCGCAGGAGAGGTCATTTACTTTCCCAACGGCATGCAAATTACCACTGAGGTCGGTCTCAAAGACGCCCAGGTCGACGGCTGGTGGTATGCCTGGAGCGCCGGTTAGCGCCAGATTCTTACCTCACAGCCCCGCTATCTTATAGCGGGGCATTTTTATTAGTTCGATAAAGCTCCGGAGCAAGATCTCGAACTCTGGAGGCGGATTTTAAACCCTCGGACTTAAGTCCGAGGGTTGGTTGTGATTTGCTTAATCTAGGTGGATTGGAGTAGCACTCAGCGACGTGTCTCAAATGTGCCAGTGCTACTATTCACCCGGTATGGGCGGGTTGCCGTAGATGCATCGCCAGTTTAACATTGAATTGGCAATATCCTGATAATCACGGATTAATTTAGCCATAGTAACCGCACTTTGGCGGAGATGATCTTGCTCTGCCGGCGTCAGCTGATACGGGTTATGGTGGCCTTCAGTGAAAAACCACCGAAAATACTTGTCAACTCGATCCGGAAAATCCTTCTCCCGCCAGTAAAACTGCGCGAACCGTAAGAACTCATCAAAATGCGGGTAAATCTTAGCCGGCATAATCGAGAGCGAGCTACCACCACACGGGGCGGGTGGACAATTCATAAGACATCCCATCCTTTCTAATCTAAGGTACACTGCTATAAGTATAGCATAAAGATGTAAAAGCCGCAAATCGCGTCACGAATCTCAATACTTTTCACCCCTCAAACTTCTTGCATTTCCCAGTAATTCGTGATAAAATTAAGGGAATATTAGTTTAAGAAAGGGAAATATGAGTCGTATCGGAAAACAACCCATCAATATTCCGGCGGGAGTGACAATCACGGTCGGCGACAAAGATATTACTGTCGCAGGACCTAAGGGTTCACTCATCGTTCCGCTCCAGGAAAACGTCAAGGTCGCCGTTGACGGTAACGTTCTAACCGTTACTCGAAGTGATGACGAACCAAAATCCCGTGCTTGGCACGGCCTACAACGCGCATTACTTAATAATGCCGTTACTGGCGTCACTAAAGGCTTCGAGAAAAAACTCGAAATCAACGGCGTCGGCTTTAGGCTAAACGGCGGCGGAAAGAGCATTGAAATGGCACTTGGTTTTTCACATCCAGTGAAATATACCGCTCCAGAAGGTGTCGATCTCAAGACTGACAAGATGACTATTATTGTCAGTGGTATCGACAAACAAAAAGTCGGTCAAGTTGCCGCCGAAATCCGCGCACTAAAGAAACCAGAGCCATACAAAGGTAAAGGTATTAAGTATGTCGACGAAGTTATTATTCGTAAGGCAGGAAAGGCTGGTAAGAAATAATGAATAAAGTATTTCGTGCAAAGCGCACTCGTGCTAAAATCCATGGTACCGCTGAGCGTCCACGCCTAAGCGTTCATATTAGCAATAAACACATCACTGCCCAAATTATCGACGACGACAAAAGCACTACTTTGGTTTACGCTACCACAGTTGGTAGCAAAAACACCGGTAGCAAAACCGATTTAGCAGCCAAAATTGGCAAAGATATCGCTGCCAAAGCGAAAAAAGCCAATATCAAAACCGTTGTCTTTGACCGTGGCGCAAAATTATATGCTGGCAGAATGTCTGCACTTGCAGAAGCTGCCCGTAAGGAAGGATTGGAGTTCTAATGGCAGAATCTGATAAGACCGCACAGGTCGTCAACAAGTCTGGCACTCTCAAGATGAGCGACAACGTAGCTGCTCGCAAAGTCCAGAGAGACATTAGCGGCAAAGCGATGCCACGTCGCAACAATCGTCGTGATCGCAACCGCAACACCGACAGCGCACCAAAAGAATTTGATACCGTTACTATTAATATTGACCGCGTTTCTCGTACTGTTAAAGGTGGCCGTCGCATGCGCTTCAAGGCGCTCGTAGTAATGGGCAACCATAAGAATAAAGTCGGCATCGGCGTAGCTAAAGGTGGCGACGTCACTAGCGCCGTACAGAAGGCTACTGCAAAAGCTAAAAAATCCATGATTGAGTTTAACATGGATGGTGAAACCATTTGCCACGAAGTTGAGACTCGCGCTACTGGCGCCGATGTCTTAATGAAACCAGCTGCTCCTGGTACCGGTATTATCGCCGGTGGTGTCGTACGGAGCATTATTGGTCTCACTGGCATCAAGAATTTGATTTCTAAGTCACTTGGTAGCACCAACAAAGTCAACATTGCTTACGCCGTCATCGAAGGCTTGAAAGAACAAACTCCACGCGATGAATGGGTCGGCAACCAAGGCAAAAAAGCCGCCAAAGCAGAAAAAGCGCCTAAGGCGGAAGCCAAGGCTACCAAGACCGCGGCCAAAGCTGACACTAAGACCACTAAGAAGGCTGCTCCCAAGAAATCCGCCAAAAAGGAGGATAAATAATGAAGTACAATGATCTCACCGTAAATAAGAATACTCGCCCAACCCGTTTTGGTCGTGGTATTTCCGCTGGTAAAGGTAAAACCGCTGGTCGTGGTACTAAGGGTCAAAAAGCTCGTACCGGTCATCGCAAGATGCCAACCGGCTTCATGGGTGGTCAACGCGCTATCATGCAAGCTATTCCAAAGCTCAAAGGCTTCAAGAGCTTGCACGATAAGGCTACCGTAGTTTATACTGACCGTCTCAATGATTTGACTGGCAAAGTTGATAATTTCACTCTCGCCGATAAAGGTTTGATTGAGAATCCTTATGCCAAGGTCAAAATCATCTCTCGTGGCGATCTTACCGCTAAAATTGAGCTCGAAACTCAATTTGCTAGCAAGACTGCAATCGAGGCCATCAAGAAAGCTGGCGGCAGCTTCAAAAAAGTTGCTGTGCCACAGCGTGTAGCTGCTAAAGCTGAATAGTTTGATAAAAACCAGAAAATAGCCCTTCCATCGGGCTATTTTTTGTGGTAGAATAAAAGATGTGAAGGGAGAAGTTTTGAATTTCTTCTAAACTGACGAAATATAGATTTAGTTTGAGAGCTAAACCATAACCGACGGAGTAAGAGTAGGGAAGTATGAATTATAAGACTATATTCAAATCGCTGAAAAATAAAGACATGCTGAAACGCGTCTTGATTGTGTTTGGGCTACTTATTGTTTATCGCTTCCTTGCGCATATTCCAGTACCGCTAGGTGAGCCAGCCACTTTCCAGGAAGCCGTGCAAACCTTAATTCAAAAGTCCGATTTCGGTAGTTTTCTCAATCTTGTTTCGGGTGGCGGCTTAACCACTTTCTCAATTCTCCTGGTTGGTATTTCACCTTACATTACCGCTTCAATCGTAGTTCAGCTCGTCACCAAAGCCATTCCACGTCTTGAAGAGCTTTCCCAGGATGGTGAAACTGGCCGCCGCAAGATTAATCAGTGGACACGCATTCTTGCGGTGCCATTAGCTATCGTCCAGTCCATTGCCTATATCTTCATTCTTTACCAATCCGTAATCTCTGCTAATACTTCTATGGCCTATACTCCCACCACTGCCGATTGGATGTTGTCCGTCACCGCAATGGTTGCCGGTTCAATGATCCTGATGTGGTTTGGCGAATTGATTACCGAGCAGGGCATTGGCAATGGCATCTCTATCATTATCTTTGCTAGCATTATCTCCCAGTTACCGAACACCTTGGCTAGCCTCTGGGCAGCATTGTTTGACACTTCAGCTGGTAGCCTCTCACTCTTTGGCTGGTTCAATTTACCAGTCAACCCAGTCATTTTCTGGGTCATTATCGGATTCGTGATCGCCCTACTTATCGTCATCTACTTCCTAGTCAAGATTAACGAGGCTCAGCGCGTCATTACCGTTAATTACGCCAAGCGTGTGCACGGCAATAGTACTTACGGCGGCATCAAGTCAATCTTACCCATCAAGTTAATCGCCGCTGGCGTAATTCCAGTCATCTTTGCTACCGCTTTCTTATCACTTCCAGCTCTGATTGGCCAGCTCATTCAGACAATCAATCCCGATGGCACTTTTGGTACAACACTAGTTAGTCTCTTTACGGCACCGTCCGCTAGCAACTTCTATACTTATTATCCTGATGGTATTACCGCACAATGGTTCCTTTATCCAGCTATGTATTTTATCCTTGTGGTGCTCTTTACCTATTTCTATACCAGCATTATCTTCAATACTAACGAAATCGCTGATAATTTACAGAAACAGGGCGGTTTCATTGAGGGTGTTCGCCCCGGCGCCCAAACGGCCGAATACCTCGGTAAAACTATCAATCGACTCAATCTTTTCGGAGCTCTCGCTCTTGGCGTGATCGCCATGTTGCCATTCTTAACTGATTATATCTTTATTATCCTCACTGGAGCACCAATTGGCTTATCTATTTCTGGTACTGGTCTCCTGATTATTGTCACTGTAGCCCTAGAAAATCTGCGCCAGCTTAATTCACGCGCACTAATGGTTACTTATGACGAATACAAGTAAAACTAATCGATCTACGAAGGGTGGTACAAAGCGAATGGAAACTAACGATAATAAAAAGGTAACTTCCGATAAAAAACCAGTGGCAACAAAAACGTCAGAAAAGAGCAACAAGCCGAACAAGATGAAGCTGCCAGTGCTTAGAAAAGTTCATATCAAGCCAGCTTATCTTGTACTGGGCGCCATCGTCACCGTACTAGCGGTCTTCTTCCTGCGCGTAGCAATTTGGGAGCATAATTATCTTGCTGCCATGGAAGGTAGCGAACGCGACGTTGCCACTGCTGGCGTCAGCAATGAAGGTGGAGAATCTCCAGAAGAAATCGATGACACCGAGCCTACCGAGCAGGAACGCGTTGATTGGTGTACCGTGGTCGCTCCTGACCGTCCGTGTAGTTTTTCGATTCCATATCTTGGTATTTATGGTGCCCGCATTGTTGAAATCGGCCTTAAAGGTCAAGGTGAAATGGCTACGCCTTATAATATCTACGATGTGGGTTGGTATACTGGCGAAGGTTCGGTTTTACCAGGTCAGACCGGCGTTACAATTATGAATGCTCATGGCGGCGATCTTGGTTACGGTATTTTCCGCACTTTGCCTAAGCTCCCAGTTGGCCAAGAAGTCCAAGTCAAGATGGGCAATGGCACGATTTATCGCTATCGAGTAGTGGAGAGCGTCCGCAAAGAACTTGGCAACGAAGCCAACGATTATATGACTACCGCATTCACTCAGCTGCCCGGTGCACGCAATACTTTGTCATTGATCACTTGTACCGGCGATTGGTGGGAAAGCCAGCAAACTTACTCGCAGCGCTTGTTTGTGCGAGCAGAGCTAATTCAATAAATTGCTTAAATTTTTCTAAGAAAAAGTGTTTACTTTGAGACTAATTCGTGATACAATAGAAGATGTAATTTATGGCTAGTCAAAAAGAAGTAATTAAACTTACTGGCAAGGTTGTTGAGGCGTTGCCGAACACCCAATTTCGGGTGGAACTTGAGAACGGTCATAGTATCATTGCACACATGAGCGGCCGTATGCGTAAAAACTACATCCGCTTAGTGCCGGGAGACCGGGTAGAAGTTGAGCTTACCCCTTACGATCTTTCTAAGGGTAGAATCAGTTTCCGCTTGCAGTAGAATATTAACCAATGTTGTAATTTTTACAACACTTTTGAAGAAGTCGTAACAGGAGTGTTGTAAGGTGTTGGAAGAGCACAAAATTACAACGCTCTAAAGGAAAGGATTTTTGACACTGTGAAAGTACGTGCTAGTGTTAAAAAAATCTCACCTGATGATATTCTCGTGCGTCGTAAAGGCGTCTTGCATGTCATCAATAAGAAAAAACCTAAGAATAAGCAAAGGCAGGGTTAAGCATGGCAAG
>CAZWCY010000027.1:0-10502 GCA_964633035.1 uncultured Candidatus Saccharibacteria bacterium | reverse complement strand
AGCGTACGATTCACATTCGTAAGGTCATTGGTTCGAGCCCAATAAGAACCACCAGGAAAAGATTGCCGTAATGGCGTCTTTTTTGTGAATTCGTGTTATACTAAGGTTATGATTAAATTTTCTGGTACCCGTGCGGAATTTGGTAAATATCGCGGCGAACTTTTGCTCGCCAATCAGCACAACTTTTATGCTGATTATGACGTAGCTACTCTGCGTGAGCAGCTCAAAATCTACCAAAAATATTATCCTGAATTCATTGAAGAGTGTTTACAGATCGCCGAGACTGCACACAAAGACCCTAATGTCGTGCTCTACGAAGAATTAGCTGCATTCGTAGATGGTCAACGCAAGAAGGTTGGCGCCCGTACGCATGGCTGTACCGTTTTCGCGGTAGTAGAGAACGGCAAGACTTTTGTTGGACGCAATTACGACTGGTGGCCACAGGCACGCGAATTTTTTGGGCAATACGATATTAGCATCAAGGGCAACAATCGTTATTTCGCTTTTACCGATGAAGGTGTCTGGGATCGCCATTTTGGGCGTCGCTCCCGCACCTTTTACGTTGAAGACGGCATTAACGAGCATGGTCTCTATGTTGGTTTAACTGCAGCAGACTTAAATAAGTGGAATTATGGCTTGCGCGCTTCGCATTTGATTCGCTATGTTATGGAGCATTGTAAGACTACCCGCCAGGCGCTAAATGTCTTCCGGCGGATTCCAGCTGCGATCCCAAAGAATTTCTTGATTGCCGACCCAAGTGGCGACGTCGCCGTGGTAGAAGATTATACTCGCGGTATTGAAGTTTTGCGTCCTGATGCACAAGGCGTAATTGCGCATACTAACCACGCCCTGACGCCCAAAACCATCAAGATGGATCATGTACTCAAAGATAATCTCACCGCTACTAGCTTCGTACGCTATGCCGAAGCACGTTATCTCATCGCCAGGCAACTACCAAACTTCCAGTTTACTGATATTTGGAGGATCTTGCGCGAATCCCATTATGTTTACAATGAAGAAACAATCTGGTCGCTGGCGCTAGAACTTTCTGAGCCGCGCTACAATATCTACTGCGATACTGCAATGGGGCAGAAACAGCAGAAGTTTGAGTTCTAAGTAAGCTTCAGCCTCATAAGAGCTTACCGGAGCAACCCCAGCCTCACTATCAAACTAAACCCCGATTTTACAACAGCTTGCCGGAGCAAACCTTTCACTAAGTGTAAGGTTTACGGTTTCTCTAACAGGGGTGAAGATTCGCCAAACCTTGAACTAGGTGTAAGGTTTGGAAAAATCAGCCCCATTTTGAGTTCGGGGCTGTTTTTGTTATTCCGTGATCAGAGCCTATCTAGGATTAGTTGCCTCGCCACCACTAGTGCTTGGCGTGTCCGCCACGCACCGCGAAGCCATACTGACGAAGACTAAGGCTGTCTGTGCCTGGATGCATGTATCCACTACGGATGGTTAGATTGTAGGCGTTGTCGCTGCTACTTGCCGTCCGAGACCACCAAAAGCCTTCGCTAGAAGCACTTCGTAAGCTGCCATTATTTACATATCCAGAATAAGCAAAATTGTAAGGTGACCCTTGAGCGATAGCTAAATCACCAGCCCCCCAGCTAGTGCTACTTGTGGCAGATAGACTTCCGCTAATGGTGAGATTCATGTTCTTAAATAAGTTATAGAAATCATTAGATGTATTAGCTCCGGTTACCATACCAGTTGGTAATTTCCAGCCTTTGGGGCAGATAGAAGATGGAGCGTTGGCGCCTTTGGAAGTTGCGCCGCTACAAGTTGTAGCTGTGGCAGAGCACCAAGAGTAATAACCAGTTCCATTTTCAACTCTTATATCAGCAGCTGCATTATTGGCAAATTCGGGGCTTGACCAAACCGTCCAAATATTCATTGTGGTAGAAACGTCGGAAGTAGTAAAACTAAGAGTACGGCCGCCACAGCTATAGCCACCATTGCCGCTGTTAAGGGCTAAGTTCTGCGTCATCCAGCACTTACCATCACCAAGCTTTCTAACCGTATAGGTACTGTTATCTCTTACGTCAGTTAAAGTATATTCTTTACTATAATTGAGTCCATCAAGATATGGAGTATTTGCGCAAGCTTCTGGCGCTAAGGTAAGTTGCTGCATCTGCGTAAGATTATCTAAAGTTATCAGTGCAGCAGCTTTTGGTGTAGCAGCTAGCGATAACATACCTTCGGCATGATAGGTACCAGGATTAGCGTCACTAGCAAACTTAGCTGCAAAAGTCAGGTTTTTAGTAAAGCTCACAGCACCATTACTATCAAGTGGTGTCGATGTACTATTAGTCAGGGTAGTACTGGCAGTAGTTGGTGCAGCATAGCTACTAGCATTATCCCATTTATAACCCCAGACATTAGTCTTAGTACTATCATCAGGATTACCAGCTACAATGATAGTGCTGCCGTTAACCATATTAGTACTATCATTAATAGCTAGACTTAAACTATAATTCTCTGCATTACCTACACTTACTTCTACATTAGTGCTTACAATAGCAGTAGAACCCGGAGTAGCTTTTTGACTCATGTTAGTATTACTGAGAGACAGGGAAGCGGTAGCGGGAGTAGGAGTGCCAGCGTCGGTTACAGGAGAAATGGCACTAACATCAGTAACTGGATCCACATTGCATATGGTAATAGCATCAGCTATATTATGGCAAAAGATTACCGACAAAAGAAGGGTGAAAACGCAACCACAAGGAATACTATATAACACACTAGACTTTACATTATTCTTCATTTTATTATCACTATCATTGTTATATTGTGATAATATTGGAATACTATGAAGATTGGTTTTTCTATGACCAGAAAATCTGATCAGAAAGTCCTTAAAGTTAATATGTCTTTTGCGTTGCATCTTTGCGCCCTCCTTTTGTAGGTTGTAGAGCTAAAATATACGCAATTATTTAGCTCTAGGATTTAGTATATATACTCTAGAGCACGCTTCTATTTGCTAAGTAATCCACAAACAAAAACGGCACCGTAAGAGGTGACGAACCTATCCAATTTTGCAGAGCTGAAAACAGCCTAACCCAACTGGCTTACGATGCCGTTTAAATGGGTTAATCCTGCTTTAGCTTACAAAACATATTGCAAAATTATTTTAATGATAGATTCGTCACTTCTTATTATACCGACTTTTTGTGCCTGCGCAAGTATTTTATATCCAGCTAACGCTTTAATGCTGTTTGAATTTTACACAAAATATCATGCTAGTGCTTGTTATTTTGATCTGAAATATGCTAGGCTGGGGGAATGAAAGCGAATAATAGTGGTAAATCAGAATTAATCCAGCGATGGTCGTCGCTAAAACTAAAAATACATAATTCTAGCAAAGAGAAGCCGTTCAAAGAAGCGGAGGTTTGGTGGTGCAACTTTGGCGAGAACATTGGCGTAGAAGTGAATGGCAAAAATGCTCCGTTTAGTCGACCCGCAATCGTGCTCAAGAAACATAATAAGCACAGTTTTATGGCGATTCCGCTCACCTCGCAGCCACACACAGGTAATTGGTACGTGGAATTTGAGTTTAGAGGCAAGAAAAGTTGGGCGAATCTGGCGCAGGCAAAAAGCCTCAGCGCGAAACGCCTGTACCGACGAATGGGAATGACGACAAAAGGCGACTTTTTAAAAGTAAAATTGGGATTTTACGGTCTATACTGCGGCGATTTAGAAAAAATTATCCCCTCAGACCAATGATCTAAGGGGTGAACGGGGGGTATCCCGAAAATTATTACCTTAATTATAGCGCACTAAGCAGAAAAAGTCAACCACATTTTTAAGGCTTTTACCGATATATCTTGGCAGTCTGCCAACTTCTCGGCTCAAAAGTTCTGCGGAGTTCGTTAAAAAATACCCCCACTTTCGTGGGGGGGGGCGGGGAAGTTTGGAAAAATGCTCCAGAATCAGACAAAATCGGCACAAATCGCTAGAGTATAAAGTGTGCCAAATCAGCTAATTCACCTGCGTTCCTCGTGCAGCGCCTGTAACAACGTGCTGCGGCTACACTTATAGGTTTCGCCAATCATGGCGAGCCAAACCGCCATTTCGTCGGGATGCGCCATCAGATACTCATATTCCCACCATAGAATCACCGCCGGGTCAGAGTACGACAGGTTGACATTATAGGCATCACCGTCGCGGCCAACGTTCAGCGGCTCATCCGAGTGCACCGACACCGTCCAGCTTTTGGCAGCATAGGTCACATGGCCAGGCACAAAATGCGGCAGCGATTTCGCCGGTAACTTGGAGAAATCGTGCACCAGACACATCACTGCACATCGGTCCTGGAACCACCCATCAGGTCGCTCGGAGGCAAAGCACGGCTTGTGATCAGCCATCTTCTCGGCCGCAATAATCCGCTCGATATACCCAGCCACCTTGGTCCTCTGAGCCTGCAACTCGTTTACCTCTTCCTGCAAGGCTTTAATGTAGAGGTCCAGCTGACCCTGTGCGCAGCACAACAGCTGACAGGGCGTATCAAAGAGATTCTCGGGCAGCCGCAGCTGCGACCGTAAGCTACCATCACAGCCATAGGCTTTTCGCTGCCAGGGCAGCATTACGTTACAGTACGACGTTATGGCATAGTGACAACGATTCAGTGTGGAATGAGCATATCTGCACCAACCACAGAAGTTCAGGGTAGTAGCGTTGGCACCCCGCGTGCGCGAAGCAATATCCAACGGCTCCGGCGCCGCCTCCGAAACAAACCCCACCGAGGAGAATTCCGGATGTTCATACTGCGCTGCCCGCTGCTGCAGACTCTCCGTGGTCTGACCCGCAAAAGTGTCCGCATACTGCTGTGCCAGCTCCAGATTGCGCGTGGTTTCACGTTCTCGCTGGCGCCAGTAGCGCTTCATGGCCGCCAGGTTGGCCTTGCCCAGGCCGATCAGCGTTTCCTCCGAATCAAGATTCACGCCGCGCCAGCCCGTCGGCACCAGTTCCTGCCAGTCAAAAATGCTCGCAGTCTGTTCCTCTGGCGCTAACTTCCAAGGGGACGCCTCCGAAGTCATAATGCCGGTACCTTGCTCGATCTTTTCCATAGTCAAATCTTCCTTTCGTCTGCTAGCTGGCTCATTTCACGAACCGCTGCAGAGGGATTTATTTGCTGCTTAGCAGCCTCAAACCCGCAAAATCTCGCATAATATCACGCAATTGGGCTACTGATTTTCCGCGCTCAAGGCTGCTAAGCTGCCTTAAATTCCCAAAGATTTGATTTTCCAAACCATTTTACTAAGGTACAGACAGGGAATGGACTTTTGCGTAGACCCGTCCAAGCAGAAAACTATTCCACTCGACAAAGCTCGCCAAAAATCACCCCCTATCCTTCCATTATAGCACACTTTACCTAAAAAGTCAATGGTTAAATCATAGGCAACTGCCACCTTTTGAGTAATGCTGTTATAGTCTTTTATGCTATAATCAGCTTATGAATACCGTTTTAATCATTATGAGTATAGCGCTCGCCTTAGTTCTCGTTATCGGCATCTATCGCGCGGCAACCAGCAATCTCCGCGAGAAACCCTCGCTCAAACCCGGCAGCGACGTCAATCGCAGTAACACTATCAAAATCTTGCTTGCTATCATCGGCTCGATTGCTCTGATTGTGGCCATGTTTGCTGCCTATAGCTATTTTGTAGCCCAGTAGCCAGCTCGCTATTAATCATCGCCAATCCACCCAAATAGTGAACCAGCCCCAATCATCAAAACGCCGAACCAGCCCACCACAAGCTATAATTCTCACCAATCTATGTTATAATCAAATCATGAAGTTAATTGTTGGTCTTGGTAATCCCGGTAACGAATACAATTTCACGCGCCACAACTACGGTTTTCTAGCGTTGGATTTTTATGCGACTTTACATCATCTGAACTGGCAAAAACCTAAATTTGGCGCACTTTGGTTTAAGGATGACGAGCGGATTTTTATTAAACCGCAAGATTTCTACAATAATTCTGGCGTACCAGTAGCGGCGTTTGCGCATTTCTACAAGCTTGCACCCCAAGATATTTTGGTGGTTTGTGATGATTTTAACCTCGATTTCGGCAAACTGCGTTTCCGCGAACATGGCTCCGATGGTGGTAATAATGGCCTCAAATCCGTCATTCAACAGCTTAAATCCCAGAATTTTCCACGTCTCCGCCTTGGCACCGGCAATCCAGAATTGCGTGCCAAACTTGGTGATGTTGATTTTGTCTTAGGGCATTTTACTGCCGCCGAAAAGTCCGCCCTCGCCACAATTTTGCCCCAAATCTGCACTGCCATTGACGAACATAGTGCCAAATCTTCATAAACAACAGAATTCAGCTCCAACAAAAGCTAGCTAAGAAGGCTCTGATTTTGAGCTTTATGTATTTTCTCTCCAATATACTCTTGCATTTTTATGGCTCATATATTATAATTAAAGAACGATAAGCTCAGCTTATGTACCTTAATGCAATTGGTTTACGTACTTTAGGCTTGGCTTACCGATCAAAAGGAGGTATTTTAGTATGGCAAAGACTGACGACATCCTGTACAACTACGGCATCTCCTCATCCCAGATCGTCCGGCTCTACCGCTACGGCCTGCTGGATATTCTGTCCAGCGTTCCCGGTATTGGCTGCGGGCGCATCGCCGAGCTGCAGCAGAACCTGGATCAGGCTCACGCTCAGAAGCGCCTGCCCAGTGGCTTCACCTGGATTTATAAGCTGGCGATCGACGTCTTCAAGATTTCGACCGACCAGTCTTTCTACCACCCCTACGATGGCGGGGCTTTGACGCTGGATGGCCTGCGCGAGATTGACAGCGGTATCAATACCGCCATCAATGATTGGCTGAGCTCAGCCCTCTCTACGCGCGAGCAGTCTATCATCCGCTATCTCTACCGCGACGGCCAGACTCCGCACGAAGCGGCGCACACCCTCGGTGTCACTTACCAGTCTCTCACCAAGATGAAAAACACCGCCCTGCGCAAGCTGCGGGCGCCGCGCAACCTTCAGACCCTGCGTGGTCTGATCTGCATTAAAGCGGCTTAATTGCCTGTATCAGCACGGCTCAGATCGCGGTGGCCTACACCCAAATCTCAGCCGCTAGGTCACCTAACTTCGTAAACCTCCTCTCCGCCCACGGTGCTGCTACACCGTTGGGTTTTCAGGCGCCCCTCCATCCGGGGGCGCCTTTTCAATATCCCTATAGGTCTGCCCCAATCACGAGCAGCCATCCACTATATCATATTTACCGGCATTCATAAAAAATACCCCACCGTAGTGGGGCATTTTGCCTATAGCTCAAATCTGTTTCAGGGCATCTTGCAGGATGCCGTAATACTGCTGGCAGCGATCAAAGATCGCCTGCGCCTCCACCACAAACGTATTGTAAGTGCGGCCGGACACATCCAACTGTGGCATCGTAATGCAGCAGTCATGGAGGCTTAGCGAATCACGGCAAGCCGGCCGATAAAAGCCTATCGACGGAGTCTCGCCGATCGCGTCGATGCTGCCGGCTACCAAATTCGTCATCACGTCATCTTTAGTGACAGGCCGAGCATGCCGCAGCAAGCATCCAAACTCCTGATCATCATGCTCCAAACCATACTTCAGGCTGAGCTGTCGGCCAATCTCCGGAATTGTCATTGGTGTTATCCGCACTTCATTGTCGCGCACGTTACGAATCGGGCAAATCCTCAGCTCTTCTTCCAGCGTTTCGTCTTTCAGGACGGCGATGTGGCGTTTGATGCCATACATCGGCATGCAATGGTTCAGGAAATAACCCCACCGGCTCTGGTCGTGCGTGGACGAGAAGTCTTGCCAGATCTGACTATTCAGGTAGATGTAGTTACGGTCATAGACTTCAAACTCGACCGTACTATCAGCCCGCATGCCGGTGTCAGTCACCAAAGCGTAGACGTCAGCATTGAGCTCAGCAGTCTCCAGGCTAGCATCGATTAACGGGATATCGCTATTAAGCCGCCTACTACTGATGGCACAGCCGCTAAAGCCAATGCTCGTGCCGCTCTTGTCGTTGAACTTGGCGCTGATATTACCTAACGGAATCTCCGGCAGGTTAGCTTGCAAAAGCGCCGATGTGACCAGATACTGCGCAATCACCTTCACCAGAGCGGAGCGATTCGCCGCCGTGTCAAAGTTATCGGCCTGCACCAAACTGGAAATTTCCACCTCCAGGCTGGCGATCTCGAGCTTGAGTTCCTTCCGCCGCAACTGGCGCGGGGTCGGCTTGAGACCAAGCTCGGCGTGCTTGCCGAAATCACCGCTGCGCATTACGCTCTGCTGATTGGCTTTCGCCTGGCGGCCGGCCAAGCCACGGATAGTCGTTGCGTTATAAGTTCCCATTGAGACATCTCTCCTCTCCTAATTTTGGGAAGCTGCTGTTACAGATTGAGATATAGGATATATAAAAGTGCTTAGAGAAATACCCTACTCTTCCATTATAGCACACATGCTTAAAAATGTCAAGCTTTTTAACATAAAAAGTTTGCTGGTTACTTCACCCAAGAGATAATACAAGCATTACCTCTATTCGTTATCCTCGCCAATTCAATACTTTTATAACAAAAACCTACTGCAATACTCTTAGTGACCAATCGTCTAACCGTGGCGCATTAAAAAGACCGGCGCTTATGTCCGGCCTTAGGGGGAAGGGAAAGACGGAATTATCGCAGTAATGAGCCCTCGAATGGTTCGATTATGGACAAGATTGCCCGCTCCATGCTGGCTCGGCTCGCTCAGCAGCTAAAATAGCTCGCTCAGCCGCTGCAGCCTTCTCGGTGGTCGCCCACTCCCGGCGGAGTAAAGCCCTCAATACTGCCGGCATGGTCCACAAAGGAATACTGCACTTCCAGAGTCGTACCAGCCTTGCCGATGTCGTACCCATGATAGAGCAGCTCGCCACCCGCAAAGTCCTCGGCGACCGACAGCGTGATCGGCAGATGCTGCCGGGTCAGAATCGGCGTGCCCGCGATTTTGGTCAGCTTCGCATGCAGGCGCGGCGTCCGGCTGATGCCACCGCGCGGGTGACGCACAATCTGGCCGTCCACCGCCACCAGGAACTTCAGTTCCAGGGCCGGCTCCACACTGCTGGCGGCCAACACCGTCTTCATTGCCTCCATCTCTTCCGTAGTGGGTCCATTCGTTAAGGTAATCTTACTCATTGGTTTACCCTCCTCAAAAAAAAGAATATACGATACCACTCTCGTAGTATACGACCACATTTTATCACAAACCAGGCATCGCGTCAATATTTGCGTGCGTCAATAAATCTGGTCTGCATGACAATTTATACGGCCTTAGTCAAGCCTATTTCAACCCCCACCGGTTCATGCCGAGTGCTACCACTCGCCCCTTTATCTCTAGCATAGTTAGATTCTGACGAAACTTAGCCGCTTCCAAGCCGGTGCTCGCCAAAATCGCCTCACCCTCGCTAATACCGCCACCAATCGCCCGCAAAATCACCGTTTCTTCAGCTGTATCACCAGCAATCAACGGCACCTGCACGGCCGTTCGACGACGCTTTCGCTGGGGCGGAAACAGTAAATCTAGCACATCTTCTGGCCCCAGATATGGCATTGCGCCCTGGCGAATTAGCCGATTACAACCTTGCGACATTGGCCGCGTAATGTCCGCCGGCACCGCCAATACCTCTTTGCCTTGCTCCAATGCATGTGCGGCGGTGTTCAGCGAGCCGCTCCGCTCCGCCGCCTCTACCACTACCACCACATCCGCCAGGCCCGAAATAATCCGGTTTCGTTCCAAAAACGAGGTTTTAGGGTAGAATTTTGCCCCCGGCGCCAACTCACTCATAATACAGCCGTCCTTCTCAATAATTTCCGCCGCTAGCTGCTCGTGCATCCGTGGATAAATCTGGTCAATCGGCGTACCTAGTACCCCTATAGTCACGCCACCCGCCTCCAACGCGCCCCGATGCGCAATGCTATCAATCCCGTAAGCCAAGCCTGAGACCACCACCGCACCACGTTTGGCGCACTCGTAAGCCAACTTGCGCGCAATGTTCGTGCCATAATCGGTTGGCTTGCGCGTTCCTACAATCGCCACGGTTTTGGGACGCTGGCGGGGTGATTTTTGGCCCGGTTCTAAGTACTGAGCAAAAGATTTCTCACTCGATTTCGTTGTAGAATTTACAACATTATTGGTGGCCGCTGTATTCTCAGAGTCAGAATTTAGTGTTTTTTCGGCTTTTGTTGTATTTTTTACAACATTGTCGACAAATTTAGACTTAAAATTGACTTTTGCGCCAGAATTAAGCTCTTTAATACCTTCATCTACCTCTGTTATTCCGCTTTCAGACGCTTCCGATAAAACCCGATTTTCTGGCATTTTTCCATAGAAATATAACTTTTTTGGCGTAAGCGCAATGGTCGTTAACACCTCTGTAAAATCTGCTTCTTGGGGTAAAATCTCGTTGTGATTTGAAAGAAAATGTGAAAAAAGTATTGACATTTATTACTCCGTGTGCT
>CAZWCY010000026.1:0-10540 GCA_964633035.1 uncultured Candidatus Saccharibacteria bacterium | reverse complement strand
AGCGCCGCCTTTGCAAGGCGGAGGTCCAGGGTTAGAGTCCCTGTTACTCCACCATAGAAAGAGCCCGTACAGCAATGCACGGACTTTTTCTATGAATATTAGCAAGATTAGAACGTTTCTTGAGCGAGCACTTCGCCATCTTCATTGTAAATTGTAGAGTCTGCTTCGCCGAGATAGAAAATTTGGAAATCAGGATTATCAAGAGTATAGCCGGCTTCAGCTGCCCAGTCAAATTCATTTATGATTGCTTGTTTAGCGGCGGCGTTATTGCTATCGTCAACTAATTTGCAGTTAATTCGAATCCAATCCGTACCATCGTAGGCTACAATACAAGCATAATTATTGGCGCTGATTTGTTTAGAAACCTTTTTGTGTTTCTGCGTGAGAATATAAATTTTACCATCAAACAGTACGGGGTCGCCAAACGGACGACAACTTGGTTTATTGCCGTCAACGGTAGCTAAGTAATTAACTTGGGTGCGATGTTTAAGAAAATCAAAAGTTTGTTCCATTTCTCTCCTTTCGCTCATTATAGCAGAAAATAAGGTGTACATGTTATAATCAAGCTATGAATAGAGTGATTTTTCTACATGATCGTTTCACGGCTGATGATTTGTTATTGCCGATGGTGCACTTTGACAGCGGCAAACGCGACGCCTGTGTAGTTTGTATTCATGGTATGTGTGGCAATATTGCCGATAACTATTACGCCGCGGTTTGGGGTGAGGAATTAAATCAGGCTGGGATTTCGCTGCTGTATGCACATAATCGTGGTCATTCAGTAATGAATGACCTAGCGGTCAAGGGCGGCGGTCTCAAACGCTATGGTTGTAGTTATGAAATTTTTGAAGAATGTTTACTAGATATTGATCTAGCCTTGCAGACTGCGCGTGATTTGGGTTATCGTAAAACCTTCTTGCTCGGGCATAGCCTAGGCTGCAATAAAGCGATTTATTATTTTTCTGAGAAACATCCGGAGCTAGCGGGGCTGATTTTGGCAAGTGCGCCAGATATTATGGGTTCACACCTCAGGGGAGACAAAAAGCATCCGCAACTCTTGGCCGAGGCGGAGCAGAAAATTGTGGCTGGCCAGCGCAAAGAATTGCTTAGTGAAATGACCGAAGATTATATCTATATGAGCGCAGAAACTTATGCGGACTGGTTTTGTGAGGGCTCAAACTTGGATAATTTGCCAGTTTTGCGCAACCCTGAGCGTTGGGAACAATTTGCGACCATTGATGTACCGATTTTGACTTTTTCTGGGGAGTTGGAAGAAGATTATTACCAACAGCTGCCACTTTTACAAGCAAAAGCCGTGAATTGCCTGGATTTTACTTATCTGACTATTCCTGGTTCAAATCATACCTATCGCAACAGGGAACATGAAACTGGTCAAGTGATTGCCGGCTGGGTGAGTAATCATTTAACTTAGTATGCTTAGCCATCAAGATAATTTGGCAGTGCAGGTTTTTTGATGAGAAGGTGTTCCTAGATAATCGTCTGATAGAATGGCGGGCGGGCTTGGTAGTGAGTGTTTTTTGACGACTTTTAGCAATTATTAGCTAGCCGATATCCCGTTTAAGCCTATTTAGAGCCTTTTTGAGCGATTTTAGGCTCAAAACGCATATGGATAGCATTTTGGGCCTGCAGAGGCCTGAAAGAGCCAAAAAATAGCCTTAGAATGGAAAATAATGGTGTACATATCCATAAAAATGGGGAACTCGCGCTAAAATTACCAATAAACGCTGAAATGCACGAAAATGCTAAGGAATAAAAACAGAATTACGATTAAAAACTATGAAGGAATATACTAGGTACTAAAAAGCGCCAATCACGGCGCCTTTTAGCAAATAACAATTAATAGAAAGGTATCTTTCAAATGAATTTTGAATGACCTCGCAGTAGAATCATTCAAAACTACCTCTATTATATATCACCAGACGAATAATGTCAATGCTATTTTTCCACACCCTGCGGAAAACCTGAGGTTGACATAAATGGGTCAGATGATATAAAAACTGTCGCAGAGGCAAAATTCAGCCTCAAAATTACAATTGACAATAATAGGGAAGATGGTGTGGAAAATGTTAAAAACATGAAAACTATAACACATTTTTGCATAAAAACTATTGACAAAACGAAAGCAGTATGCTAGAATGGTAGTAACACCTAGAAAAGGGTGGCAATTAGAATGATAATTGGTGGGCAGAAAGTGAGTAAAAACATGTCAGGAACTAAAGCTGGTGGCCTTAAGGCTGCTCAGACCAACCGTGCTAAATACGGTAAAGAGTTCTATTCACAAATTGGCCGCAAAGGTGGCAAGAATGGTCATACTGGCGGCTTCGCTGCTAACCCAGCCTTGGCTCGGATTGCTGGCGCTAAGGGCGGACGGATTTCACGTCGTGGCCCAGCCAAAAAGAACGTAGCCTAATTTGGATAGATTTGAAAAGGCGCATCAGGGAACTGGTGTGCCTTTTTGAGGTTAAGCGGGGTATGGTAAGTCGCCGACTGCGTCCAACTCTCGAATGTAATATTAGTAGAGTAGTATAAAGGGGGATTGGAGCGAGGAAGTTTATTTTTACAGAGAAAATGGTATAATATCTTGCGGCTGTTCGGGTTTATGAATATGAAATAATCGGCTAATTGTTGATTTTGGTTTAACTTGTAGACAAACAGGAGCATATGGCTGTTCCGGCGGGAAAATAAAATTTGTTCGGGTGTCGAGAAAATGGCGGCGCGGGAATGTTCGGTTTTTGAGCCAGCTCTGCATGTGTGACTGATCCTCCCTGTGTGTATTTACTGTTTTTACTTGGTGGCTCCGTACTTCCCGCTTATGCTCGCATTTTTTGGCGGGTGCGCTATAATGATTTTGGGGAGGAGGTGTATAAAAAGACGGTGCAATTTGCAGAACTTTTGTGTACTTTGCGTCAGGATTATCCAAATTTGGTATTCAAAAGCGGTAAAAGATTTATGTATCGGCCGCCACGCACGGTGATTTTTGAGCAAAGTTCGGATACAGGACCCGCGCATGATGAGGCGTGCTGTTTACAACTTTTGCACGAAGTCGGGCATGCGGTCTTGCAACATCGTGATTATCAGGTCGATATTGATCGGATTAAGATGGAGCGGGCGGCTTGGGAGCAGGCGCGGCAACTGTGCGCGCGATATAATATATATTATGATGAGGAGTTTGTGGAGGCGGAGCTGGACACTTATCGGGATTGGCTACATAAGCGATCGCTCTGTAAGCGTTGCGGGCTGACTTGTTATCAGCTGGAGTCGGGGCGGTATCGCTGTCCGCGCTGTGACGATTTATTGACTGGAACGAGCTAGTATCGATAGAAAATCGTGAGCTGGAACGAGCTAACTAAAGTTAGGAGAGCCTGAGTTTTGCAGATTGGTTCAAAAGGCTGGAGCTGAGTTAAAATCCTGTTTTCATCAAAAACCATCCGATTTCCAAGATGGAAGCTTCAAAAACATCTGAGAATACCAGACTAATTATTACTATTTTTGCACGATTTGTAAGAAATGTAAACTCTTATGTTTAAAATCAGGCTTGATTTCTTGGAAAAAATCGTGTTATAATCAAATTAAGCTTAAAAAGGGACAAGTGTTTTTATGACGAAACAAAAATCTAAAAAATATGCGTTGGGGATTTTGCTAGGTGCAATAATTACAGTGGTGGTTGGCATGGTTTTGGTGCAACCATTGCTGGGGCAATCTAAGACCAAGGCCATAAACCTTAGCCAGTATGCCGAAAATTTTGATGATTATCTGGGACGTACTGGCAGCATGAAGTATCTCTCGGACGAAGATGTCAACCCGTATAGCGTAAGGGTTGGCTATGACCAATTTCGTAAGAACGCGGTTGACGCAGCAGGTACAAAAATTACTTTGAAATATGAGGGTCAGACGGTATCTTTTGACCACGGCTTGTGGGCGCATGCTACTTCGCGGTTGTATTATGATTTAGCGGCGATTGATCCAAACCGCCAGTATACGCACTTGTCAGTTTATGAGGGGTTAAACACTACCAGTAGGGCTGGCGATGGCGTAACTTTTAATATTTATGGATCAAATTCACCCAATAGTGATTGGGTGTTGCTGGACGGCCATAAGAAGTTGCCGGGTGAAGATGCGACGTTTGTGAGAATCGAGGTTCAGGATTATCGGTATTTATATCTGGAAGCACTGCAAGATGCCGGAAATGCAAGTGATCACTCGGTCTGGGCGGATGCTAAGCTAGTTACGTCGGATTATACGCAGTATATTGTGCCGGATATTTCTAAATACGATGCGGAGGTCCGCAGTTATGGGGAGGCGGATTTAGGCGAAGACGCCGCTTATGAGTTGACGGTGTTGCGGCGTGATTTTATGGCAAAAGTTGGGCAGTATACGCTGTCGACTTTTATAGAAGCGAGCGCTGAAAATCGCCGCGCTTTGGAGTGGTTATACAACGATTTGCAACACATGCGTTGGTTTGTGCTAGGCGGAACGCCGCGTGGTAGCTATCTGAATGCCTTGAATATTATATCGCGGATTTACACGGCACATAGCAGTGATATGTCAGACAAACGTCAGACTGGCTATGCGGGTCTAACTTACGGTGATGTCTATACTAAATTGATGATTTCGACGGCATTAACACATTCGTCGCCTTTCGGGGCTTGGTACGACAGTCGTGCCATTTCGGATCCGCTGCGTCGTTATGAGATTTTTAAGAGTATGTACGAGCGGGATTTACTAGATAAACGCACTTTTACGCAACTAGAAGTGGAGGAAATGCGTTTTGTGACGTTGGCGGTGATTAGTGATGATGAGATTGAATGGTTAAATAATCTGGCGCGCGAGCGTAAAACTGGTAACAGTGAATACAACCTCAATCCGTATTCGTATATTCGCTATACTTTTGGTTATAATTATTCTTTGCCGCAGTATTATGTAGAAGAAAATCGGACGACTTGGGATAATAAATATCACTTATCGCAGTTTGGGGTGCCTTATGGTGAAACCGGAAAGCCCAAGCTCTGGATGGTATTCGAACAGGGGTCGGTTTGCGGTGGACTCTCGAAGACCGGGTCGAATTTGTGGAATGTCTTTGGTTTGCCGGCTACAGTGATTGGCCAGCCAAGGCACGCTGCTTATCTAGGGATGAGCATGGATGAAGTTGGCGATGGCCACTGGGGTATCGGTAATGATGTTTCGGGCTGGACGCGATCGGAGAAGGGCGAGCGTTTTCTCTTAGGTTGGGGATCGCCATTGATGCATAGCGGTTATAATGTCAGCTATTTCTCGCTGGGCCAAGACGCGGCTAATGACATGGCAAACTATACGTTGGCCGAAGAAGTTTTGATGTTAAAAGACCTCTATAGTGGCAATGAGCAACAGTTAGAGAATCTCTATCGGCGAGCCATCGGCTACCAGGCCTTTAACCTGGATGCGTGGCATGGCTTGATTCAGCTCTATCTTGGTAATCCAAATACGCCAGAAGCAACTTATATTGGTTTGGCAAAGGAAATTGCTACTACATTCCAAAATTACCCGTTGCCGATGGTGGACTTGA
Source organism: uncultured Candidatus Saccharibacteria bacterium (assembly GCA_964633035.1). GTDB lineage: Bacteria > Patescibacteriota > Saccharimonadia > Saccharimonadales > Saccharimonadaceae > Nanosyncoccus. The sequence goes on along the minus strand of CAZWCY010000026.1, from coordinate 4,977 downwards.
TGGCGCTAGTGAAGAGTAAGTTGACCAGTGCGGCGGGAATTGCTGAATATGATAACGCCCAGAAAGTAGCTTTGCAGCGGGCTAAGGTGGCTACGCAAGAGGACACGAAACAGTATGGTTCGACCCGTACGATGGCAAATTATTTGCTAGGTATCAATGATTACGAGATGGCAAGTTTTTCCTTTGATGGTGAGAATGCCGGTAAAATTATGCTAGGTAGTCAATATGATGGTGTGTTGGCTTTGCAATACGAATATAGCTTGGATGGCGGCAGCACCTGGAAAACCAAGACGATAGATGAAAATACAACCGACCGTAATGTGACTTTGACAAAAGTTGAGTTGGCGCAAATTACGGCTGAGAATGACATTAAGGTACGCATCGTAGGCGCGAACGATGTAATTTATACGATTGACATAACCAAGGCGGCAGTTCCTACAAATTTATATGCTAATGACCAGGAAAATCGTGTGATGGGGGTGGATTTGACGATGGAATGGTGCGAGGTGACGGAAGCAGATAACTGCGACGGTGAAAGTGACCGCTGGGTGGCATACCGAGAGTCTTCACCGCAACGATTGGGTGACGTATCGATCCGAGTTCGCCGAGGTACGACTGGCACGTCGTTGACGAGCGACCCGACGGCGGAGTATCACTTTACCACTGATGCTGAACCGGATCGGCAGTATACTTATATTCCAGTTTCACATTTGTCACTGGCGCGAGCATCAAGTGAAGCTTTGGGTACGGGCAGAGATGGCAATGCAACCTATGCACTAGACGGCAACTTCTATACACGGTGGCACTCTAATTGGAGCGGGGCAGATAGTGAACGTTATATTGTCGTGGAATTTGATTATGCCGTGAATCTGTCGCGTCTAGAATATATTGCTGGCGGTGGCGGTAATGGTCATATCAAACAGGCTGATATCTATGTTAGTACTAGTGAAGAACTCAACCAAGATAGCTTTGTCTTGGCTGGAAAATTGACAACTGATTGCGAAAACGTCGCTGCAGGTGTAACCTGCCGAGAGCCATGGTCGGGCGCACGTAATGATGCTCTCAACAATGTGGTAATTGAGAAAATCGATTTTGATGAGTCGCTGGCTAATGTTAAGTATGTTGCTATCAAGGCTAACCTAACCTCTGATGGAACGAGGTTTGTGGCGGCGCGGATGTTTAACTTCTATGAAGATCGTCGCAATATTCCTGATGCACCGCAGGCAAGTTTGGCGTATAGTACGATGCGCTATACTAGAGATGACGTTTTGGTACGGCTAATCAATCCGAGCGCTGAATTGGTAAACATTCAGGTAGAAGATGCCAATGGCAATCATGTCAACGTTGGTGAAACAACTGATACGATGCAGCGTATCGACGAGACTACAATTAATGTTAAGCAGAACGGTGAATATAAATTCACGTTTGCGGATAGTGCCGGTACTCCGGGGCAAGTGCTGGCGAAAGTCACTTGGATTGATCGTGAGAGTCCAGTAGGGTATATCGAATATGATAGCGGGTTTAATAATCCAACTAATCGGGACGTAGTGGCTAGACTGGTTATTCAAGGCAATGAAGAGGTGACAGTGACCAATAATCAGCAATCTGTTAATGGTAATTTGTCGGGCGGTGATGCTGATGCGGACGATGATCAACCTGATGACGCTGTTTGGGATCCGTTTACTTACACCTTTACGGATAACGGTGAATTTACCTTTGAGTTTGAGGATGCGGCTGGTAATACAGGCACTGCAACCGCCAAGGTAGATTGGATTGACCGTGCTGCGCCCAAGGTGGCAGTAACATATGATGTGACTGAAGCAACTGATGGTGAAGTAGTGGCGACACTGGCGAAGGTAAATTATGATGATGAAGCTTTGTTGCGAACGGCAACCCAAAAGCATTATGATGCTGATGGCTATGAGTATGATGAGGATTTTATTGTGAAGCCGGGCGCCGGAGTGATTGTTAATGATGATCAAACGGCTGAGTATCATTTCACTAAGAATGGGGAATTCCACTTTGAATATTGTGACAGAGCGGGGAACTGTGGCGCAGCGTTGGCAAAGGTAGATTGGATTCGTGAAAAAGATCGGCCAATTGTACCAGATACACCCGATGATCCTAATCAGCCAGATAATCCGGGCGGTCCTGATGATCCAGTAATACAGCCAGATGAGCCGGTAGCGCCGGATCATCCGAGCGAACCGACTAATCCGGAAACGCCAATTAGCCCTAACCATCCCAATGGTTCAGTAACGCCGGGCGGGAGCCATAATACTATTGGTACTGGTAGCAACCAGTCTGCTGGCTCAAACGGTAATTCAAATAGTAGCCAAACCGATGGTGATGCCCAACCGAATTCTCCAGACCAGGACCAAGTGGCCGACAATAATACTAATAGCGGCAATAATGGGCGTCCGGCCACTAATGGTGGTACAGATGCTAATAATTCTTCTAAAAATCAAGAAAAAACGGCGAATGAAGCAGCACGACAATGGTATCAGAATCCGGCAGTACTCTGGGGTGCAGGCGGAGTTGGATTATTGGCGGTAGTCGGTATTGGTGTTGCCATGATTAATAACCGTCGGCGCTAGATGGCTGGAGCCGAAATGCCCAAAGCTCATTGAGCTGATTAGCGGTGGTTATCCAAAACTTTAAATTATCCTAAAAATCTGCTAGACTTACAGGGAATAATTTGATATAATAAGGAGTAGATTTCGGGTTCGTTCAGGAGGTTCGGAGCCAAACCCGCAAGTGTTGCGTTCAGTATTGATGGGCGCAATCAATCACCGTTGGTTATGTTGCGGTCTTCCTGAACGAGCCTGAAGAAAGGATAATATATAATTTATGGCAAAAGCCAAATTAACAATGGACGAGTTGTTGGCAGGTAGCGAGGATACCATTAAGCGAGCAACTGTCGGCGAAACTGTCACTGGTAAGGTGATGTCGATTCGCAAACACGAGATTCTAATTGATCTCGGAGCTAGAGGCGTTGGTATGGTACCACGTCGCGAGGTCTCTTTTGCAAAAGATCTCAATATCGGCGATGAGGTAACCGCATCGGTGATTGAAGCCGAGATGGGCGATGGTAGCATTCTGCTCTCTCTACGCAAGGCAGCTAAGGAAAAGGGCTGGGATGAGATTCAATCTCGCATTACTAATGCCGAGGTGATCGAAGTGACGCCGTTCGACGCTAATCGTGGCGGTCTGTTGGCGGAGTATGAGGGAATTCGCGGTTTCTTGCCGGTTTCTCAACTTTCAGCCGAGCACTATCCGCGTGTGGGGTCTGCGGACAAAGATGAAATCTTGCAGCGCTTGAATTCACTAGTTGGTAAGCCGATGAAGGTGCGCATTTTGGATGCTAATCGCAAAGATAATAAGCTCATCTTCTCTGAGAAGGAAGCGATCAAAGACGGTTTGGCAGAACGCTTTGCTGAATTGCACGTTGGCGACGTAGTGAAAGGTGTAGTAACCGGTGTAGTCGATTTCGGCGCTTTTGTGAATGTTGACGGCGTCGAAGGCTTGATTCACATTTCTGAGATCTCTTGGGAACGCGTGAATAACCCAGCTGATTATGTCAAGGTAGGTGAGAATGTTGAAGCTAAAATCATCGCCATCGACAAAGAACGCCTTTCGTTGTCAATTAAGCAATTGTCAGAGGATCCATGGTTATCAGAGGTGGCCGACCTCAAGCGCGGCGACCAAGTTGAGGGTACTATCACTCGCATTACTCCATTTGGTGCTTTCGTACAGATTTCACCAGCTGTAGAAGCTTTAGTACACGTTTCTGAACTAGGCAACGGCAGTGATGTTGACCCTGAGAAAGTCTTCACTCTGAATGAGCGTAAGAAGTTCAAGGTGCTTGATATCGATAAAGATGGTCGCAAGATTAGCTTGACGGTGGCAAAATAATTAAGCGGCGAGTAACCTTGCTTTAAGATAGCGATTAATGGCTTAGCGAAAGACCCCTTCTAGGAGGGGTCTTTTTTGGCGCCATTGGAACTACTCCTCTTTGCTAGAGGGGCTTTTTTACTGCGCTTTAAGGGTAAACTTATTCTTCGCTATTAGATTGAGCAGCGTCTTTTTTGCGGCGACCGCGTGGCGCAGGCTTGATTTTGCTAGTTTCGTAAACTACGCGTGAGAATTCCTCGATAATATATTCTTCGGTGAGGCGCTGTGTTTTGGCTAGAAAAATGAAGGGGATGTGAGCGCTACGAAAGAATTTTTCCATGTCGCGAGGGTCACTGCCGGGTTCTTTGGCGTCATTTTGAACGCCGTCTTCGAGCTTAACCGCACAAATTGGCCGCAAAGTGCGTTTATTGCAGAGCACGAAATCAACGGATTTGTGATCAATGAAACGATAGGCAGCGTAGCGATCTTGGGTACCGACTTTGTGGCTGAGCAGTGCCGAAAGACTAACATCGGGGATAATATAAAATTTTTGTCCAAAGAGGTCGTTAAGCATCTGAAAACATTGCTTTTCAATGCCAACCATCAAATGCTTACGCGGGCGATACTTATAGCGATCCATAGCTTCGCGTTGGCGGCGGCGAGTGGTGACGCCAACCAAAACGGAGACCAAAAACAACAGTAACGTAGCTACTGCAGCGATGGTGATATAGATTTTATCTGGACTTAAAAAATCTTCAAAATTCATAAAAACACCTCGATGTCATAAAGACATAGGTTTATACTACCATTGTATCACACATTATGAAAAAAGTCAAGTTAACAGAGAATAGCGGAGATAGAGTGGTGATAAACAGGCGGATATGTTATAATGAAGTTATGAAAATTTTGACTGAGAAAATGAAAATTGCGGAGTTGCAAACAGCCAGTGTCGTCGGTCAGAGATGTGAAAAGAGCTTAAAATTGGCAAAAAATTGTTGACATTTGATAAGAGGTAGCGTATACTAATAGAGTAATCCCGGGTAGCTCAATGGTGGAGCAAGAAGCTGTTAACTTCGAGGTTGC
>CAZWCY010000025.1:0-11341 GCA_964633035.1 uncultured Candidatus Saccharibacteria bacterium | reverse complement strand
ACTTATATAAATCATAGTACAAGCATAGCCATACACACGAAAGTAGCATTAAACCACTTTTTTGACATTTTTCGCTCAAACCATAAAACTCGTGGTATAATAAAAATGTTTCGAACTAAAAATATAACTAGTATTGTGATGCATAGCTAATAATGGCATCACGAGAGCTGCTATGCGTATGCTAGTTAGTTTTGGTTCGAAACACCATGCTCGTGGTGCCATTTTTGTATCATGGGAAAGTTAATAAAACTAAGTACTGGAATCTAATTTAATTCTACTAACTTTAGGTTTTTAAATAAGTTGGTCGTTAAATTGGAATTAAACATAGTTTTTGTTATGCTTTTCTCACTCTATTACTTTTTTGATACTTAAAAAAATGTGCATCTTGGGTAAAAGTATATATACAACAACCTACAAAAGGAGGGCGCAAAGATGCAACGCAAAATATCAAACACTAAGAAGGTCCGGTCTGGAACTCATGTCCAGAGCGGGCAAAAGAAGCTTCATAGTATTCCAATAATTAATAAAGTGAAGTCTAATGTGTTATATAGTATTCCTTGTGTTAAGTCTTACACCCATTCCTTTTGTAGGACTAAGCTGTTTAGCAGTACTAAGTTAGATGTATGTAATGCAATCTTTCTATTCAGCATATGTACTTTAACTAGTACTTTAGCTAATACTCTACTTAATGCTAATCATACTTACGCCGCCACAGAAACCTTTGGTGACAGCACCGCTAGTATGACCTTAGATACATCGGATGTAGTAGTGAATGTAGTACCAGGAGAGACTGGTTATGCTAGTAAGAGTATTACGGTAAGTACTAATAATACAGAAAGTTATGCTCTGATTATTACTGCACCAGCAGTATTAAAGAATGAGAGTAGTAATAGTACTAATCCTTGGAGTTATGCTTATGGACAAAGTGGAGAGTTAAGTACTATGTCCTATACTAACTTTGATGGTAATACTAAAGAACTAGAATCAGGCATAGAATCTAGTGGTAGTACTAAGACTTTAGCTTTCTCTTCTACCTTTGCTGAAGGATTAGCGAGTGGGCATTATAAGGCAGAGGTGACGTTAGGACTAGTGTCTACGCCAAAAACAGTATTAGGTGTATGGACTTTAGCTGATGGTAACACTCAAGCTTCTGGTATTACTACTATGCAAGAAATGACACCATCAATATGTAAGCAGGTGGATACACCAGTTGCAGTGGCTACTCCAGGTGGTACTAATGCTCCTACTATGAAGCTGAAGGATACTCGTGATGATAGTATATACTCTATTGCAAAGTATCCGGACGGGAGGTGCTGGATGACGCAAAACCTAAAGCTAATGGGCGATAATCTAAAAGAACCAGTCTCGGCTGGTAATTCTGATGGTACGCCAGCTGATGGATGGAGTATGCCAAGATCTGATAAATACGGATTCAGTAATAACACTGAAAGCTACGCTTTTTTGCCAACCGCTAATGATGTTCCTGAAAATGCCGATGCCCATGTTATCACCAATACTGGATACTACTCTTGGTGCACAGCTACGGCAGGAACTTGTGTATCTTCTCCTAATATAGGCGACAATGCTCCATCGTCCATTTGCCCAAAAGGTTGGAAATTACCACGCGGAAGAACAATTGGGGATAATATATCTAATGATTTCTACAACCTATTCAAGAATATGGGATTGGATATTAGCAATAGTTTGGCCGATTACAATGCCACTGCCTGGCAGAGTGGTGACCTAGCAAAAGCTCAATCATTGCCATATAACTTTACTTATGTTGGGCGTGTAACGTATGGCGACATGAATAATATAGATGAAGGTTATTGGTGGACACGCACGATGAGCAATGCTGGTGATGCTTTTCATCTGCTCATTGTAAACAACAGTGTATATCCAGGTACTGGCAGCAACTTTTTGCGTGAAGGCTGCGCAGTGCGATGCATCGCGGAAGCCTCTGAGCCAAAAACTTTCACACTAACCTACGACCAAAACAGCACGGGTAACGTCACAAATATGCCGTCTTCACAAAGTTGTACAACCATATCAGACTCTTGCACAATTACCCTGCCTAACGAAAAACCGCAGTGGTCTGGATATTACCTTGTGGGGTGGGATACTACCAAGAAAACAACTTCTTGTATAGTTACCGCTCAGTACGGAGCAGGTAGCCAAATCACGTTAACTGGAGATACTACACTGTATGCAACATGGGGTATTTCGGGCTGCGGATCTGCTTAAATGTTTGAATGAACCAAAGAAAATTCGTTCAATGTAGTACTTAACTAAAAGCTTAGGCAAAGAGTAATCACTTTCTAATATTCCTCCGATTCTAACAAATTTTAATGCATAATGCAAGCCTCTCCCGCTCTTTTTCTGTTTACCTTGCACAATAATGATAACTTTCACTAATATTTCCACATATTTTTGAAGATTTTGCTATTTTACTATTGCTTTTATTAAGTATCTGTGGTATAATAGATAAATGGACTGTTTTTAGGTATCTGCTTACCTTAAAATAAGCTTAAAATATCCGAGAAGCTATCCAGAAAGTTCCTCAAATCGTCACTTCACCCCGATTATCTCAGTCACTTTTGCATCCTAGGTCTACAAAAAACACCAAAAACAGCGCACTTTATCAACGAGGAGGAAAATTAGCCATGCCGAGTTCCATGCTTAGCACCGCAGCTAGCGTCGCACCCAGCCACAAACCAGACCTTATCCTAAACCAGCCTACGCCTCGACCCAACCTTAAGCAAACCGATCCGCCGATACACCAGCCTGTCGTCGACCCGCCAATGCCTGCGCCCCAGCGACCCGCCGCTTACATTATCCAAGACCCCGATTTCAAGGCTGGCAGCGGCGTGGTTCAATATCATACCAATCAGATCATCACTCTTACGATCCAAAAGTACCATTTTGACGAGCTGGCGCACCGGTTCGACGCCATTACGCCTACACCAGTACTGGCCGAACTGTTGGTGCAGCACTATTTTGACCGGCAGGACGACAACTACGATTTGCCTTACCAGCTGGATGGTGTTTTCACCAGTTCTAGCGAAATCCCGCTGGCTCAGCGTACCGACCCAGTTTTTAGCGCCCTGAGCTCCAATTTCCGCTTCACTTTCCGATTTGATCCAATGCAAGGTGTCGGCTGTCTGGTACATTTTGGCACCGACATCGCCGCTTACGAGCGTTCGCCTATGTGCCTACTCTGGCGCAGCGCTCTCTGTCGCGACCATAACTGCGTCACGGATAAGATTATTCGCCTCGCCAACAAGCAGGTCGCTCAAATCTTCCATGTCATCCCCAGCGAACGCTAATTTTCCTCTATTTACCCCTCTTCGGAGGGGTATTTTCTTTTTCATGCAACCGATAAAGACGCGTCTGATCTCCAGCTTATCCCTGCACCAATACTAGCAAATTTCTCTAAAAAGCCCGTTTACAATCTTGCCTTGACGTGATACAATGTACTTGACAGTCTGGTAACAGACTTTTTTTGATAGCTGGCACGGCCAATAGCTGCATCAACACGAATAACCAATTAAGCTAGCTGCCATGCCACTAATCGCAAAAGTCCATTCCAGCAAGGTACGAAGAAAGGAGTCCTTAAGCATGTCGAATCGCACCAAAAAATCCAAGACCGATCAGCTCCGCGCTGCCACCGGTCACGCCAAATCGGGGCCGCACATTACCAAAATCTCGGCCGATAGTAGTCATCGCGATAATAGCAAAAGTCCGGCCGACGCCGCAAAAGACGGCAAAAATATCGCTGTCAAAGCCACTACTCAGACCCAAAACGGCGTTAAATCTCGCGACGGCGATGTCACCATTAAACCAGAAGGTGAATTAATCGTCACCGAGACCGGCAAAACTGAAGTACAGGCCGTCGACAAGGCCAATGCCGAGCTGAACAAACCACAAAAGCTCAGCCGTAAGGAGCGTAAAGCTCTCAAAAAGTCGCAAAAGTCCGACGCCGAACGCCCACTCAAGAGTTATTTCATTTTATTCCGTCCGTTTGTGGGGTTTGGGCGTTACTTGCGCGATTCTTGGCGCGAGATTCGCCAAGTGCGCTGGCCAAATCGCAAAGCCACCTGGAAAATGACTTTAGCCGTGCTAGTCTATTGCGCACTTTTTATGGTGTTTTTGACCCTACTCGACGTTTTCTTCACCTTTATCTTTGATTTATTATTTAAATAATTAGGAGCATAAAAATATGGCAGTAAACCGTTACGATGCGACTCGCGCTTGGTACGCAATCAGTACTTACAGCGGCTACGAAGACAAAGTCGCCAATAGCATTAAAGAACACGTCGAAAGCGGCGAAGTCGCCGGCAAGATTTTCGACGCCATCGTCCCGAAAGAAAAACGCATCGAAATCAAAAATGGCAAGCGTAAAGTTGTAGATCGCAAGATCTTCCAGGGCTATGTTCTAATTGAAATGTGTCTTTCCGATGAAACTTGGTATATCGTTCGCAATACGCCAGGCGTCACCGGCTTCATCGGCAATGGTACTCAGCCAACACCAGTCTCAGAGGCCGAAATTAACAAAATCAAGAAGCGCATGGGCGTAGAAGATCCAAAATACAACGTCAATTACGAAATTGACGAGGTAATTTCGATTATTGATGGGCCGTTCAAGGGCTTTGAAGGCACAATTTCTGAGATTGACAATACCAAGGGTAAACTCAAAGTGATGGTATCAATGTTCGGTCGCGAAACTCCAGTCGAACTTGACGCTTTGCAAGTACAAAAGTTGCAATAAATACTTAGGCAATTCCGATTTCTAGACTAAACCACCTACTAGATTTTGGCAAAATATAACCCCCGAACGGTTCGGGGGTTAGTATTACATATACGGAATGTAATCCGCCAGCGTTTGTTGCTGCGGATACGAAAAGAAGGTGAGCAGCCGCTCTTTCTTGGCGTGCACATCGTAGTCGGCAATGCTTTCATACTTCACCGTCGCCATCAAGTTGCACTCCGGCATCTGAATGCGCAATGCATCGTACTCCGGATAATCATGCGCGAACTCGCCAAAAGGAGCCAACAGCATCACTTGCTGCCCGGCAAGATAGTAACCCTTGTGCGGCTGATACAATTCTTCGCCGTTTTCAGAGATATACCGCACTGTCAAACAATACAACGGCGCTCCGTTTTCATCTCGCGGCGGCGGCGCCGAGTTTTTTACCTCCTGCGCCGTCGTCGTGATCCGGATCGGCATTAGCGCCTTGGTTTCAGTCTGATCTTGACTACGTTTGGAAAAGGGATTCTTCATTTTGCGTTTCTCCTTCCTCAAGTTTATGAGCTGCCCCACTAGCATACCTACGCAAATACGCGCCACAAGCATTATCCATTTTCAGTAACAAGCTGCGCGACAGCTCGGTCAGCAACGGATGCTGAAAAAGCTTACACAGCACCTCGGCGTTTTCGGGCTTAACGACTTCAGCTTCGTCTGGTGAATCCAGATGAACAACCTTTACCCATGAATGCCAATCCTCAAAAGCCAGCATCCGTACCATCTTATCCAGATGTTTGGGAGCTAACCACTCATATTGCAAGGCTTTGCTCAAAGTATCAGGAGTAATGCGCGGTTCACGACACTTATCTTCCATCAAACAACCTTGCGCCAGCATTTGCCAAGAGTCAAATCGGATGATTTCAGGGTGAGTTTTAAGATTATCACTATCTTCGCCCTGCCATAATATGGTTCCGGCTTGGATCTTTCGCCAAATAGTTTCCGCACCACCAGAGCAACCAAAGGCCAGCTCTTTTTCAAAAGCCGCAAAACGCTCGTAGAGGGACCGACCACCATTTGGATGTGCCATCATATTAATGACCTCTGGTGTCGGCCCTGGCATATAGCTTGACCAGTACGAATGTCTGGAATTAAGTAACTGATCCGCAATCCACTGCAAAGTTTCGGTACTGGTTTTTGCAATACTCACTACGCGCTTCCAAATCATCGGACCAGGTACATCATGTACCAATTCTGCAATGACAGTGGCTGTCACATTGCGATTGCGCAAGATTTCCACTACGGTATTGGTATAAAGCAGAGGATTACGCTTTTGCAAATCAGCTAGTTTGTGTACCAGCACCAGTAACAATTCTTCATCTGCCAAATCCGAGCGCGCCACCAAATAGTAAACTACGCTCTGCGGTATCGCCATCAACTCGTATAGCAGTGTCGTACTAGCCTGCGGATGCCAGACCAATGCATTCACAATCCGCCGAATTTGCAACGGATACTTGTCTATCCCAGCACAAACTTTAGCGATCCTGATAAGCTCGGCTTCCGATAAGGTTGGATCTTGCACTCGCACCGCTAGCCCGCCTAGATGCCGGATTTTGGCTACGCGCATTCTCATACTATCGCCAGCATTATCATTATTATTAATACTGGCGAGCATCTGATCATAATCTGCATAGTCATCTGGTGAATTCTCTAAACGCCGTAAAACATAATCCAAGATCCGCCAGTCGCAGTGCGGCCGCTGCAAAATTGCCGGCCAAAACGTCTCAGATACTTGTACTAAATCTTTCAGAACGTCATCCGGAGTATTGGCGTTGGCAGCTAATGCGCTTTGCACTTCGTGAGTATAATTCTTCACTGCATCCTCAAAATACTCTTCACGATACTGCTGTTGATTTTTCTGATGCACTGATCGTAAAGACTCAGCATCACTATGCCTTGACTTCGCTAAATCCAGCCAGAAAATCGCCCGCTTGGAGCTAGCCAAGCGCTGACACATTTCAATCCGCTGGCCAATCCGCGCATTGTAATTAGGATGTTTTTGGATTGCACGCAGCAACTCCAAAGTCTGCACTTCATCGCAATCCTGTTCGTTTGCCTCCACTAATCGCCGCACCAGATACATCAACTGAAGTACGGTCATATTGGGTTGCCGGGCCGCGTTTAGCCAATCCTGCCAAGACGAGGATTCAATCAGGTCAGTAATTTGCCCAAAACTGAGATCTGTCGATGTAGTTTTTGCCGATAATAGTCCTAACGTGCCGGAGTCCGTGTTTGCGTTCATTTTTGATCCCTCCCGTAATTTGATTTTTGCAAAATCTCTCACGTCTTCACGCTTAACACGCAACTGGTTTGACTTTTATTCACCTTCCTTCTTATTTCTAAAATACTAGATACATCAAAAAATATCTCTGCCCCGAATTCTAGCATACTTTTACAGATAAGTCAATTAAAGGTCGGCTAGCACGGGTTAGCCGATCAGCAGATTCAATGCCAAAACCATATCAAAATCCCCCACGATTCAATCATGGGGGATTGTTGGATTAAGAAAGGTGTTCGTTGGTATACTCACGTAAATATTCGCCGCAAGCATTATCCATGTGCAAGAGTACCGCTCGCGAAGCTTCCGTGAGTAGCGGATGATCGATGAGATGACATAGCGTCGTCCGGCATTGTTTAAACCGAACTCGGTACTTCGAATTGTCAGAATCAGCCAGGCGCTCATCTAGACCATCTCTCCAAACATAATAGCGCTGATTTCGAAAAACAAAATTATACACTAGGTTATCCAAGGTCTGCGCACACAACCACTCGCACTGCAGCGCATCTTCAATTTGCTCTGCCGCCAAGTTATCATACTGAAAATAATAGTGTACCGCCGGCCAAGACTCAAGTTTCACAATGCTGGGATCAGTTTTAAATTTATCGGCTTGATTACCATGCCATTTCCATTGGTCATCAACCACATATCTCCACGCGTTTTCGACGATTGCCGCCGCATACGATACCGTTGGATGATATGATGACACTTGGAAAGCCGACCGCAGATATTGATACATCGGCTTGCCGCCATTTGGATGCGCCATCATATCACCAATCACATCTTGCAAATCTAAGTTCTCAAACTTTTGACAGTCCTCGCTTTGATTGCGCAAGGTTTTAGCCATGACATCAGCCAAAGTCTGCAAAACCGACCGATCAGCTTGTGACGCCATAGCTACGTGCTGCCAGATAGTCAGCGACGGCGTTTTTAGTAACTCTAAAATCACTGCATTTGTCAGTTGCGGGTTATGTAAGATTTCTTTCACCGTAGCATCATAAAATGCTCTATTGATAATCTCCAGACGATGTACTCGCCGCGCCAAAGTCATCAAGATTGCCTCATCCGCCAAATCCGAACGCGCCACCAGATAATCTATAAAACTATGCGGCGCCTTCACCAGTTCTCGCATTACCGCAGTTGTCGCGTTGGTATGCCAAACTAAGGAGTTAGCAATTTGGCGGACTGGGCGAGGATACTTATCGGTTCCAGCGCAAACTTTGGCAATCCTAATTAACTCCGCCTCGGACAAACTCTGATCCTGCACGCGTTCAACCAAATTGTCAAAGTTGCGCAATGTCGCCACGCGCTCTCGGATCTGATCATCCGCGCAGCCATTACGATTAACATGGGCAATAATCTGCTCTCGCCGCAAATAATAATCGGGTAGCTCTTCAAAATAGCGCAGAACGTAGTCCAGAATCCGCCGATCACAGTATGGACGTTTGGTAATAGTCCACCAATATCCCAGCGGCGACTGCACCAACATCCAAAGCACATCATCCGGCGTCTGCGGGTTGCTCGCCAAGGCCGTCATAATCTCCTTGACGTCGTCATCAAGATCATGCCGCTGCCCATATGCATAGGCTAATTTATAGGACTGCCAATTCCTCTGAAAAATAGTTCTGAGCGACACCGCGTCGCTCCGGGATGACTTAGCAAGCTCTCGCATAATGGCCGCCCAAGACGAAGCCGCTAAGGTCTGGCACATCGGCACCGTATAGTATGGATGCACCAGCATGACTTGTAAAATCTCGACCACTGTCGGCCGCAGATTACTCTTAGGCTCTATCTCTGCTATACGGCGTGCCATATAGGCAAGCTGTCGCCCAGTGATTTTAGCTGCTTTAACCGCTGCTAGCCAGTCCGACAAGTGGTTCGACTCAATCAGCCGACTAATTTCCTCCAGACTCAGCTCTTGGTTAATCAATTCAGCTTGCAATGTTTGCACCTTCTTTCTCCTAAAATACAAGATAAATTGTAATTGATTATCTCTGTTCCAGATTGTAGCATATATTTTGCCAATCGTCAATTTTAGGTCTTCGGGAACGAAGAATAGAGCGTTTGACCGTGGGGAGATGAGGCATTTTATTCGCTTTTTAATGAATTTTTTGCTACAATAAGCATATGGGCTTATTTAATTTTAATCGTAGCAAAAATCAACCTAACCACCAATCTAGTACCGCCGAAACTAGTTCCGCATGGGACACTTTACGCAGCCAATCCGACCACACCGAACTGATCTCTGATACTGAACGCGCCCAAGCCGAGCAGCTTGCCGCCAATAAAGCCCGCCAAGAGCGTAAAGCCATCGGCATGATTCTATACGGCGAGAATGCGATTACGCAGCCCGATCTCCAAATTACCGATCAAGACCGCGAGCGTGCCTATCAAATGCTCAGCGACGGCAGTTTTGGGCCTAAGGAACAAAGCGCAATTTTACAGCGCATCGCTCCGCCTAGCCGTGCACATGGCGGCACTCCGCAAGCGGTCTTTGCTAAACTCAGCGACAAGCATAGCCGTCGAATTTTTGCCTTTGTCAATGGCATACCTGATATTCCCGAGAATCTCCGCGACATGCCTAGTACTATGGTTGATGCTACCCTCAACCGCTATCCTACACCAGTCGAATTCAATATTAAGGCCGACGAAATGCTGGAGCGCCTACGTCTGCACAACCCTGAGTCTAAATGTCTAGAATATGCCCGCGATTTGGAGACTTTTAAGCAACAGCTCTACGGCAAACGTCAAGAATATTATGCAGCCTTTCAGGCGTTGCAGGCACAAGCCGATGAGCGTCAAACCAAGCAAGCTAGTCGCGATCGCGTCCTACAAGCTATCCACCAGTCTACCAGCACCACGCCCTCCGGCCAAACCATCAATTCCGGCAAAGGTTCCGCTCAGCCTACTTATGCTGGGCCAAGCGCTGAGCAATTCGCTTACCCTGAGGAGGACCTAGGCTACCAAGCTCCCGAAGCGCGTGAACGCTGGCGCCTGAGCGGTCCAGATACGCCACGGGGGGGGGGACCAATCAGTCCGGCAGTCTTCGCAGCTGGAGCGGCGTAGTAGCTTGGAGCATCAGCCAGTGCCACCAAAACCAGTGGAAGTTTACAGTATTAATCCCAAAGAAGCCGAGCGCTACTTGCGTGAAGGTCGGATTGAAGGTGATCCTTTTGTACAAAATGGCCAAACTTATCAGCTTACTCCTGAATATCTTAAAGATGCTGGTCTAGGCCCAGAGTTTATCTTTGATCTGGGCGACCAAGCCAAAATCGCCCTCTCTAGGGTTTACGAGGCCCAAGGTCGCGATGCCGTCACTGCTTACGTCCGTACCGCCCAAGGCACCCAAATCGTTTCTTATTATCGTAGCAACTCGCAGGGTAGCTGGCGCTATTTGCCTGATTATGTCTCGCCAGATTCATCCGACGGCTCGTCGATCGAGTGGTTTGGCAAGGGCGTTGATGAAGAAAGCCTCAATCTGCCTGCTACCACCCAGCAAGCCCTCGAGATTATCAACGCTCAGCCCCATCTGCAAAATAGCCAGCTACACGCTACTTTTGCCTTTGCTGGCACCGCCAAGCGCTACAAAAGTAAAAACGATTATCGCGAAGCCAAATACAACCATGCTTTGCGCGGTCGCCACTATGAAGAAGTTGCCTGGACGCCAGATCTCAGTCTTGGCAGCATTAGCGACAGCAAGCAAACCCCTGAAGCTCTTGATATCACCGATGCTAAAATTAAACCAGATTTTGACCAACCAACTCTAACCTACAATTTTCAGAGCAAAATTTACGGCCCAGTCACTTCCGAACATTATCGCTCTGGTAGTGGCAAGTTGATTTGGGCATTCAATCGCGATGCCTCTGGCCGTGCTTGGGTGGGCGGGATTGAGATTGAATCGCCAATCAGCTCCGCTGGTTTACGTACTCAGTGGGCGCAAGCCGGTGACTACGGCACTCCGCTCTACGAATATGCCAGCATGGCCAGTGGCTACGGCGACCCAGCCGACCGCAAAGGCCGTAGCTACATCAGTATGTGGAAATATTATCTCAGTCATATGCCCCTGATTCAAAAGTACCTCACCCACAAAAACCGCACCGGCGAGTAGCATTATTGACTTTTTCACGCTTTTGCGCTACAATAGAGTTGTTACGCACGATTATCAACTAATCGTTTCTGGGAGCTTCTAGCCCAGATAAAAGGAAATTAATTATGGCAGGTAAACAAGTTATCGGCAACCTCAAGTTGCGCATTCCTGGCGG
>CAZWCY010000024.1:0-12816 GCA_964633035.1 uncultured Candidatus Saccharibacteria bacterium | reverse complement strand
AGCAGGCGGCTCATAACCGCTTGGTCGTTGGTTCGAACCCAACCGCCCCCACCAGAAATAAGACCGGCTGGTCTTATTTTTTGTAGCCCGCCATATATAAAACAAAATTTAGCACAGTTTTCGATTTTTATAAATTAAGACTTAACAACTTTACAATTTTTCATACCATTTATGCTATAATAGATAGTATATGAACAATGGCGATGGCAAAAATACAAATAATAATTCTGATAACTCAGCTCCGCAGGGGATTTTTAGCACGCCCGAACTAACCGTGGATACCGAAAAAATCACTCCGGCGCAAAATTCTACGAATAGCAAAGCGCGCGTGGCTTCTTTCTTTGCCAACACTGACGCCAGTAAACAAGCCGAGCAAGTCCAGAACGCCATGACCACACCCGCTAATTATGCCACCGAAGACCTCGTCATCAACAACGGCGGCAAGAAAAAACGCAGTTTCCTGCCGATTGTTATTGCTGTCGTGGCGATTTTGGCGGTAGTGGGAGGGGTTACAGCTTATTTCTTGGTTAGTAATAATACTTCGCAAAATAGCACAGGAACGACGTCTCGCTTATCATTAAAAGATGCATACAATAGCTACTTGAATTTTCTTCTTTTTGAAAAAGAAAGTATTAATGACATAGAGTTTAATGAAGAGATGATATTGCAACTTTCTTCTGGAGCAATAGCCAACCGAATTATCGAAACTACAAACAAAGAGTTATATTTAAAACAGCTAGCCGATAAATATACAACGCTTGAGAATAAGTACGAAGAGGAGACTTCGCAGGTTATAGACGAATCACTTTACGACTATTTCTGTCTATACACCTCTCTGCCAATGTTAGGCGAGAATAGAGTAGTAAGTTTATATGCGTCCCAAGGTAAAGATTATGTATCACAGATTATATCTGAATATTACAACCCAGAACAATACAATGGTTTTATCAAAACTTATATTGAGGCTCAAAAAATCATTGCGGAGTCTAATCTAGAAATTGCAGAAAAAGCAGCAAGCTTTGGATGTATTAATAATAACGAGTTGCAAGCTGATTACATACAATTGCATAATGAGCAAATATACAATAACGACCTTTCCATGAAATTGGCTAGTGCCTATGGTAGTTCTGATCAGGCCGTAGCCGAATTGGGCGTTGACGCGACTCAGGAAATTATAAGCCTATACACCGTAATATACGGCAAAGAGCCAATCGATAGTGATACTTCAACTGGAGGAAGTGCGTAATGCAATTATTTAGGAACAAGATTTTTCTGTTTTTCTCCATCCTTAGTGGCATAGCGCTTAGTCATGCTTTGTTAT
The DNA here is from genome assembly GCA_964633035.1 of uncultured Candidatus Saccharibacteria bacterium. Taxonomy (GTDB): domain Bacteria; phylum Patescibacteriota; class Saccharimonadia; order Saccharimonadales; family Saccharimonadaceae; genus Nanosyncoccus. Next base: position 11,495 of record CAZWCY010000024.1, on the reverse strand, counting down.
CACAAAATACGTATGCCGTTGATTATTCCACCATACAGAATAAATGGATGTATACTCAATACTACCAGTGTCTAAAATCTAGTAACACTGAATCCAGCATCACCAAGATTAGTGGTAGCGGTAAAGTCTTGAATAGCGTTTTTAAGAATAGTGGCACTATGTATATGCCATCTTATGGACTGTCTGGCGTCGAATCGTTGAGCTGTTTAGGTGTCGCCACAGGTAAATCCGGCCTAACCGGCAATCTTTCTAGTGGCGTACTAGGTTCATACAAGAATGTCACATGGGATAACAAAACCGCATCAGAACAATTAATGACGGATGTCCTCAAGTATAAAAAACTCGAGAACACAACTAGTTTTAGCGGTTCATTTCAAATTAAAGCCACTAAAACAGTCACCGAAAATTATGGAGTATTCAACGATCATTCCTCCACCACTGAAAGTACTACTGACTCAGCAGACATCACAGTTTCTCCGCTTCCAGAAGGCGGGACACATTACGGTGGGGGAGGGTGGACGAAAAATTTATTCAAAGATATAAAGATTTCCTGGAATAACTATAATAATAAAACTGATGAGATAGTCATTTCAGTCGCCAGCCCAACTGGATGTTATCTAAAACAGGGGTATTCATCTATCGAAGAAACTTTTCCCCTTAAAGCAAATCCTAATGAGCTATATAATGATATCCAGAGAAAACTCGCAAATCGTAGTGTTGCCTATCACTGCGAGGTTGGCGGCGGAAACAATTCTAACAGATCTAGAGATATAGTTTTCTCATTTGGTATGGGCGAGAATAACATCGTGGATAGCACTACTGCTACTGGTTACGAAAAACTTGATAGTACTGCTAGATCATCCGTGTATGAAGTTTCTCCATATTTTATGATGTCTGGAAGCAGTGGCAATGGATCGGGAGACTTACGATTTTCACCTACCGAATACTATAATTTATACTCATATTATCTATCGAAAACCGCCGAGAGATATGGTGGAAGTATGAATGCGCTGACGTGTAATCCTAGCAGCACCAGCAACTTAACCCCGGTAAAGCTACTAGATGATACCGGTACTGCAAAACAATGCTATGTCAATTTTAATGGTACTGACCCCAGTACGGTTATTGTCTATACTCAAGGATATAGTGATGGAGCTGTCAATATTACAACAATATCCATGCAGGGCGTATTAGATTGGATGAATAATGCAAATAATCTAGCTAACGTGAATGTCGACGAAGTCAATTCGTCTGACGACTTAGATACCGGTCAAATTACAAATCCAGGCAACAGTTCTTCTGATGAAACTGAAGGTGACGCTCCTTCTTGTTTCAAGTCCACTGGTGCTTTAGGCTGGTTGATGTGCCCGGTTACAGAAATGCTCGGTGGAGCAACTACTTTCTTATACAATCAAATCGTGGAACCGTTTTTAGTAGTCGACGCGAACGAAATTATGGCTAGCAATGGCGGAGTTTATCAAGGTTGGTCTACTTTTCGAAATTTCGCCAATATAATTTTTGTAATTCTATTCCTTATCGTTATCTTAGCACAAATTACCGGTATTGGACTCACTAATTATAATGTTAAAAAGATTTTGCCACGTTTAATCATGGTAGCAATTTTAGTGAACATTTCCTACATTATTTGCCAACTTGCAGTTGATATTTCAAACATAATTGGCAATAGCCTGAATGAATTATTCTCTTGGCTAGCAGGAACCGTTACCGTACCATCCGCTACTGGAGAAGGGTCTTATAATTTTGATTTAGCATCAATTACAGAAGGCTTCCTATCAATTGTGACAAGTGGCGGTGCAATTGTCGCTGCAGGAGCAGCCGTGCTCACGTTAGATTTGTGGATATTTCCTTTCTTGCTTACCCTCATTGGTTGCATAATCAGCATTATTTTCTTCTTTATCATCTTATCAGTACGCCAAGCCGGTGTTATTCTATTAGTAGTTATTGCTCCTGTTGCCATTGTTTGTTACGCTCTACCAAATACTAAATCGTTCTTTGATAAATGGAAAAAGATGTTTACGGCATTACTGATCGTATATCCTATCTGCGGCTTACTCATGGGCGGCGGCCAATATGCGGCTTCTCTACTACTGGCAACTGATGGTGGATTCTTCTATACTTTAGCGGCCATGCTACTTTGCGTAGTACCATTCTTCATGATTCCTAGTATTCTTAGAAGTTCCATGGCCTTGATGGGTAATTTAGGTATGAAAATATCTAACTTTGGTAAAGGCATTGGTGGCGGAGCGACACGTACAATTCGCAATTCCGAAATGGGACGTAATATTCAACGCCAAAATCAACTTGATTACGATACGAGAACTGCTAATAAGCTCGGCAAGAGAATTGAACGTCTTGAAGCCGGCAAGACTGGCGAGGAACTTGAGAAAATCCGCAATAGTCGCAAATACAGAGGTCTTTATCGTCGCCATGCCACCCATGATGCCGCCGCTAGACGTCTCCTATCTGAAGATGCCAGAGCTTATTCTCAAACTGGAGCTGGCCCAATTGGTCGTGGCACCGAGAGTTATGCTAATATGATGAGTGCGGCCGCTCAGGAAGCTACGATGGCTGAGACTAAGAACGCACGCGCCAGTTACGAAAGCGGTACTGCCTACGTAACCGACAAGGAAGGCAATGTCGTTACAGATAGTACCGGTAAGAGGACTCGGATTCGTGCAAATGATATAAACGCTCTTGGCGCAGAATATCTAAACCGCTTGAATGAACTCCAGGAGAACCCTACCAGTCGTTCCGCACTCACTAGAGTTCGTGCGTTGCAAGATATGCTCATGGCTTCTGATGCTGGACGCACAATGATGAAATCTAAACAGCTTGAACACGCCTTAACTTACCAGCCGGATTACTCTACCACAGACCAGAGCGTGGATAAGTCCAAATTTGCACTTACGCAGGCATCTGAGCACCTGCTATCCGATCAACATCAGGGTACTATCAAGGCCAAAAACCGCAGCACTTGGTCGATGGAGCAAGATTTCAACAAAGGCGACTTCAGCAAACTTTTCGGTCAAAGTGGCATTACTGCGCTCGGCGACGGCGGCTCCGTGCTTCCGCAAGGGTCGCAAGATACACCCTCTGGGTACGGGATTGGAGCGTACGAGCAAGGTGGTCTTGATGGCTATGATGAAGGCAGCCTTGTTGGCGCCGATGAAGGTGCACTCCAAAGCATCAATCGTACCATTACCGATATCAATAACACTGCTCCAGACAAAATCACGCAGTCACAAGCTAAACAAAAAGCCGCTATTACTGCGTTGGCCGGCAGTGCTTACGGTAAAGAGAGTCTCAGTACTCAGCCGAAGGTTGCCGAACAGTTACGCAAGATGATTATCAATGGCAATACCGCCAGTACAATCCAAAGCACCGATGTAAAGGCCCTTAATAGGCTTGCCACTGATATCGGGCAAGACACTCTCACCGGAGAAGACAGGAATCATCTCGTTGAGCTCGCTCGGGAGGCTTTCAAAGTGGATGGCGGTGTACGGGATGCTGAACACGCCGCTGCCCTTAATAGTATTCTGGCTGCCGCCAAACAGCCGACTATCGAATGGAGCGGACGCCTTAATACGCAAGGCCAAGCAGATTCTGGCCCAGTGCCAATCCGCACGGCAGGTTCACAGAATTCTACTGCTAATCCAATTATTACTGCCAGTGGTAGCGCTAGCATTGATGAATTACGTCGTCAAGCTAATCAAAATCGTCCAAATAACGGCCGTTCTGGTCAGAGCGAGAGTTAATCAAGTTAATTCCTACATTTCCCTCATGCTTGCAAAAACTAGCAGCATGGTATAGAATATAGGTAACGAACGTGAGTGCGAGGCCGTCGGTCTCGCACTTGCTTTTGGCTTCTAGCTAGGTAAAGTTCGCGGTACATTAAAAATTAGGAGGTAAAATTTCAGAGAATCCCAAACCATACAACAAAAGTTTCAGTATTTTTCTAATTCCTCAAGATTATAATATGAAAGGTGGTATTTACATGACTCACTATCCTATTCCAGACGTCAGCGATGCCGGTTTTTACCAGCATCGTGAACCGCATTCAATCTGCCCGATTTGCGATTCTACAGTGAACGCCGACGGGATCTGCTGGTATTGTTATCGCCTGTATCAAAACTTTAAATCTAGTTATGATCTTCCTGAGCCTTTTACTCGCGATACTATCCACGCCAAAAACTGGATCGATATACTACGGATCACCAAAAATGCCCAAGCGGCCGGTAAAACTCAGCACGAAATCAACGTAGAGATTTTCAATTACGCCTACCATGCCTGCAATCCAAATGATTCTGCTCCCTCTCCATATTTGTCAATTTGTGATATTCCTGCCGCCTCAAATAGTTGGTCTAAGCCGATTGGCTACTTCTCGACCTGCCCTATTTGTGGTGAGAGCAGCGGCGAAAAAGCCTATTGCGAAAACTGCGCTATGGAATATCAAGCCATGCGGTACGAAAATCGCGTTCCAATACCTCTTACACCCAGAATTTTTCGTTATGAGCACTGGGTTAAAATCTACCAAATTACTAAAAACGCCAAAGTCGCCGGCAAGACCAAGGAGGAAATCAACCAGCTCCTCACTGACTATGCCACTTATGCCGTTGAATCTATGCAAACTGAGGTTAATAATACCGAACTTCCTCCTCTTCCTTCTTCTATTATTCCTTATCTTCCATCCAATCCTACGACAGCAGCCGCAACCGCTAGCAGCTCTGCTGCGCAGCCCCCACAAATCCGACAAAGGCGTGAACATCCTCTTGACCGCTTCAAGATGAACCAGTGCTATATCTGCCGCGAGTGGTACTGGACTAGGCGTGCGGCTGATAATTGTTGTAAAGAAGCCAAAAAGACCACACCCCCGCCCCAACTCGGCCGACGCATCCCGCCAGTTCCTACTTCCCCTTTGCAGTGCGTTAGTGACATCTGCCCCGTCTGCAAGGGCAAAAAGACCATTAACGGTCTCTGGTGCGACTACTGTCAGGGGCGCGGCACGATGAGGCTGTACTAAGCATATGCATGGCAAATCCGCATAGGCATCAAAGTGCAGCGGTACTCTAGGTGCCTTGATAGGCCCACGGCAACCTCGCTAACTCCTCCACCTCGTGCCCTACTTGCGTATCGCGTTAGTTTGCTATCAGGTGCATCACCTCGAGTTTAGGAATTTTTCAAGGGTCGCACCTTAGTCGATCCAGCGCAAACTCGCGCTTGCCTCCTCGTTTTGATTAGATACGGAATCCCAGTTAGTTCCGCCTAGTCACCCCAAAAGTCTTTGGCCACCCGCCTTAAAAGGGTGGCCATTTTCTTGTTCTGGGCATGGCAACTGCACTCCGTTTACCACTACAAATGTCGAGCAAACTTCACGATCACATTAAAACAGCTCGCCATCACGCAAGCACCAGCATCAAAAAATCTCAAAATCAACCAAACAAACATCCGCTTAAACCCTAAAGAACCCCTCTTATCGAGGGGTTCTTTAGTACTCATGGAGCGATCAACTCAAAGACCGATACTGGTCGCTAGCTCGGGTGGGCTAGGCTAGACCACGCATCTATCTCTTAGCGCATGCTGCGACGGCTAACAATGTAGTAGCCAGCAGCAGTTGCAACTGAACCAGCGGCAATGATGCCACCAGCGAGAGCTTCTGGACCAGTGTTTGGGAGATTGTTTGGAGTATCAGCGACTTTGTTCAAAACTACAGAAGTGTAATCCTGAATTGTCTTCTGACCGACACCGCCTTGCGCCCAGTTTACGAGCGTGTTTGAACCATTTGCCAAGTTCTTATCTACGACTTCAGCCGTAAAACGAACATAAGCATTTGAATCCTTAGCATAGCTACCGATGTTGATACCGGTAGTTACGATAGTGTCTTGATTTACAGTCGCACCATTTGGATGGTTCGAGTTGTAAAGCTTAGTAGAACCAGCGACATACTTCATATTCTGAGGAAGGATATCCTTAATCATCACATCAGTATGAGTTTGGTTATCTTTGCTGGTGTTCTTGTATTGAATTTGATATTCAACCTTGTCACCAACTTTAGCGTCCTCAAGGGTGTAGCTCCAAGTCGAAGTACCAGCCTTGCGAACCTTTTGTTCGATAATATAATCGGTGTCGAATACAGCCTTTACGCGAATAGTCACGTAGCTAGCATATTCGTAACAACCAGGGATATTACCATCAATCTTGTCATAACCAATTTGTACACCGTTTTGAGATGCAGCCTTGGTCACGATTTCGTCACCCAACTTGTAACCGCCATTCGCACCGATGCCGTTGTTCTCAAGCAAAGCTGAGCCGTAGACATACTCGAGGTGGAAAGCTTGGTTGCTGTTGAAGTTGACATAATCCCAGTACTCAGATGGAGTAGCATTATCAGAGAAAATGTAACCATTAACCTGAACTTGCTTAGCTGCAGTAGTTGGGATATTGAAAGCTACCCGGGTATTGCGGGAAACCGCAGAGGTACCTTTAGGACTGTTATTGTGGACGTAGAGACGGACAATGTATTCCTTACCATCTTCGACAGTAATGTCATTACCGTTCCATACGTTCGCAGCACCGGCATTCTTGCCAGTGTTTTCGCGAGCACCAACGAAGTTTTTCTCATCGCCAATGGTGCTGTTGCTGATGGAGTTAAAGACAATGCGATTGCCCAAAACGCCACTATTGATCTGGTTAACCGTGTACGAAGCACGGCCACCGCCGTTGTCACCCCACGCTGATACGAGCGCAGGAGAAGCAACGACACTTGCCATCGCCGCAGCGACTGCAAATGTACTTTTAACTGCTTTATTCATTATAATCTCCTCTCAAAAGATTATTAATTAATGTAGTTAGTTAAGTTAATATTTCTGGTCCAAATTGTTAAACTCCATCAAATCCCACAACCGAATCATCTCAAACACAATTTCATTAGAAGTCCCCGGGGCCGAAGCCCCGAGGACTGGGTGGGTAAGGTACAATCCCCACAAAGGGATATCGCTATATATAAGTCACCGGCCTTTCAAGACCGGAAATTCAATAGGTCACCACCTTTCGTGCCCGAAACTAATCCATGATTAGTCCGGCTCAGCAATCGAACCCTGATTTACAGGTTCAGTCGAAGTATTGGTGGTGGTGCCACCACTGGAGCTACCACCCGAAGTGGTACCGCCAGAACTGGACGTTCCGCCGCTGGACGACGTACCAGGATCGGTCACCGTCGTGCCATGCGTCACGTCGATGGGATTCTTATCCGGAGGCGTGCCGTTATCGGTATGGCCACCATTGGCGTCCTTGATCTCGTGATCGAGCGCATCGCCGCCCTGACCAGAGCTTTCATGCTTGTCATTAGGCGTCAGCGGCACATTGGAGTTCCCAGTGTTGGGATCGTAATCCGGCCGGCTGCTCCCCGGCTTGCTGGTAGTGCCACTACCCTGCTCGGGATAATCCGTCCGCGGCGGCTCTGTGGGCTGGTAATTACCAGTTCCATCAGTGGGCAAATTCGGCCCTCCACCGACATCGGCGTTGCCCTGATTGACCGGATCCTTGCTGGTATCCTTCCAATTGGGCAAGTACAGATAGTGGTATGTGAAGATGATCTCGACATCCTTGTCGCCCATCTTGCCATGCCACTCCTCGGGACTGACCCAGTAATTCCTGGGGCAAGGCTTGGCGTATTCATCAATCGCTTTGTCCTTCTCCAGGTTATACGACTTGGGGTCGTATACATTGGTGCCATCCTCGTACAGGTACTTAACGGTCACCTTATGGGTCGTCGCCTGCGCCGGCACGTACGGTACTGTCACCGTCACGCCCGATTTGGTCATCGTGCCGAAACGGTTACTGCTCACCGTAGAAAGACTCTGATCCTTCAGGGTATACCCGGTGATCACCGGGGACTTTTGCGAATACCTCCCGCCTACTTTCACGCTCTGCGTGTAGGGGTTGGGGGAAGTGCCAGTCAGCAGCTGCCCGGTCGTGTCATCCACATACCGGATAGTCAACGTTCCGTACTCCGACTTCGGAGTAACCGGCGGCTTCTCAGGCTCACCGGGATCCTCAGGACTACCCTTACCAGGATCAGGAGTCTTGGTAGGCTCCTTCACGTTCGGCTGATACTCCATCGGCCGACGATCCAGCAGGTTGCTGCCGTAGGTGATAGCTTCTTTGCTATCCTTCTGGACATACACCAGCTTAATGGCCGGCTCAGACTCCTTGTAGGTTGCCTTCGTGGGACGAACCATGGAATCTTCTGCCGTCGGCAACAGGTGCCAATGGATGCTGGATTCGCGCTGAGTTATACCCTGGATATCAAAGCAATCCAAGACAGCGCAGATCCTTGCGGCCAACCGCGCCCAAGTCTGCCGGACTTCGATATGCCCGCCATTATAGACGAGCAGATAATCGAGGCCTCTACACGTGACGTCAGTCGGCTGGGGTAAGTTGTTCAGCTCAACTTTCGTCCTTTCGGCAAAGTCCGGATCAGATGCCTTAGGCGCTTTGTAGGTGCCCGCGTACAACTGATCGATTACCTCCAGATTGGGGGTAATCCAGTAACTGTTGTTCTCCATGATCAGGTCGTTCTGGCTGAACAACTCCAACCAGGCGATCCCGATTACCGGATTGCTCACGATATCTTGGTAGATTTCGTGCCGCAGAGTCTTAAACAGCGCCAGCTGATTTGCGTCGGACAGCTTCTTGATGTTGTCCATCAGCTTCTGCAGATCGGGGTCATAGACCTCGCCAAAGATTTCCTCATTGTAGGGGAAACTCAGGCCATCGGTCATGCTCGATCCAAACTTTTTCCAGGCTTCAATACGCGCCTGCGCGTGCGACGTCAGCGAACTGTCGTCAAATTCCAGGCTGTAATCCTCAAGGAATGCAGCAATCTGATTTTTGGTCAGATTGACATCGGGCAGGGGTTCAACGGGCGGAGTCTCGGGCGGATCGGCGGGCGGAGTTTCTCCCTGCGAAGTATCACCGGGATTACTCACACCGTCACCAGACGTGTCGCCCTTTACAGTGCAGCCCACCAGGCAGCACATCATTAAGGCCGCGCAAATGAACGCGGTAGCGACCCGGCGGGAAACCACCTTCCGGGAACGGCCTCTTTTATGGCCATTGTAGGCCTTCAGGCCGAAGATCAGCGCCAGCAGGGCGAACATTGCGGCTCCAACGCCGCAGAGCACTGTCGTCCAGTGCATCTGAAGAAACTGCAACATTTTTACATACCTCCTATTATCGGATTTTATATATTCATTTGGAACTATATCATCCACGAAAACAGGGGGTACCAAGCCCCATTCTCGTAGTTAACTAGGGACTCGGATGCCACAGCCAGAACCCGTATTGGCTCTACCTTATGACTTATATATAAACCAGATACATAATTATTGTATCTGAGATGATTCGGCTGTAAATGGACCTCTGGCCGGGCTGCTCCCACAGTCCTCCAGACTGATTCCATTGTAGCACACATTTTGCAAAAAGTCAATACTTTTTATCCATTTTAGACATAAAAAGTAAAGAGTTTAGCATAAACAGATTATTACAGAGGTAGAAAATGTCATTTCCTACTACGATTCTGACCATCTTTACCTCTTATGTTTATTCTCATGTTGTTTTGACAACACTCCATCTTTATGCTTATGTTTAATGTTATAATATTATAAGATCGTTGCACTGCACGCAGCTGTCATCGTCCTGGCATATCGTGAGGTTACCACCCCGTACATAGCCGTCATCATCTCGGCAAACACTCTTAGGCATGAGAAAGCCGCTCCAATGGAGCGGCTTAGGTGAGCTAGTCTAGTAGCTCGGCTTTGGCTAGGAACTTATTGCAGGATAGCAGTGAAATTACTCGGCACTCGGCTGGGGCGGCAAGGGCGGAGCAGGGGGCGTGTTGCTGCCGAACAGCAACCCGGTCACCGCCTGCCTGTCCGCATCGGACAGAGCGTTAATTGCCGCCAACAACTCGCTGGCTCCAATCTGGGGCACCGCCGGAGCAGGCTGAGGCTGAGACTGGGGCTGGGGCTCAGGCTGAGGTGCCGGAGCAGGCGGGTCCTTCTGCTGATCATAGTCCTGCAGGTACAGGTCGCGCAACTCCTCATTTTCCACCCGCTTCACCGGCTTGCCCTTCTCGTCTAGGTAGAACAGCTCCACCCGGAGAGTTCCGTTGTGATACTGAGTCCGGATCAGCTCATCCGCGGTGATGCCGGGAAGTTCCCCAAACTGCAGCCTCAACTGGTACTCGTAGTACCCGATGGGCACGATCTCTTCCTTGCCGGGAACGCCCACCACGTAGCGCAACCCCATGTCGGAGTACGCCACCGGCTTGGCCGGAGTCGCAGGAGCTTCCTCAGTTGAAGCATTCGGCTGGGGCGGCAGCGGAGGGGCGGCCGGAGTAGCACCAGGGGTGCCGCTCACATCGGCCGGATCGTCAAACAGGTGGTCATCATGCTCGGGGTCGGATTCACGGTCAATCAATTTGCTAAAAAATCCCATACTGAATCACTATTCCTTTCCAAAAATATTTGTGTGCTTGGGGTTAGAAATCTCCCACTACCCCCATTGTAGCACACATGCTTATTTTTGTCAAGCATTTTAACGTACTTTTTACTTACTTTCAAAAATATTCCAGAAAAACCGCCCTCCGAAGAGGACGGCTTGGGGATGGACGAAGTACCCAACATAGCACTTGGCTCGATGCAAATCAAGCGCAAAACGACTTAAAGGTGCGCAAAATGCCCTAGCGGAACAGCCACGGGTAGGTTTCATCGAAAAATCGTTCAATTTCGGCTTGACTTGTCGTAACTTTAATGGCTTTTTCGGCAAAAGCGCTGGCCTCCATGGCTAGTTTGACGGCGCAGTTAATCGCATGAATCATCCAGGAAAAAGCGACCAACATCATCAACATTCCTGCCACAACACCACCAATCGCTGCATCAAAAAACGCCGCAATGACGTTGCCAGCCAAGAAGCCCGCAAAAATAATCGCCGCCAATATCTGCCAAATATAGCCCATACCGGTGCTGGCAGCCAGTTTTTCGCGATAATGCGACATGAAATAATACCAGGCTCGTCGTCGTTGCACCGCTTGCGGATTCCGTTCTCCCCAGAAGACCATCGCTGTTATTCCCCTTTCTAAAGTACCCACACGCTAAACCACCTTTTTGTTTAAATTTTGTGTTTTAGCCAAAAGTGACTTATTTATCTTACCATGGCGCGACGAGCGGCGTCAAGCCGGAAGATCTGGATTTTTAGCTTTTTATTAGCAATTCTCTGCTTCCTCGCGCTGCGGCATCGTCAAGCCTAGTTTTCCCTCTTCCCCTTAACCGGCTAGGCCAGCGCTCAGTGCTGTCAAGGCAAAAATCAAGATATTCCCCTCTTCCCTTTACGGCAAAAAAGTGCTATAATGAATCTGGGTTTGGTGGGATTAGCTCAGATGGTTAGAGCGTCTGATTGTGGTCCAGAAGGTCGTC
>CAZWCY010000023.1:0-13512 GCA_964633035.1 uncultured Candidatus Saccharibacteria bacterium | reverse complement strand
AAGACCCTTAAAGTTAATATGTCTTTTGCGTTGCATCTTTGCGCCCTCCTTTTGTGGGTTTGCGGGCTAAAACTTTGCGTAATTTTAACCCAAGGATTTAGTATATATACATCGGGCGACGCCTTTGCATTTCATAAGTAACAGAGATGAAAATAAACAACCCCAAAATACAAAAACGGCACCGTAAGGGTGCTGAACCAAATCAATCTCGCAAGTTATAACATGAAACACGTCACAATCGTTGAAATCGACTTACGATGCCGTTACTATCAACCATTGGATGTGTTTGCATGTTAAAAACTCACCATAACTTGCATTTATTTTAACTAATTTGATTCAGCACTTTTATTTTATCACACTACCATGAGAGCTATCAAGCCTAGATTTTTATAGCGCGCTATGTCATAATAACCGAACAAATATTAACGAACCGCCTCTATTCACTTATAGACAATAACTCCTCTTTCCGCGCGCCTAAACTCCTCTATTCGTGCTATAATATCCCTATGTACTATGAGGTAATACCCACGGAAGTGTTCCGCAGCGGCGGAGGTGTGCTGACGTATTCATCGGATGCGCTTTTAGAACCCGGGCAAGTCGTACTTGTGCCACTAGGTCGTAAAAAAGCCCTCGCTATTGTTTATCGCAAGGTCAAAGCAGTCAATTTCCCTACCAAGCCGATTGAGCGGCTAATCTGCCCTTTTCCGCTACCTCGCCACCTTCTAAAAACAATCTTCTGGCTTTCACAATATTACCTCACCCCTGTTCCACTAGTAGCAGACCTCGTAATTCCGGCTGGTCTAGCCAGCAGAAATGCCCTTAAAGGCTATTTAGGAGCCGCAGAAGGCCATTCTAATCAAAAGTGCGATACTACCGCACTTATGCTTGAAACAGCCTCCATAGAGCCTCTACGCAAGCCTGGTAAAGCTTCTGGCACACTAGCAGACGTTGCTCAAGCGCAAACGGATTATACTACCCAAGCATTAACAGAATCGAGCGAACAAGCATTAACGAGACAGAACGCACAAGCACCAGCGGATTCCGCCGTACAACCACCAGCCTTAACACCCCAAATTCCTCTAAACGCTGCCCAACGACAAGCTTTAGCGGAACTGGAGCAAATTTCTAGCAATACACGCTTGTTGCGCGGCGTCACCGGCAGCGGCAAGACCAATATTTACCTGCAACTAGCGGCCGAAACCCTCCAAAAAGACAACTCTGTTATCCTGCTCGTGCCGGAAATCGCCCTGACTAGCCAATTAGTGCAGATTTTTGAGCAAACTTTTGGCGAGCAGGTCACGCTAATCCACTCGCACCAAACTATGACCGAGCGACGTAAAACTTGGCTCGATCTGATTACGCAAACCCAAGCCGCACAAACAAGCACGATGCAAGACAGGCCAGCCCAAGCTATACCAGCAGATAGGATCCAAAATACACACCCTTCGGCCAAAATCGTCATCGGCCCGCGTTCCGCACTGCTGGCACCGCTCCATAATCTCGGACTTATTTTGATCGATGAGGCGCATGAGAGTGCTTACTACCAGGAGAATCCACCTCGGTATTCCGCCCTCCGACTGGCTAGTTTTATCGCTGCCGAGCACGAAATCCCCTGCGTTCTGGGCACCGCCACGCCAAATATTGTCGATTATCATCTCGCCACCTCCAAAAAATCACTTGTCACGCTCCAGCAAAAAGCTAAAGCTACCGCCACCGATGCCAAAATTACCGTAGTTGATCTCAAACAGCGCGAAAATTTCCTCAAGAATCGGTACTTTTCTAATGCCCTATTGACAGCCGTCGAAAACAATATCCAGGCTAAACACCAAACTCTAATTTTTCATAATCGTAGGGGATCAGCACCGCTGACAATTTGTGAAAATTGCGGTTGGCAGGCGTTGTGTCCAGAGTGTTTTTTGCCAATGACATTGCACACTGATGCTTACACTCTCAATTGCCATATTTGCGGGCATAGCGAAAAGGTGCCGTCGAGTTGCCCAAATTGCCAGCATGTTGGAATTATCCATAAAGGTTTTGGTACCAAATTACTGGAGGCTGAGCTGGCACAGCTGTTTCCGCAGGCCAAAATTGCCCGCTTTGATGGCGACAATAAAAAGGATGAAGATTTAGCTAGCCTCTATGACGACGTGAAATCTGGCGATATTGATATTTTAATTGGTACGCAGACGTTGGCGCGCGGGCTGGACTTACCGCACCTAGCTACCGTAGGAGTCGTTCAAGCAGATGCGGGATTAGCGCTGCCAGATTTCGCGGCCGAGGAGCGTACTTTTGAACTACTTACTCAGGTGATTGGACGCGTAGGGCGCGGACATCTCGACAAGGCCGAGGTAATTATTCAATCTTATCAGCCTGATCACCCGGTAATCCAAACCGCTCTGCATGCTGATTATGAAGCATTTGCAGAGTATCTACTTCGGCATCGCCGTGAGCAGCAGATGCCGCCTTATACTTATCTCGCGCGGCTCAGCATCACCTACAAAACCGAGCGTACCACGCTGGCCAAAGTCCGACAAGCATATACGGAACTAGCAAAGCTTTCAAGCATAACCGTTTCCCCGCCGGCACCTGCCTTCCACGAGCGCACTGGGCGTGGCTTTACTTGGCAAATTATCATCAAAGCCACCTCGCGCGAACAGTTACGTAAGGCTTTAACACCTTACGCGGGCAATTCGCAATATTCACTGGTGCTGGACCCACCGTCACTACTTTAATCGCTCACTCAAAACCCGCATTTTTGATACCCCTGGTTGCGCGTCCAAAATATCATCATTACTTTAAATCTCCCATAAAGTATGCTATAATATAGATATGAGGAAATTAATTACCACTCCTGATCCGCGTTTGCGACAAAAATCTGCGCGCGTGCGCGAAATTACCGACGAGACCCACGAAATTATCGCGGATATGGTAGCGGCTTCCTTGGCTTGGGAGGCACAGCACCCCTACGAGCTTTCCGCCGCCATGGCAGCTCCGCAGATGGGCGAAAACCAGCGCATTATTATTGTGCGCGACGATCTGGACGACAAACAGAATAATCATTTTACCGCCTTGATCAATCCTGAGGTAATTCGCACCGAGGGTAAACTTGAGTACGAGCAAGAAGGTTGCTTATCGGTGCCAGAGATTTACGGCATGGTGGGGCGACCGCGCAAAGTCAAGGTGAAGGCGCTCCTGGAAGATGGCACCGAAGTACGCATTAAGGCTAGTGGCTATTTAGCTCGCACTTTGCTTCATGAAATCGATCATCTGGATGGAATTCTCTTTATTGACCATATCCGCGATGACGCCAAGGCGTTTTACCGTATGACCGACCAAGGTGATTTGACGCCGGTGGAAGATTATGAGACCGAGATTAAAAATAACACAGATCTGTTCCCCGATGAGTAATACCACTCCAGTCAACTCATCAAAGCATAACCAACCGAAAGCCGATTCCTCGGCAAGTGGCTTGGCAACAAATAACTTACCACAGGTAATTTTCTTTGGCAACGGGCCACTGGCGAATTATGCGCTAGCAGCCTTGCAAGACAAAGTAGAAATTATTTTTCATGCTCGCACTGCCGCCGATCTCGCCAAAGTGGTTGAGTTAAAAAAAGCTCATCCCGAGGCTTATGGAGTGCTAGCATCCTTTGGTGTATTAATTAAATCTGACATGCTTAAATTATTTGAGCCTGAGGGCATTCTCAATTTGCATCCTTCTCTGCTGCCTCAATATCGCGGACCTTCACCAATTGAATCGGCGATTCTGGCGGGCGACCAAGATTTTAGCTATTCCATTATGAAACTGGCAAAAAAAATGGATGCCGGTCCGATCTATTATCAAGCCACCTTATCTGATTTGCCGCTTGATAAGTTGGAAATCTATCGTGCTTTGGCGACTGCCGGCGCTAATTGGATTGCTCAACATCTGTCCGAGATCCGCGCTTTAACTCCAACCGCACAACCCGACGAAGGTACGAGCTATACCACGAAATTGACCAAAGATCTATCAATGTTGCAGCCCGATCAGTACTCAGCAGCAGAGATTTTGCGCCAGATTGTAGCCTATCAGGGTTTTCCGAAGCCGAAGTATAATTTTTATGGTAAAACTTGCATTATCTTAAAAGCGCACCTAGTTGATGCCACTGTGATTGTCTGCGACCCCTCAATTATTGATAGCCTGGCTTCGCCATTGATGATCAAATGCGCTGACCGTAATTTCGTGGCGATTGATGAGCTGCAGCCCGAAGGCAAAAAACCGATGACTGCGCAAGCTTTTATTAACGGTTACGGTAAACGTCGCAGGTAAATTGCGTCACACCAAAACCATATAAAGACCTTAAAAACCGCGAGGCTTTTTGGACGTATTCTGGTAAATCTAACCCAAAATTCCCTGGCGTTCAGCGAGGATTTCTTGTTTAAAATTCTGGTAAATCTGCTCAGTAATTTCGCGATAATTTGGGACATGTTGCTCTAGCCAGGCCGCCGCTTGATCTAAATCTGTTAGCTGGTCAAACTCATCCATCAAGGCATCCGTCAAATACGCGCCGACGCCCTGTCCTACGCGGATTTCCAACTCTTCCTCTGCGTGCTGCATAAAAGCCTCCTTTTCAGCCAATGGCATCTCGCCCAGTCCTACTTCTGTCATAAATTGATCATCTACACGCATTTGCTTCTCCTGTTTTATCCATTATACCATAAGAATTATAAAATGCGGCGGTTTTATATCTCGAAATCAACTCCCAGCAACTAGCAAAATTTGTCTCTGGGAACTTTTAAAACCTCCAAAAGACCAAAAACCGCGTACAAAAAACAGCCCCTAGCGGCCGTAAACTTCTTTAATCATAATCAAAAGTCGGAATGGTGGGCGATAGAGGAGTCGAACCTCTGACCTCGTCTACGTCAAAGACGCGCTCTAGCCAACTGAGCTAACCGCCCGGCTTGTCATTATTATAGCACAGCTCACCCTGATTGTGAAGAGGCAAAATACTGCGTTTGCGTATAATACCTCATATCCCACGCGACGCCAAAAACATATCAGACCTGGAAAGCGACAAAGGCCAACAAAAAACTGCCAGCGTATCAACGAACTACACATATACTATATATCATATGTGTGGTTCAGCTTCGGGGCGTAAGGTCACGCGCACCCCGAAACTAATACACTAGCAGTTTTAAGTCTTTTAAAGCTCTGTCTCTTACGCAGCCTGCCGGCTTATTGGCATTGGCCGTAGCGTACAATCAAGGGTTTATTGACGCTCAGGTAAGATTTATTGGCGCTTGCTGCGACGTACAATCAGGAAGACTGCAAACATCGTTACCATGCCGAAGGCTACCAGGCCAGTAATGATATAGTCGGCGCTGGAAATATTCATGCCTCCGAACAGACGCACACCAGTACCTGGGACTTCTGGCTCGTCAGGATTCCCTGGTTGATCAGGATTATCTGGCTCATCGGGGTTATCCGGGTCAGTTGGGCCGACAGGCGGTTTACCACCACCGGTTTTGTATGGCACGCTCACGGTAGCTATCGAATTGATCAAGGTGCTTTCACTGTCAATATTAGTATCGTTCCAAGAAGTTAAGGCTACAGTGTAAGTTCCCGTCGTCACCTTATTATCCTTGAATGGCAGAACAAATTTATAGCGCCCATTACCTAGATCTTCGCCATCAGTCAGCGTTAGCGGTTGCGGTAAGACTGTTTTATCGCCAATCCCAGCGGTAATTTGGATTGCCTTGGCATCCGCACCAAGCACAGCATAAACAATCGGATCGCCATTACCGTCATACTCATTGTTAAACTCCAGATAGGCGGCACGATACATAAATTCTACATGATCATCGCTCGTTGCGGAAGTACTGGCGTTATGTGCAATTGCCGTAGCCATAAAGTTCACGCCGCTCGGGTTATCAATCCCAGTTCCAAGAATTGCCGCACGCGAACGCGTTACCCATAAACCAGTTTCGGCTAGATTAAACTCTAAGGTACAGGTTGCACCATTCCAGTCGGCAGACGGACAGTGGTCAGTCGGGACCGTATAAGTATTGCCATTTTCTTTGTTGGTTAATACAACTTCGACTGTATCAGCATTGAAATACTCAATGACAACCTCAAAGATTTTGTCAACCACGGTGCTTTTGTCTTTCAAGCTCAGAATGTTGATTGAGGTAACTTCACCTTCAGTCGACACTCGCACCTTCACCGGCACACTGGCTTCTTGCGCCGAAGCATCCGGCGTTGGCAAAGCGCAGGCGATTGCAGTGACAATCGCCACAAGCGCTAAGCCAACCAGCCCTAAAAGTTGCTTTTTTCGTCTTTGCATACTCTACACACTTTCTTTTTAGTTTTTGTTTTGAATTCACCAGAGCTGTCGTCTCGCAGAATACTGTACTCGCAATACAATATTACGACGGCTAGTAAGCTAATCTTATCGCGACTTAGACGAGCTTACGAGCTTTGCGCTCTTTGCGCTTTCTACTTATGATTATAATCCAGATAATTATGACTGTCAACAATAAAATCACTACAATTATCACAATTACCGGCATAATCATTACCACCGCAGTCTCGGTTTTGGTTTGATCGGCAGCTACTACTTTCCATTCCACCTGGAAGATTCCTAAGAATGGTGTCTCTTCCCAGTCAAGATTAATATGATAAGTCGTATCTGGGTAAGCAGCAATAAAGTCTTCTTTCTTGTACAGTTCCTTACCAAAGATGGTCTTGGCGGTATAGTAGTACTTAGCGGCAAAATCAACGTTACCAGTATTCTTCACCGTGGCACTAGCATGCAAAGGTCCGTCAAAGGTGAATTTAGTAAAATCATACTCAGTAATTTCGGCGGTCTCACGCGAATCTTCAGTTGAGCGACCAGTCAAAACTGCACCAATCTGACCTACGGTTTCAATACCGCCACCAGTACCGTCGTTCATAATTTGCGCCCAAATCACCGCATACTGTGAACCGCCCGGAATATCCTCTGGCACTTCAATGCGGTATTCTACAGTATAAGACTCATTTGGCTCAACATGGAAGATCGCTTCCTTTACATATTCACCCTCTTTATTCTTAACGGTAATCCAACGCGAAAGTTGCGTACGTGGGGTCGCGGCATCTTCGGAGAAGCTTAACTCATTTGCTTCGCCACTCACCACATACGGCGACATATACACCTTGAAATTCACTGGGCCTGTACCAATATTGCGTACCGTGATTGAACAACCACTATCGCCAGTTGGACAGTGTGTGGCATGCCCTTCTAATACTTCGCCCGGTGCGAAAGTCAAGCGTGCACCACTCGGGGTAATCTCAAGAGCGCTCCGCGATTCATTTTCTTGTTCTTTTTCTTCGGCAAAAACTAGTTGGCTTGGCACCGCTACACCACCAAGTATAGCCAACCCTGCCAAGATGCTTAATAAAGTTTTTTTCATTTTATTATTCCTTTCCCCCACCACGTACACGCGTAATAATCCAGAAAATCACCAAGAAGATAACCGCGAGCACAATGAGCAAGAACCAAATTGGGCAGATAAATAGTACTTTTTCGGTTACGCTAGTTTGATCTAGAAATTTTACTGTTTGCTTAACTTTGAAAATTCCCAACTTTGGCGCACCTTCCCAAGTTAGGGTATTCAGACGACGAGTTTCTGGAAGGATTGGAATGACCGTGGGCTTTTCTTCATTAGAATATACTTCTTCGCCACCAAATAACGGATAGACTTGCAAAATATAAGTAGCATTCTCGTGAACATTACCTTTATTTTCAACAATTGAAGTAGCAGAAATCGGTGGCGCAAATACAAAACTTGGTACCTTATTTTCTTGAATTGAGCCTTCTTTGCGAGTTTTTCCATCAACATTGGCAAAAAGGATTGAACCGACTTGTTTATAAGCTGTAATCGAAGACGAGCCATCATCTTCTTTCTCGGAAGTATCCTCGCGCATTCTCACCATAATAGTCGCATACTGGCCACCAGCTGGCACATCCTGCGGAACCTTGACTGTAACGGTTACCTCATCCTGTTTATCCGGCTCAACTTCACCGGAACTCTTAGAGAGCGTAATCCACTTCACGATATCAGTATAATTCGTCTCCGAATTAAAATCCTGCTCATAATCTTCACCTACTACTGAGTAAGGCGTTACTGAGACCTCATACTCAAGCTTCTCGCTGCCAGTATTCTGAACTCTCAGAGTGGTTTCCCTAGTCTCACCAGGTTTCAAATCCTTCAAATCCATCTTGGCAGGCGCAAGCTGAATGCGTTGTTTGGGGATTTCCTCTGCCGCAGCTGCCTGGTGGAACGTTCCACAAAACACAGCAGCTAGCACAAGGGCTACCGTGCCAAGCACATATTTACATCGTCCTAAGACTTTCACTATACCTCCTTTTGCTTTACTATACAAGTATAACAAATTTTTTATGACTTTACAACATCCCTACAACGCAAAAATATTGCCCCAACCATCGGGGCAATATTTCCTGATACTATCTACGGCTATTAAGCGCCTGGATTAACAGTAGCTACAAAAACAACTTCACCAGTATAGGTACCGCTTTCAAAACCAGTATTAACAGAAACGCCGAAGTCTACACTTGTAGTATCACCAGCAGTGGTCGCAGAAGCAGTAGTTTTCTTGAGCTCAACACCTGCGCCAGAGTATGGTGTGACACCTTGGTAGGCAGCGGCCGCGTCAGCACGGACACCCCAAGCGGTCGTGCCCTTAGCTGGAGCACCGGCTGGGATAAATTTGCCGTCAGTGGTATTCAAAGAACCATCAGCGTTATTTTTATAGAGACCAGTGCGTTCATCAGCGTCTTTCACGACCAAGGTGTAACCAGTTTCGTTCGTGGTAGCAACGGTGACAGTAGTGCTAGCAGAAGACACAGGACCGTTTGGCATCACAGTACCAAGATTTACTTCAGTATCATTAGCGGTAACAGAAATCGTATTATCTACGACAGCAGTCACTTTGACCGGACCTGATTCGACAGCGTATGAGCTGAGTGGCAAAGCAGCAACGCCGAGACCAGCGACCACGCCAAGAGCTGCAATAGCTTTTGTGATATTTGACATAACATTTTCCTTTCGTGTTTGTCTTACTTTTTGTATATTGTTTTTATTTGTGACCTTTTATGCTTCTATTATACATGAGCATTTCATAAAGTCAATGATTTTTCCTAAAAATTGTCGAGTTTTTAATGCAGACAGAGTTTTCCACAGGATGTACCTATGCTATAATACGGAGGTGGGGAGGAGGAGATAGAAAAAGTAAAACCATATTAACTAAATAAGGAAAACTTTTCTATGCCACAATTGCAAGTTGGAAAGCTATACATTCCCAAGGGCGCTATCCCAAAACAACACGAAATCTCATTAGCTGAGCTTTTAATCCGCACCGGTCATAAGGTCTGCTTCGTAGAAGTAGGACCGCGCAAAACCCCGGATATCTATTTCCTGCATAAATACTGGGAAATTAAAAGCCCTACTGGAAATAGTAGCAGAACTCTAGAAAATAACATCCGCGCAGCTCTAACGCAATCCGAAAATATTATCATTGACTTGCGGCGCACTAAGATCAGTAGCGCCAAAGCCAAGCAATACATTATTAATCACCTTCACAACTTTCACGGACTAAAAGAATTGTTGCTGGTCAATCAGCAGCAAAAAATCCACAAAATTACGTCAAAAAGTACTTGTTTTACGGAAATTACTATGTTATAATCCAAATGTATGGCAGGTACAGCGCTATTGAATTATGGAGCCGGGGCCTACATTGCTTAGAGGTACAGCACTATTGAATTATGGAGCCGGGGCCTCTTTTATTATGTCTGCAAGCAAAAAGTGTTGTATATTTTACAACACTTTTTTAGTTTTTAAGACTTGTCTTCCTCTATAAATGTTGTAAAGTTTACAACATTTATCAGCAAAACTTCTTATTTCCCTTCCAACACTTCTAGTCCTGGCATTGGCTCTCCTGAGAGTAGACTAAGCGCCGCCCCGCCGCCGGTCGAAATCAGCGAATATGTGAGGCTCGGGTCATTGGTTTGAATTTCTTCCACAAAGCCTGAAGTATCACCACCACAGATGATCGAGGTAACGTGATCATTCTCACCTAGAGCTTTTGCCAAAATCACCGAAGAAGTCGCGTAAGCTGGATCTTCTACCTTACCAAGCACGCCATTCCAGAGCACCGTCTTTGCGCCACTCACCATGTCCACAATCTTCCCCGCCGTAATCGGACCAACATCAAGCTTCTCGCCGGCGCTGTTTTCGTCAAAATCTTCTGCCACATAGACTTGCGGTTCTTCACTAATATAACCATCAGCCGCAATCTTACCGCCAATAATCAACCGATCGGAGATGGGCAAAAACTTCTCAATCAACGGTTGCTTATCCGCCACCTTGGCGCCGCCGATAATCGTCACCAGCGGATGCTCGGGATTTTCTAGAGCTTGCCGCAGCATCGTCACTTCTTTTTCTACCAATAATCCTGCTACTGCCGGCAAAAGCTTTGCCAATGCCACCGTCGAAGCATGAGCTCGGTGCGTGACCGCAAAACCATCTTGCACAAACAAAGTCGCACCAGTGCTACGGACAATTTCTTCGGCTAAGGTCTCACTATTTTCCTTCTCACCTGGCTCAAAGCGAATATTCTCCAGCAGCAAAATCCCGCCTTTCGGTGTGTCTGCTACCGCCTGCTCTACTTCTTCACCGTAGCAAGCATCTACAAAACCGACCGGCACACCCGGCAAAAGTTCGGCTAACTTCTCTGCTACTACTTTGAGTGACAGGTTCTCATCGCGCCCCTGCGGGCGACCCAAATGCGACAAAATAATAATCTTGCCAACACCGTGCTCTAATAGATAACGCAAGGTCGGCAAGCTTTCTTTGATCCGAAAATCACTCATCACCTTAATCGTACCATCTTCGCGCTCACCAAGTGGCACATTATAGTCCGCGCGCATCAGCACAATCTGGTCTTTAATATCAACGTCTTTGATGGTTTTCTTGTCGAACATTTGCCTCCTTAAGCTTTTGATCGTACATTCTCTATCTATCATACCACAGCGAGCTAAAAATAGGCTGGAAACCCAGCCTATTTCTCAAAAAAACTCACGTCTAGCTCACCCGGATCTTCACAGACCCAATGCAGCACCTAAATCGTTAGATCTGGCGGATCTTAATCGTATCAGTGCCACAGAAGTCACGGTTTCCGGACACGATCACTACTACCAAATCTTTTTTGCCTTTGATCGATTGGATATAACCAGAAGCCTTTAATTCTTTGGCTAAATCTAGACCAAAATTAACCGAATACGGTCGTACAAAAGCCGAATTAGCATAAGCCAGCGCCATCTGATTGGCTACCCGCGTATCACCCGTGACTGTGATAATTGGTAAACTCGGACGCTGCGCCGACATCGCCAGCGCGGTTGCGCCTGAAGCCGTCTGACAAATAATCGCATCTGCACCGATTTGCTCTGCCAAACGCGCAGCTGCCGCCGAAATCGCATCGTAGTTACGATTCTCACTCTGTGGGCCTTGCGGAACTGGCTGCACCGTACAATTATTCTGCGTATAGAGAATTACTTTCTTAAGAGCTTTCACCGTCTCCAGCGGATACTTACCGTTGGCAGTTTCATCGGAAAGCATTACCACGTCCGCACCCTGAATCACGGCGTTCGCCACATCGCTCACCTCGGCCCGAGTCGGCTCTGGATTATCCACCATTGAACCCATGGTTTGAGTTGCCACAATACAAATCTTGGCGTGTTCACGACAAAGTGCCACCAGCTTGCGCTGCACAATTGGCACGATCTCTGCACCAGCTTCTACCGCCATATCACCGCGCGCCACCATAATTGCATCACTAGCCTTCACGATTTCTTCAAGGGTTTTGTCACTCTCGACTGCCTTCTTGGTCTCAATCTTAGCGATAATCTTGGCGCTCGAATCATGTTCGCGCAAAATCTGGCGCAACTTACGAATATCATCCGCACACTGCACGAAGGATAACGCCACATAATCAAAATCATGGCAAGCCCCAAACTCAATATCCGCCATATCTTTCGGCGTCAAAATATCGCCACCAAAATCTGTGTCAGGCAAGTTCAAGCCCTTATTGTTCATCACGAAGCCGTCGTTCTCGGCCACTACTTTGATGGCCGTATCGGAGACTATCTCTACCACATGAGTCCGAATTTTGCCATCAAACATATAAATTGGCTCACCAACTTTTACCTTCGGCGCTAAGTTATACTGCACCGGCAAAACATTGCCCTTCTTATGCTCTTTGATATTAGCATCAAGAATAATCTCATCGCCTTCTTTGATATCATAATGATTATCTTTCACAATGCCAAGGCGAATTTTTGGTCCCTGCAAATCCTGGATCATCGCTACCGAACGCCCTTTTTCTTGCGCCGCTTTGCGTACCCATTCGATCTGCTTCTCACGGGTTTCATTATCGCCATGAGAAAAATTCAGCCGGCAACCATTGACGCCAGCCATAATTAATTCATTAATTTGCTGCTCGCTCGAGACCGCTGGCCCGATCGTAGCCAATATTTTTGTACGTTTAAATATTTTACTCATCGACTTATTCTACCATATTTTTATGCTTATGGGTAGATAGTTTAGTAAAGTTCTTGCGATTACTTAAAAGCGCAACGCCATATCATATAAAACTGATTGATTGTCTCAGCGAAATACTTGTGTTTTTTAGTCTCAAGCGCTATAATAAGGTTATGACTAAAGGTCGATCGCGCAAAAACAAACAAACTTATTTCCGAAAAGATTATGCACCCGCTCGTGCAGCAGCTTTGCGATCACCTAAAACTTCAACACGTTTGCGAGCTAAAGTTTCTCAACAAGTTGAGACTTTAAGTAAAAAAGTGAGCAAAGAATTGTCCGCAAAAACCCGCGCCAAATCTCGGTCTAGACGCCCAGTTCACACTGCTCGTGCCAAGCGTGGCGCCCAAAGAATTGGCTATTTAACTTGGCGCGAGATTACATTGCTCTCTTCCATTGGCGTTTGCGCGTTAACGATTGTTTTTACTTTTATTTATACCAACATCGCTGATCCAGTTAAACGCAGTGAACACGAGCTGACGAAATTGGCTAATTCTTATTACATTGAATACTACTATCCGCGTGTATTAGGTAAATATCTCTATCAGCCCGAAGAAGTCTTAGCCGATTATGCTGCCGCCGGCTTACCGGCTGTGCGCTTACGTCAAGTTTTATTATCAAATGACGGCAAGTACTCTAGCTCTGCAGACGCTTTCTCTAATGCCTATTATCAATGCGATACTAACGATACTTATATCCGTTACTATCCAGTAGCGCCGTATGGACCTCGAGATTACACTGTCACTTATAGCACTGCTTGCGAAAAAGTCGGACAAGTTGAATAAAAATATTGATTTATAGTAATTTTTTGCTATAATATATCTGTGGTCTCTTAGTATAACGGTTAGTACAACGGGTTTTCATCCCGTCAACGCGGGT
>CAZWCY010000022.1:0-15129 GCA_964633035.1 uncultured Candidatus Saccharibacteria bacterium | reverse complement strand
TACGGCAACGTATGGAGTCGAAGCGTACTAATAGGTCCATTGCCTTTTTATGCTCTGATTATCGGACTCATATTCGTATGAATCCACTAGATAATCAGATAATGCTTAGCTAGCAATCGGTATTTGATGCAAATCATGCGTGATTTGAGGGAATATCGAATGAAGTTTTACATATTTCATCACACCTTTATGGACATCAATAGCGCTTCAGGACGTTATTTGGTGCCCATAGCGCTGGGGAAATACCTGTTATCATTCCGAACACAGAAGTCAAGCCCAGTCGCGGCGATTATACTACCCCAAGTGGGAAACTAGCAAGGTGCCAAATTATACGGTAAAGCCACCCCGACGGGTGGCTTTTCGTTGGTAGAGTTTTATAGGCAGAAATATATAAAAGCTAAAATTCCCTTTACAGATTGGCTGGTAATACATTTCTAGGTTTGTGTATGTTATAATATAGATATGTCGTTTGATTATAAGAAAGAGTATAAAGAGTTTTATCTACCCAAGAGCCAGCCAGCGTTAATTCAAGTTCCGCCGATGAATTATTTGGCGGTGCGCGGCGAGGGTGATCCAAATACGGAAGATGGTGAATATAAACAATCGATTGGCCTATTATATGCAATTGCGTTTACGATTAAGATGAGTAAGAAGGGCAATCATAAAATTGCAGGATATTTTGATTATGTAGTGCCGCCATTAGAGGGGCTATGGTGGCAAGATGGGCGTACAGAAGGTGGCATTGACTACGCCAAGAAAGAACAGCTGAACTTTATTTCAATGATACGATTGCCCGATTTTGTAACTAAAACGGATTTTGATTGGGCGATCGCCGAGGCAACACATAAAAAGTCTCAAGATTACTCCAAAGTAGAGTTTTTCCCATACGAAGAAGGCGAATGTGTACAATGTATGCATCTCGGTTCATATGATATGGAGCCAAAAACTCTTAATCTAATGCATGAATATTTGGCGGCACAGGGTTATGCTACCGATATTGGTCATGGGCGTTATCATCACGAGATTTATTTGAGTGATCCAAGACGTTGTGCGGTAGAAAAATTAAAGACCGTCATTCGCCTGCCTATTAAGAAGGCATAAGTACATAAAAGTACGGCTTGGATGCAACGTATAGGAGTATAAATATGAGCACAAGTAGAGAGTATTGCGATTTTATTTTAGAACAACTAGATTTATTAGACGATATTACAGCGAGGCCAATGATGGGAGAGTTCTTGCTTTATTACCAAGGCGTTTTGTTTGGCGGTATCTATGAGGAAAAACTCTTGATCAAAGAAGTGCCTGGGAATGCTAAGTTTGATTTACCTCGAGTAATTCCCTATGATGGCGCCAAGCGCACGATGTATCATCTAGAAGACGTAGATGATAAAGAGAAGTTGAGGGAAGTAATATTGGCAACTTATCCAGATTTTCCACGCAAAAAGAAGGTTTAGTATAGCAATTTTCTTGCGCAGAACATAAGGAAGCTTGATGTGTTGGTTTGTTGTGAAGTAAAAAAGTAAGCTGTATATGCCAGGATTCTGAAAGAAAGATCTTCTCTATATTGCATTCTCCCTGATAACAGGTATAATATAGATAGAGATGTGGTATAGAGCAATTAAAGATCGGTTGAGGTCGTTTAAGAGTACGCTGTTATTTTGGTTTTCTGGTATAATAGGTAATATGAAGAATCCAGAGAATACCTTAGGGAAGTTAATTGATAAACAAAAAATTTGTTATATTGGCTCAATAGACGGTGAGGGCTATCCAAATATCAAAGCAATGCTTAGACCGCGTAAGCGTAATGGTTTAAAAGAATTTTTCTTGTCAACTAACCTTTCTTCGCAAAAAGTTCAGGCTTTCCAGAAGAACCCTAAAGCGTGTTTGTATTTTTGCGATCGGCGCTTTTATCGTGGTTTAATGTTGAAAGGTAAGATTGAAATCCTACAAGATCAAGATTCTAAAACAATGCTTTGGGAGAAGGGTGACACAATGTATTATAAGGAAGGTGTCACCGATCCGGATTATTGTGTTTTGAAATTTATTGCCTCTTCGGCGCGCTATTATCAAAATCTGAAGTCGGTAGATCTTGAAATTGCTAAGGCGCAGTTAGCAGCTGATGGTGAAGATGCTGATGAAGAGGAATAATAGAAGTACCATTTAGGGAGAATAACTATGAAAATTTATATTGCACATTCTCGAGAATTTGATTTTAAAACCGAACTCTATAATCCAATTCGGCAGGCGCAAGGATTGCCGCAAGCCGAGATTATTCTCCCGCATGAGTTTAGCGATAAATCTGATAATACGCGGGAATTTTATGATAATTTGGATTTGATGATTGCAGAAGTGAGCTATCCAGCGACTGGGCTTGGCATGGAATTGGGCTGGGCGTTTGATAGCAAAGTTCCAATTGTTTGTATTTATCGTCACGGCAAAAAGTTTTCTGGTTCCTGTTATGCGGTGACAGATCAGTTTTATGAATATGAAACTCCAGGTGATTTACCGAATCTGATTGCAAAGATTATTGAGCAGTGCGCAAAATAACTGATAGCGCTAAAACAAATATCATAAGATAGAAAAGATTGCCATGAAGAAGATTTCTGATGCAGAACAGATCGAATCCTTACGAGCGCAGGTGCCTTTTTTGCACGGCAGTACGATAATACGCGATTTGCGCGGGCATTCACGGGTACCTTGCTTTGTGGTAGAGAAAAATGGTCAAAAATATTTTGCTAAGCTTTATCCTGGCAATCGCGAACAAAACTTACAAGACATTGAAGCTACCTATTTGCAATTGCAAATCCCAACGGCAAAAACTGTCGAAATAAAATATTTATCACCAATTGACGCAACTTTTTGTGCCTATGAATATATTGAAGGTGGTACTTTTGCGGAGTTATTACCAAAGCTGCCGCTAGCTCAGGTTGAAGATTTTGGCGTGAAAGTAGGTCAGGAAGTTAAAAAATTTCTATCTGCTACAGGCGATCAAGTGGAAACGAGATATCTTCAAGAACGAGATGAAAGCGACCGAGTAGAAACAAGAGATTTTCAAGAGCAGTTGGATTTAGAACTATCACAACTTTTGCAGAATTTGCGTCAGCAAAAACAATTATATAATCAGCGTCATACGGAAGGCCTGCCAGAAATTGATTTAGCACGCTTTGAGCGATCGCTGCAAAAGTTGAAGCAAGATATTTTTCAATTACCTCCTAATTTTGCGCACACTGATCTAAATTTAACGAATATTATTTTTAGCCAAAATTGGCCTGAGCCTTTGCGAGATTCTAACGATACCATGGATGTAGCCAATAGCCGACCGGTTTTCGTAGACACCGACGGTAGTAAAATGGCATTTCGGGCGCTGGATTTTCGAGGAGTTGTGTGGTGGAATTGGGATCCGAATTTAACGACCGCAGAAGTTCAAAGAGAGCAGGCGGCTTGTCGGGGAATTTTTTGTGGTATGTTTGATGATAAAATACCGGCAAGTTGGCACCAGGAACTCAGCTTTACGATGATGTATGAATTTTTAATCCGAGTACAAAAGTATGCGGGTGATGATACTCAGACGCATTACTCTTTTCTGCGCTGGCGGGAAAACTTAAGGCAGACGCGATATTTTGAGGATTATCACTTCCCTTGGTTTTAAAACGTCCTTAAAAAGCTCAAGGCATGGTATAATTTAATAGGAATACTAATTAAAACAAAAAATGAACAACTATAAAGTCTTATTCGGTTTGCGACTATTAAAAAGTATCTTGGATACTTTCGTTGATACATTCTTTGTAATGTATTTTTTGGATGTTTCGAGCGACAATATTGTGCCGTTAGGAATTTATCACATTATTTTGGTAACAGTGATTTATTTTACAATTTACGCGTGCCGTAATTTTACTCATTCTAAACACCGTGTTTCCCTGATTCGGATTGCCATGGCGATTGATGTATTATATTTCTTTGCAATTCTAATTTTGCAAGAGCGGGTAGCGGAGTTTGCCTGGCTACTGGGCATACTCAGGGGGCTGGAAGAAGGTTTCTACTATGCAGTTTATAATATCATGGAGTCCGATGGTATCAAAAATAAAGAGCGCGCTAAATATATCGGCACCTATAAGGCAGCTTCGGCAGCCTTTGCGGTGATTTTTCCGATTACACTGGGCGCAGTAATTCAGTTAAACGGTTTTGCGAACGGCGTCATCGCAGTACTGATTGTAGTGACGGCGCGTCTCGGGCTTTCGTTTATGTACCGAGATCAAAATCTACCGCGTAGCAAAAAGACAAACATAAAAAAGTTTCGTGAGGCCGTGCGCAGAGATCAGCGTTTCCGATGGCTGAATATTATGCATATTTTCGATGGTATTACGAGTTCAAGCAGTGCGTTGTCCTATGTTTTTACGATTTATGTTATGAAAGTTTTCTCGGATAGTTTTAGCTTGGGTGTAGCGACGGCGATTTTTAGTGTGACAAGTGGTATTATCGGTGTATTATTTGCTAAGTATATTCGTCATAGATATTATACTTGGTGTACTGGCGTGACGATGTCACTAACGGTAGCATCAATGATTTTAATGATTTTTGATTGCAATCCGGTTACAATTATTCTGTTCCGGTTTTGGCGTGGCGCCTCCAAAGATATTACACACAATATTAACGAACACTATGCTGCCAATTTAAGCAACGATGAAAAGGTCAAGCGACGTTTTAAGACGGAGTTCTGGGTGAATAATGAACGCTATTTAGTGTCGGGAAGAATTCTGAGCGGCTTATTATTAATTTCGTTAGCATTTATGGAAGATTGGACCTTCATGATGCTGGTCTTTGCTGCTTTGATTGGAATTTGGGGATATACGTCGGTACGATTTCAGCGTGCAATTCGGCGCTATGAACGCAAGGCAACAGCGGGGGCTTTGCGTCCAGCTTACAGCTATCGCGCAGCACCGCAGAAGTAACCTATGTGGTAGTTGGCTGAGTTTAAACGTAAGTACGGCAAATGTAGCTGATGTATCAGAGAAGCATGTTATAATAAATAAGATATGACAGGAGAGAATAAGAATCTTCAAAATTCTGAATTACCGCCAGTGACACCGGAAATGCGGCAGAAGTTGTTGGAGAAGCTGAAAACTTTACCAGCAGCGCCAGGAGTTTATTTCCATAAGGGTACGAATGGGGAAATAATTTATGTTGGCAAAGCAGCGGTGCTCAAAAATCGGGTGCGGCAATATTTTCACAAGAACCAGAAAGATGCCAAGACTGAAGCGTTAGTGCGCGAGATTGCTGATACTGATTGGATTGTAGTAGATACAGAAATGGACGCGCTGTTTTTGGAATCGGAAATGATTAAGCGCTATATGCCCAAGTGGAATATTCTACTTAGGGATGATAAAACCGTTTCGTATATTCGGATTGATATGAAATCGGAAGTTCCCTATGTGAGTTTTACGCGTACGCCGCAGGATGATAAGGCGACTTATATTGGACCGTTTTACGGTAAAAGTGCCGTAGCGCAGGCGTTAAGGATCTTGCGGCGGGTATTTCCATATTATGATAAACCTTACGATGGCAAAAAGACGCTGAATACGGATTTAGGATTAACGCCAGGCATTGAAGTAGGACGTACTACGTCACAAGAATACAAGAAAAACTTACGTAAGCTGCGACTTTACCTTGAAGGCGGTCGGCATAAATTAATTAGTGAAATCGAAAAACAAATGCAAATTGCTGCGAAAGAAGAACGTTTCGAGGAAGCCGCAGAGTTGCGTAAACAACTTTTTGGGCTTAAAGAATTACAGAAAAAGATCGTCTTCTCGGATAAGGAGTTTTTAGATATATCTTCGGATCAAGCATTGGCGGATTTACAGAAGATTTTGCGTTTGCCGGAACCGCCACGGCGCATTGAAGGATATGATATCTCGCATCAGTCCGGTACTAATGTCGTGGGTTCAATGGTGGTTTTCGTAAATGGGGCTTCGGATCGTTCGGAGTATCGAAAATTTAAATTGCGTAATCAAAAAAATGACGATACGGCAAATTTGCGTGAGGTAATTGAGCGGCGTTTAAAACATGAAGAATGGGAATTGCCGGCTTTAGTAATTCTGGATGGCGGAATTAACCAGGTTAATGCAGTAAAAGAAATATTATGGGCGAAAAATATTGCCGTGATTGGGCGTGATAAGTCGGGCGACCATACGCGCAATGCCGCCGTGAATATTATTATTCCGCAGCCGGCGGGCGAAGATCGGTTCTTGCCTCTGCCACCCAATTCACACATTGCAAAATTAATCGCACGAATTGATGACGAAGCGCACCGATTTGCGATTACATATCATACGTTATTGAAGCGCAAGGCGATGTTAAAATAAGGCGATCACAGCTATAGTTTTAGAATGATTGGAGCGCTTGCTGTTCTATGATCCTTACGAAAATGTAACCTTGGTGTGTTATAATTATTCTATGATTAAGAAACAAATTTTTACTTTTATTATCCGTTGGGCGGCTTCTAGCTTGGGCATGTACTTGTGCATTGCGTTGTTAGGTTTGGCTACCGTCGGGCCGGAATCTCAAGAAACCTTCCAAGAAACTTGGATGCTCTACGTGGTGGCAGGTTTAATTTTTTCAATTGTTAATTCCATTGTCAAACCGCTGATTAAAATGTTAGCTTTGCCACTGGCAATTTTGACTATGGGGATTTCGACCCTGATCATTAATACTGCCATGGTAGTACTGACGATTTATTTGTTACCCGGTGTCGACATGACTTTTTTGAATGCTTTTGTCACTAGTGTCGTGCTAAGCTTGATTAACACGGTATTAAACTTGTTTATTTAACTTTTTCGGTGTGATTGTGAGATATTAGGTTTTAAAACCTGCATTTATGAGGCCCGCCACCTTGATTTTATAAGTCATCTAGAGTATAATGAGTATATGAATTTGGGAACACTATTTCAAAGTTTAACTTTTATCTCAGCAATTTTGTCGATTTTGTTGATTCTGTTGCAGCAACGTGGCGCCTCGCTTGGTGCGGGCTTTGGTAGCTCAGGTGAACTTTACACAACGCGCCGTGGTTTGGAGCGTTCGCTATTTAACGCTACTATTGTCTTTGTTGTGATTTTTATCTTGTCAATCCTATGCTTGCTGTTGGTGCCGGTGGCATAATGAGGGAACGAAGTTAGGCTAGAATGAAACCTACTACAAAAAAGCGTGGGCAAAAGTTAGCGAAGCGATGGGAGCAAGTCGCCGAGACTGCGCGTGAGAGCAGTAAGGAACATATTCAAGAGAATATCATTAGCCGGTTACCCAATGCGCGCCGGGTGCGCTTGTTGATTTTGGAATGGTGCCTATTAATTATCGTAATTCTCTCGCTAGCAATGACGCAGGCTTTTTGGTACCGTCAATCGTATTCGGTACAGGCTTACGTTGATGGTGGTACTTATATCGAAGCTACCATTGGGCGTGTTAATTCACTGAATCCACTTTTTGCCACGACGGAGAGTGAAAAAGTATTGTCCAAGTTGATGTTTGCGACCTTATCAACGATTGACTATTCTGGACACGTTGGTCTAGGTTTGGCGGCTTCAATTGTGCCGGATGATGCCGGGAAAGTCTGGACGGTCACCCTCAAAGACGGCTTGAAATGGTCTGATGGTGAGCCGATCACGCTTGATGATGTGATGTATACGGTAAATCTTACCAAAGATACGACGATTAACACGGCATATTCTTCAAATTTCGCCGGAGTGACGATTGAAAAAATCGACAATAGCTTAGTGTTTGCCCTGCCATCAGCCTATGCAGATTTTGATTCGACCCTTAATATGCCAATTCTCCCGGCCCATATCCTAGCCGATGTGAATCCTGGTCAGCTACTTGAGCATAGCTTTAGTTCAAACCCGGTTACTTCTGGAGCGTTTACTTTTAACGCGATGCAGAATGTATCCACAGAAGGTCAGCGTATTGTTTATCTAGCGGCAAATCCATATTATTATAAATCTAAACCAATGCTGAACAGCTTTGCGATTCACACTTATAATACGGCAGAAGAAATCATCACGGCAGTTGCGACCGGTGAAGTGACGGCGACAGCAGAGTTATCGTCGGGGTATCGCGATCAGTTGCCGATGGATTTAATCTACGAAAAACAGACCGCGCTCGCGAGTGGGGTATTTGCGTTTTTGAATACTACGAGTTCATTGTTGAATAACGTTGCGGTGCGGCAGGCAATCCAAAAAGGTGTGAACATGGAAGAGGTGCGCTCCGTCTTGGGGTACGAGTATCCGCTGGATTATCCGTTGTTAACCTCGGAAATTGCGGTTTCGGAATATCCGCCTTTGCCAGAATATGATTTGGCGGCTGCGCAAGAGGCGATTAATGCGGCTGGAGTGGCGGGGCGTACTCTGCGCTTATCAACGATTAACTCTGGATACTTCCCGGCTTTGGCTGAGCAGTGGAAAGCTCAGCTGGAGAAATTAGGTTTTGTAGTAGATTTATCGATTTACGATCCTGGACAGGAATTCGTTGTGAATGTGATTCGTCAGCGTAATTACGATATCTTACTTTACGAAGTAGAATTAGGTGCCGATCTAGATCTCTTTGCTTATTATCATTCTTCACAGGCGACAGCAGCGGGGTTGAATCTCTCCAACTATGCTAACGCCCTAGTCGATGATTTAATTTTGAGTTCACGCACCACCATGAGCATTTCGGGGCGGGCGGCTAAGTATGAAACTTTCTTGCGACGGTGGGTTAGTGATGTGCCGGCAATCGGTATCTATCAAGTTAGTCTAGTCTATTATTTCAATAAGAATGCGCGGGCGTTCTCCGAAGAAGATACATTGATTTACGCAACTGATCGTTTTGTGGATGTAGAATATTGGGCGGTAAATCGCGCCAACAAAAACCGTACTCCTTAGCAATAATACTAGGGCGCAGGCGGCATCTACCGGTCAATCCTGTATTGCTGGGTGTAAAATTAGGCAATTACTACAAAAGTATGGTATAATAGTAGATATGAGAAGTTTATCTACAGATTTGAAGACAGAAATTGGTAAAACAGTACAGGTTGCGGGTTGGGTGAATTCGCGGCGTGATCACGGCGGTTTGATTTTTATTGATTTGCGCGATCACAAGGGCATTGTGCAGCTGGTGATTACTCCAGATGTGGTCGAGGCATTTCGGATTGCTGAGACTTTGCGCGATGAGTTTGTGATTTCGGCAACTGGTACAGTGCGTGAGCGCGCTCCGGAGCTGAAGAATCCAAACATTGAGACTGGTAAAATTGAAATCGTGGTAGATAATCTAGAATTGATTAATAAGTCGGAGCCATTGCCGGTCAATACACATGATGAAGGTGATCAGTCGAGCGAAGAGTTGCGGCTCAAGTATCGGTTTTTGGATTTGCGTCGTCCGTCAATGCAGAAGACGTTGCGTCGACGCGCTGAGTATTATCGCATGATGCGGCGATATATGGATGAGCATGGTTTCGTAGAAATTACAACGCCGATTTTGGCTAACTCTTCGCCTGAAGGCGCGCGAGATTTCTTAGTGCCATCGCGTTTGCATCCGGGGCAGTTTTACGCTTTGCCGCAGGCGCCGCAACAGTTCAAACAACTTTTGATGGTGAGTGGTGTGCCACGTTATTATCAGATTGCGCCATGTTTTCGCGATGAAGACCCGCGAGCAGATCGTCTATATGGTGATTTTTACCAGCTTGATTGTGAAATGTCGTTTGTTGATGATGGCGAAGTAGTGCGCCAGACTCTGGAACCGTTAATTATTCAGTTGGTAAAAGACTTTGCCGGCAAGAAATTATTGAACACTGAAGTGCCGCGCATTCCATACCGCGAAGCAATGGAAAAATATGGTACCGATAAACCGGATTTGCGCTATGGTTTGGAGTTAGTCGATTTAACGGAAGCTTTGCAAGGTTGCGAATTTAAAGTTTTTCAGACGCCATGTGTTAAGGCGATTCGGGTGCCGAAGGGTGCAAGTTTTACGCGCAAACAAATTGATGAGTTTACAGAGTTGGCGCGTAAAAACGGTGCTGGCGGCTTGGCATATATATTATACGAAAATGGTGGAGTGCGTAGCCCGATTGCTAAATTCTTGAAGGAAGAAGAGTTGAAAAGTATTCAACAATTAACTGGCGCTGAGGATGGGGATGCGGTTTTCTTTGGAGCGGACGAGCGTGACAAAGTTAACAAAGTACTTGGTGTGATGCGAATTGCGTTTGCAGATGCTTTAGGATTAAAGAATGAGCAAGAAGTGGCGTTGTGCTGGATTGTTGATTTTCCATTTTATGAATGGGATGATGGTGCTGATAAGCTTGATTTTGGCCATAACCCATTCTCTTTGCCAAAGGGTGGTTTGAAGGCAGTACGTGAAACCGAAAACAAACTTGATATTGTGGCCGATCAGTACGATATGGTAATGAACGGCTATGAGATTTGTTCGGGCGCAGTGCGGAATTATAATCCAGAAATTATGTATGAAGTCTTTGGTGTTTTGGGATACGATAAAGCCTATGTAGAAGAACGCTTTGGTGGGATGTTAAACGCCTTTAAATTTGGTGCGCCACCGCATGCGGGTTGTGCTTTCGGCATCGACCGCATGTTTATGGTGCTAGAGGGGATTACTAATATCCGTGATATCGTGGCCTTCCCGAAGAATGGCTCGGGTATTGATTTGATGATGAACTCGCCTTCCGCAGTGGACGAAAAGCAGCTTGAAGAAGCGCATCTTGAAATAGCGGTCGACGAAGAAGAATAATATATATTAAGCTAGAGTCAATGGGGCACTTTTCTCAAAAAGTGCCCCCGATAGTATGCTATAATGTAAATATGGTTTGTATTGCGGCGTTTATTGTACTGTGCTTGGTAGGGATCTTTGTGGCCTTCTTAAGTATTTTCCGGCGTGATATCGGTAAGAAATACTGGGTAGTTTTTAAAAAAGCTTGGGGTTGCGTAGGTAAAAAAGTACGATTACAGAAGTGCGAGACCAACTTTAAAGACGACGTGAAAAACTCGCTGCTGAGTAAAGTAGTCTTGAAGCATCCTAAATGGGTGAAGCCACTTGGCGCGGCAATTGAAGTTAGCGCAATTCTAATTGTTTTGGTTACAGTTTGGTCGCTGGTTGAGGCGGTGAAAGCAATTTTGGCACTTTGGGTATTTGGAACGTGTAATGTTTCGCAACCGGCTAGCTGCGCTCTGGGGGCAGAAGTTTGTGGTATTGACGCGGCGGAACCAACTAATCCATTAGAATGGACCGGACGTTGGTTTTCGGAGTGGGGAGAAATTTTCGTCAATATTCCGGACCGGTTTCATGATTGGCAAGTTGAAGATTATTTAGTAGAACCTTATAGCTTCGCTGCTAAGTATCAAGATGGTAAGCCGCTAGCGATGGATATTTTTGACCCGGGCTGTTCGATTTGCGTGCAAAGTTATCGTAATCAGAAAAATTCTGGATTCTTTGAGAATTACAATACTGTCTTGATGATTTATCCAATTCAACTGCCGGACGGAAGCTATAAGTTTAAAAATTCTGAGGTGGTAGCAAAGTATATGCATGCCTCGGATTTGTTAGACTTAAATTACACACCACAGATGCTTGATCGTTTATTTACGGAATCCAACGAGGAGGGTGTGAT
Organism: uncultured Candidatus Saccharibacteria bacterium; assembly: GCA_964633035.1. Classification (GTDB taxonomy): domain Bacteria; phylum Patescibacteriota; class Saccharimonadia; order Saccharimonadales; family Saccharimonadaceae; genus Nanosyncoccus. The sequence goes on along the minus strand of CAZWCY010000022.1, from coordinate 3,491 downwards.
GTATCAGTCGGTGATTATGCAAAGTACGAGTGAGCAGGCAGAAAAAACTTTGCAGGCTTGGCTGAAAGATTTTGGCATTTCTAAGTTGCAGCTGGCAGAGTTAGTAGAAACTGCACATAGTGATGCGGTAGTAGAAATTATGGCGCAGGTCAAGGATATGGTAGAGAATCGGATTCACGTTAAAGGTATTCCAACTTTGCTGTATAACGGAAAGAAGCACAATGGGTTGTATAAAGAATAACTGGTTGCGATGGGCCATAATGTCTTGCTTGGCATGGTTGACGGCGATAGTTTATTTGGGCTGGACGGCAATTAACCCGGCAGTAGCAGTCGCGTTAACACCAGAGCAGAGTAATGCTATTGTGCAGAATTGCAGCGGGATTAAACAATCTCTAGCGAAGCTGCAGGTGATTGATTCGCGAACGCGGACTTATCTTGGTTCGTCCTATGAAGCAATTGCAGGGCGTTTTATTACGCCGCTTAATCTGCGCTTAGTGAAAAATGGTTTGCCTTCAGAAGAACTATTTCGGATTCAGAATGATTTTACGGTGGCGCAGACTGCGTTTCGCAATGGTTATGTTGATTACATGCGAGAGATGGATGCACTGGTAGCTACGGATTGTGTCTTGCACCCGCAAGAATTCTACGATCAGTTAGAAACTGTGCGGGCGCGACGCGAGACCTTACGCACTACGACGAAGAAGCTAATGGATTTAGCGGAAGCACAATATAAAACCGTCACTGATTTAAGGGCAACATTGCAATGATAGGACGCGGTAACCGAAACCTAATTTTATTGGGGGCTGGAGCTTTGATCTTGACGGCCGCTACAACATCGATTAGCTTGTGGATTTACCGCAGCTCAGGCGATATTTACCTTGACCGTTCGCGTCCGGGTTATTTGCCGGATGAAGAGGAAGCAAACGAAGAAACTGGCGTTAATAATAACTTCACATTCAGCGATACTGGAGCTTTAAACAAACAGGAACTAGGCGAGTATTTGGATGAGTTGAAAAAACTTAACGATCGCCTGAAGGCCCTATCGGATCCATATGCACCCGATCCGCTTTCGGATCAGTCGCTGGGGATTACGGGCGCTAAGACCGAAGAAGTACAGAAGTAAACTCATTGCGCCCAAAAACAAATTTAAAATTAATGTTTACGGATCGAAACCCTATGACGCTTTAAAATCTTAGCGTTCCAAAAATCTTTCGCTGCCTTCCATGGCACTATGTGGCGCGTGGATATATTGGGTGGCGGCAGATTCTTGGTTGCCGGCATAGACTAGCTTGCGCAGCCAAGCATCGGCTGGGCCGGCGGTCATGAGCAGAACCAAGTAGCCTTTGTCGTGCCACTTTAGCAAAGCTTCGCCAAGTTTAGTATCTAGTTCGGCCGGCTCGGCAATTTTTTTATTACTTAACTTCTCGATAAAATCACTAGGCTTTAATTCTTTGAGGCTAGGATCTTCGCGAGTGAGGTAAGTGGGTAACCAATAGACTCTGCTAGCGCCTTCAAAAGCATCGGCATACTCATCGGCCAGCTCAACTTGGCGAGTATTCTGGTGTGGTTCGTAGACCGCTACAACGCCTTTCAGCCCACGCCGATCGGCTTCCTCAAGCGCAATCTCTACCGTCGCTTTTACTTCTTCGGGATGATGACCATAATCAGAGTAATAGCCTTCGGAGACTTGTTCAAAACGCCGCCCCACACCAGGGAAGTCATTGATGGCCTGGACGATTTTCTTGCGATTGCCGCCCGAAAAACGCTTTAAGCCTCTAGGTGCCGGCATAATTCGCTGCATGGCGTCAATTGCTAAGGTAGCATCGTAGCGTCGGGCCTCGCCAGCTAAGGTGACGTCGGTAGAAATTTCATCACCATGAATTACTTGCTCGCTCTGGCGCTCAAATTGCCGAAAAGCTTCTTGGTAATCTTGCTCGGTAGGATAAATGTCGGGGTGATCATAAGAAACGGTTGTAATGACAGCCAGCCAAGGCTTAAATGCTAAGAAATTACGGTCGTACTCGTCAGCCTCATAGACAAAATACTCTGAAGCTGGGTCATACATACCAGCAGGAGCAAAAGGCAGAGTAGTGCCAACTAGATAAGAAATCGGAATACCGAGTTTCAAGCAAGCCCAGATAATCATCGCAGTAGTGGTGGTTTTACCGTGAGTGCCGGCCACAGCGATTAGTTTTAATTGTTGTTTTTTAACTAGATAATTAATTAGTTCATCACGCTTGGTAATCTTCTTGATTTTAAGTTTGCGGGCCATCACTAGCTCAGGGTGGTCCTCTGACAGCGCGGAAGTATAGACAAACCAGTCTACCCCCTCGCTTTTGGCGCGGTTTTTGAGAAACTCACCATCTTGATCACCTAGGCAGATTTTAATATCGCGCCGCGTCAGTTCGTTCGTAATGGCGCCAGCTTGCCGGTCTGAGCCAAACACTGTCATGCCGGCGTCGCTCGCCATCAAAGCGAGAGCACCCATACCGGTCCCAGAAATACCAGAAATATATATATTCATGAGCTTATTGTAGCATAGTTGTGATATAATTGTAAGCAAATGGGCGGCAAAAAAACTAATCGGCTTCGAGAGTCTATCCACAAAGCTTTCCGAGCAGTGCACACCTGGCAACTGCTGTTAGTTTTTGTGCCACTGGTGTTTTTTACAGCCACTTTGTTGCGCTTTGACCATCTACGCATGGTGGATTTACGATCAAAGGTTTTTGCGGCCGATGAAGTGGGGGACGAGGCAGAAATTGAGCGAACTCTGACCGAGCTACGCAATTTTGTTTATTCGCATACAATTATTAATGTAGCAGAGAATAATGGCGTATCAGGAATCGTTTTTGGCACGGGGCCATTCTATCTAGAGCAGCAGTATATTCGGGCGGCCAATGCGGCGATTGATGCGGCTAGTAATCAATTGGTGGATGATTCCAATCCTAATGGTAATATCTATGCGGCGGTGGCGGCGATTTGTCAGCCGCAGGCGATTGCGAATGGCTGGGCGTGGTCGGATCAACCATATCTGGATTGTTGGACGTCGGAGCTAGCAAAGTATCCGGAAAGTGATAATCTAGACACTAATTTGACCGCTAAAGTCCCCTCGACGGAACTGTTCCGTTATAACTACGCCTCGCCGATTTTTAGCTGGACACCAGCCGGTATTGCGGTGATCGTATGCATTGTATTGGCGATCATTATCTTGATCCGGATTGCAATTTGGTGCGTTCTGCAGTTGGCGTTATTATTTTTGAAGTAGCTCAGTGTAAGGGTTTGGCAAGGTCTAGTTAGTAGTAGACTCTAGGGCGAGCTAAGGTGGTGATTTTGCGCGCAACAGGGGTGGCTGGGGAAAATTACTGGGGTGTTGTAGAAAAAACATGAGAATTATCGTAAAATCTCTATAAAACCGCTTGACACCCTGATAGATTCGACATAAGATAAGAGTATAATAATCTAAGGAGGAACCTAATGGCCTATCAACATAC
>CAZWCY010000021.1:0-15188 GCA_964633035.1 uncultured Candidatus Saccharibacteria bacterium | reverse complement strand
AATAACTCCACACTCTACAAAGACCGGTTTTCCTCGCAGTTACCGGTCTTTTTTGTTGTTATGGTATATCGGCGTTTCATAATAACAATATGTGTGATATATCACTGATCATACCACTTGAATGTTGAGAAAAATATTATATAGAATGATACTATTTTGCTAACCGTTAAACCAATTGTTCGCATTCAGCATAAGCGTTTTGATTCAGTAATTGTTGTGGTGATAACAACAAAACAGGGAAATACAGGGTATTTTTAACAATAACTAGTGTCTTAAACATAAGCATGTGTTGTAAAAAATACAACACAAGAAACAACGATATTAACAGATTAGAAATTAAGAATGTTGTATAAAATACAACATATTTTTAGCAAAACTTCTTGAATTATAAACATAAGCATGCTATGATGAAGTTAGTCCAAAACAAAATAAAAACCGGACAGACAAAAATGCAACTTAAAAAGACCAAAACGGAACCTCATCGTAGATCCGCGGGCGAAAAGGTAATTTCTAGCCATAAATTACACTTTCTAGGAGTTACCTAGAGCTTGCGGAACAATTAACGGGGGTTGTACTATACGGCACCAATGAAACATTGCGGGTCTTATGATTAGTAATGTGAACTGATTCTGCACTAGTACAAGCTTAATTGATATCATACTGTGATAGGGGAGCTAATCAGCTAGAAAGCGCACTCTTCCAGCGTTTTTCAAGCTTGATCGCTTCGGTTTTATTAGGCATAGTATGGTTCCGTAGCAAAATTAGAGTTATCTATTAGTACCTTTAAAATAACATTGAATAGATAAACTTCTAATTCTGAGTTCCACGATCTCGTGGAGCGGTCAATAGGGAAGTGGGTGGAGTTGTGGCCCAAAGTAACAATGTTTGTAAACGCCAGATAACTCGCCCATTTCTCTCCCAGATACCTTATTGCTCAAGAAGATATCACGATATATCTGTTTAGCAATGCGGTATAGCAAGTAAGGGTGCCACGATGTGCTTAAGCTTGTAAAAACGGTAGTCTCTCTTATGCTTGAACCATAAAGAGGGAAGTACAAGCTAGAAGATGTAGTTATTGTCAGACAAAGGCTAGTTTCAGGTAATTCTAGCGGTATCTATAATTCTTCACGCCGGCAGCTTGACGTGCCGGGTAAGTGTAGAGCAGTCCTTAAATATGCTTGTGTGACAGCGAGTTTCTCAATTTTGTTTGATTATTCAGAAATAATACCCAAAAATATCCAGGAAAACATAAGCATATGACATAGTGTCGTGCTTGTAATGGCAGAGCTATGTCTAGAATCAGAGGTGTAATTGTCTAGCGACCTTAGCCGAAAACGATATGCGTAGAGAGTTATCCTATGTGCCGTTTATGTATGAAATGCCAGATGTTGGTGTGCTAGGCAAAAAATTGTGGTATAATAAGGTTATGCCAAAACGTCTGATTCCGGTTTTGAGTTTAATATCAGCAATCGTTTTGTTGTTGATGTTGAACTTTACTACCCCAGTGAGCGTTGGCCCGTTTGGGGTATTTGTTTTTTTCTTGGCGTGTTATATGCTAGTACTAGGTGTCACGCTTATACTTGTAAAAATTTTTACCAAATTAGCTGGTAAGCAAATGGGGCACAAGGGCTATATGTATGCCGCGGTCATTGCTTTTGGGCCGATTATGCTTTTGCTTGTGCAGTCTCTAGGGTCGCTCAGTCCGGTGACGATTGGACTAGTAGTCGCAGTAGTGCTAATTGTCTGTTTTTTGATTAGCAAACGGCAATAGCGGTGAACGTAGTTGGTCTGTCCTTGTTTGATAATATGTAGCTAAAACCACTGGCTGCATATAGGAATAACCAGGCGATGTGTAGTCCTAGTTTAGATCTCACCTCTGTACAAGTGTATAAAATTTGTGTACGAAAAGCATTGAGCTTACGTTAATTATGATATAATGTAGATATGGATAATGGTCATGAATCACGGCAAGCGGCTCAAAGTGCCAGAGAAATGACGGCTGAAATTGACCGTGTTACAGAGGCAGAAGTTGCGAAGCTGGAACGGCAAAATCAGCCAAACTTGGACCGCCAGCAGGCGGGGAGTTTGGGTAGTCAGATTTTGAAGCGAGGTTCTGAGCGTGACTCTCAACAAGATGCAATGCTGCATGACACCTCCTACAACCATGAGCAGAATGTGATTCAAACCGAAAGAGCGGCGATTTACAGTAATGAGCAAGTGCGTCGGCAGGCAGAGCGAGAGGAAGGTTATCTAGAAGCAGCGGAAACTGATACAGGTATTACTGGCGCTGAAACCACCGTACAAGCACAAGAATGGTTGGCAGAAGACCAAGAGGACGTGGCTAACGAAACTGGTCTGAATGGTCGATACGTGAAGAATTTAATGGATCGCAATAATAAGCGCATTACCAAAGAGACCGTGGCGGCAGTTGATAAGATGATTGCTGATAATGAATACCGTCCTAGCAAACTAGATCGAATGGCGAGCAAGGCGCGAACAGATTTTTTGAAAGATGTTTTTAATCGTATCTTAGGGAGCCGTAACTGATGAATTGGATTACACTTGTGGTTGTCATAGTAGTTGTCATCATAATAGCTAGTATTGTGGTTGCGGTTGTCATGAATAGCCGCCGCAAAGCTAAAGATTACGAACGTAGCCTCAAGCTAGTACCGATGCTGATTCATTTACCACCTTCTACGGATGATATTGAGGGTGGTGGACGCGATGAACGCGATGTCACCAACGAGGCTTTGAGCCAAGCCGAGGTAATGTATTCGATTATTTCGTCTACGCTTAAAAAAGGGTTTGATAGTAAGGTTTTTGGTCAGCGTCATATGTCCTTTGAGATTGTGGCGGCAAATGGTTTAATTAAATATTACACGCTAGTGCCAGCGGTTTTAACAGAGACGGTGAAACAGGGCATTATCTCAGCTTATCCATCAGCTCGCCTAGAAGAAGTAGAGCCGGATAGTATTTTTGACGATAATGTGACGATAGAACAAGTGGCTGGCGGGGAGATGAGTCTGAAGAAGGAGTTTGTCTATCCAATTAGCACTTATGAAGATTCCAAACGTGATGCTAGTTTAGCAATGCTCAATGCCTTAGCTACTACCAAGAAGGGTGAAGGCATGGCCCTGCAAATTTTATTACGGCCGACCGATGGTAGCTGGACAAAAATTTCAGAAGATCGAGTACAAAATTTAAAGAAGGGTCATAAAGTTCACAATGGTGGTGCAAAAATTTTGTACGAATTCGCCTACGTATTAAAAGATTTAAGCATAGCATTTTGGCGTCCACCGGAAGAACATGATAAGCTGGATGACAAAAACGAAATCTCCAATTTAAAGCAAGAAGAAATCGCCGCAATTGAGAATAAAACTAAATCTTCGGGCTTTGAAACTCTCATCCGAGTGATTGCCAGTTCTAGTAGCAAAGCCCGTTCCGAGGCGATGGTGGGAGGATTAGTGGCGGCGTTCTCTCAATTCGAGTCGCAAAAGTATAACGGTTTTCAATATGACGCCCTAAAAAGCCCCAAAAAGCTCGCGGTAGACTACGTTTTTCGGTTTTTTCCTCGTAAAAATCGAACAAATATTTTGAACAGTATTGAGTTGGCATCGATTTTCCATCTGCCCGCCCAAAATGCGATTCCGACTTCGCAGGTGGAGCGCCAAGCTACTAAGCAAGTAGAAGGTCCGGCCAAGTTAGTTTCAGAAGGAGTATTATTAGGTGTAAACGAATTTCGGGGCGAGACTAAGGAGATTCGGCTTTCTGATAACGATCGCCGCCGTCATACCTATGTAATTGGTGCTACCGGTATGGGTAAATCGGTACTCTTAACTAACATCGCTTATCAGGATATGATGGCGGGGCGGGGATTTGCTTTTATTGATCCGCACGGTGACGCGGCTGAGCTCTTGATGAGTAAGGTGCCAGAGGACCGTATTGATGACGTGGTCTATTTTGATCCAGCCGATATGGAACATCCAATTGGCATGAACATGTTTGAGTATACTTCGGAGGATCAGAAGGACTTTATCGTGCAAGAGGGAATTAACATGTTGCAGAGCCTCTTTGATCCGAGCAACCAGGGCTTCTTTGGTCCGCGTGGCCAGCATATGTTCCGTAATGCGGCTCTACTCCTGATGGCTGATCCAAATGGGGCGACTTTTATCGATATTCCGCAGTGTTTTACAGATCCGCAATTTGTTAAATCCAAGTTGAAATACGTTAAAGATAAAGCTGTTTATGATTATTGGACTAAAGAATTTCCAGCTTCGCAGAAGTCAAACGACGCCGGTGAGGTGATTACGTGGTTTACCTCGAAATGGGGGCCATTCCTCAGCAATACAACCATGAGGAATATTCTTGGTCAAACCAAAAGCGGTTTTAACATTCGCGAAATTATGGATAGTAAGAAAATCTTTTTGGTAAACCTGTCAAAGGGGCGACTTGGTGATATTAACTCGCAGCTGCTCGGTATGATTTTAGTGATGAAATTTCAGCAGGCGGCGATGAGTCGGGCAGATATTCCAGAGGACGAACGCAAGGACTTCTGCCTCTTTGTAGATGAGTTCCAGAATTTTGCCACTGAAAGCTTTGAGAGTATCCTCTCGGAGGCTCGAAAGTACCGTCTCAACTTGATTTTGGCTAACCAGTTTATGACCCAGTTGACAGACAAGATTCGTGAAGCGATTTTGGGCAACTGTGGCACCATCATGGCGGGGCGCTTAGGCGTAACTGATGCTGAACTGATGGAAAAAGCCTTTATGCCAGTTTTCAATGCAGAAGATTTACATAAACAGGGTAATTATCAGGCGATTGCAACAGTAATGATGTTTAATTTGCCTTCAGCACCGTTTACGATGAGCTTATTGCCGCCGATGGGCGAGGCGAATCCGGCTTTGCTTGAAACGATGAAGGAATACTCAGCTAGTCGCTACGCTAAGACTAGGGAAGAGGTAGAGCTTGAAATCAAGGCCCGTTGGACGGCGGCGGAGCAGGAAGCGCGACAAAGCGCTAGCACAAGCGTAGCGAGTGCAGGTGGGGTAAGTATCGGCGGAATCGGAGGCAATGTAGGCATGACCGGCAACGGGAGCGGCATAAGTAACAGTATAAGCATAACTGGGAATCTACCTGGTAATCCTACGGGTGACTCGATGAGTTTTTTGGATAGCTGGAAGCAAAAGAAAGCACAAATGGAGACTAAAACCGCAACCTTAAGCAATCATATAGGAGCTGCAGATAATTATATAAAGGCTCCTAGCGCCCGTACAAGCATAAGCAATAATACCGCTGAGGGGCGCGTAGAAGGCCTAGAAGAGCTTCCGAATGTAAAAATGGATAGAGATAGCCTTTTGAGCCAAAAACCGCTAGAAACGCCTGTAAATGGCCTTAAAACGCAAATTACTAATTCGGATATGCTTGAAAACCAGTCTAACTATGAGAAAACAGGGCTAATACCTGAAAACCAACCTACTTCAGAGAATCAGCCCACCCCAGAGAAACAAGAGGCAATTTTTAAGGTTAGGTAACTAAAAAAGGATAAAAATGGACGATTCTAAAAATAAAACCATTAACAACAGACAAACCACAGCTAAGGATGATGCCTATAACGGCACGGATGGTCAGCTTACTAATCAGGAGCTACAACAGGATCAGGGTTTTATGAATCGCCTTAATGATAATGTGGCCGAAAAGCGAGATGAGGCAAGGGCGGGAGCAGAAATTGAGGAAAAATTACAAAATCGTCCACCGATTACGAAACATAACTTGAAACAGTTGCCGATTAGCGAAGACGAAGCGAAGCAGCTGCTGGCTGACGAAACGGACAAGCTGGAGCAGAATCTAAAAAACGCCAAACAAAAACCGCATAAAACGATTACGCTTGTCATGATTGTGGCGGTAATTATCTGCGTTGTAGGAGCAGTGCTTACGGTTGTACTGGGCAGTATGAATAAGAGCGATGACGCCGCCAAGAACGGTGATACCAGTAGGACTCAGCCAGCGCCACAGGCTCCGGCAGAAGAAACAGGAGTGGTAGCACTAGGGCTAGATAACCCGATGGTGCAAAAATTATATCATAATTTTGATGCGGTGGGGAAGTCTTATACCGGGACGATGAGTTTTTATTCGGAGGGAAATCTTGCCAAGAGCGATATTGGTAAGGAATTAATGTTGGCAATTGCTTTGCGAGCATCCAAGGTTCAAGATTATTGTAAGGGCAGTAGCGATTATGCGGCTGCTAGTACATTGTATGATCCGAATCAGGACTGCTATGATGCTGACATTGTACGGCTAAAAGTGAACGAAATCTTTGGTCAGAAGGTTGAGTTGATAGATGGCGATTGGGCGGGCAAGGTGTCTTGTTCATGGCAATATAATTCTCAGAATAATGAATTTTATGTTCCTGAAACGGGTTGTGGCGGCACTTGTTTCTTAACTCTTAATCGCGTACTGGATGGCGCAGAGCGACAAGGTGACCAGATTTATCTTTATGAAACTGTTTATGGCGAAAGCTGCAATGGTATTTATCACGCAAATGGTAGCGTAATTGTCGAAAACGAATATGATGAGAATGGAGTTTTGGTGGGCGAGCTAAAACAGCCAGAGGATTATAAAGACCAGTTCGATCACTACAAATGGACATTTAAGAAAAACGCTGATGGTTTTTACGTTTTTCAGGGGTTAGAAAGAGCGAGTCAGAATTAGTAGCGATATGTTTATATTCTGCCTAATTTAAGGCCCAATAGTGTTGTGAGGAAAATGAGCAAACCGGTAAATTTTATTACATTTTATAAAATAATATGGTATAATATAGTTCGATATGAAGAAACATCTCAAAAATATGTTTAATCGGCAACCAAAAGCCTCAAGTAACGAGGTGACGTTGTCGGTACCTGGTAAAAATGATCAAATAGCGCAAAATTCTGCCGGTACAACGCAAAATACTGGTGGCGCCGTATTAAATAATGGCGCTAAATATGATAAGAACGGGAAACAGATTGCGGCAGAATCCTCTAAACTCGCCCAAATCGGTAAAAAGTTGAGTCGCAAACAATTAATCGCCATCATCGTTGCCGCAGTTTTGCTAGTAGCGGCACTAATTACCGGTATCGTACTCTTGGTAAATCATAATTCCGCACCGCAAGAGAACGATGATACTTCAGTGCAAGAGCCAGCGGAGCCAGAAGAACCAGCACCGCTAGAGAACACCGATCCGCTCGCTGATGAGCCGGATGAGATCGATCCAGAGAATTACCACGTTGCCGCCTACAAACCACGTTTTGTCTCGATTCCGGCTCTGGGTCTCAATAATATTCCGGTGACGGAAGTGGGTTGGATTAATGGTAATCAACTTGGTTCGCCCAAGAGTACGCGAGTGGCGGGGTGGTTTTACCGCTCAGCGATTCCGGGTGAGCGCGGACCAGCGATTATTAATGCTCACGGTGGCGATCTTGGCACTGGTATCTTTAAGACTTTACCAAAAATTCAGATGGGCAATGAAGTAATTATTGAAATGGGTGACGGCCGCAAATTCACCTACGTAGTAGAAGAGATCGCCTTTAAAAAGCTTGGCGACGAGGCAAATCAGTGGATGAACGTAGCATTTCAGGTGTTGCACGAGGGCGTGCCGTCGCTAACTCTGATTACTTGCACGGGTACCTGGTTGCCAAACTTACAGACTTACGATCAGCGGTTGTTTGTGCGTGCGTCGATGAAATAAATTTTGCCGATTCTACCCGAAACCCCTTGCCTTTATCCGTGAAATGCGATAGAATATAAGAGAAAATTAGAGGTAATAAACTGAGGTACGCGAAGATGTCTGCAAAACAAACAAGTGATGGGCAAGGTAATTATGATAGCTCCCAGATTCAGGTCTTGGAGGGGTTGGAGCACGTCCGGATTCGGCCGGGCATGTATATCGGTTCGACCGGTTTTGATGGTTTGCACCATCTGATCAAAGAGATTGCAGATAACTCGGTGGACGAGGCAATCGCGGGTTTTGCTAATAAAATTGTGATCACCCTGCAGGCAGACGGCGGTGTACGAGTAGATGATAATGGTCGTGGTATTCCAGTCGACATTCATCCCAAGACCAAAAAATCCACTCTCGAGACCGTGCTGACGGTTTTGAACGCTGGTGGTAAGTTTGGCGGCGGTGGCTATAAGGTATCGTCGGGTCTCCACGGTGTGGGCTCCTCGGTAGTAAATGCCTTGTCGCGTCATATGGTGGCCGAAGTGCGTAAGGATGGCAAGCTCTACCACGTTGAATTTGACAAGGGTAAAACGCTGGGTGATGGTGTGCAGCCAATTGGTCAGACCGATGGCACTGGTACCTCAATTACTTTTTATCCAGATCCAGAGATTTTTAAAGAAACCACTACTTTTGATTATGAATGGGTTTCTAACTATGCACGGCATCAGGCTTATCTGACCAAGGGTATTTTAATTAGCGTGCGCGATGAGCGTAGCGGTCAGCAAGAATCATTCTATTTTGAAGGCGGGATTCGGAGCTATGTGCGCCGTCTCAATGAGGGCAAAGAAGTTGTTTCTGATGACATTTTCTACGTCGAAAAGCCGATGGTGGATACGATGATCGAAGTGGCTTTGCAATATAATGATACTTTCTCAGAAACCATCAAGCCTTTTGCTAATAACGTTTTGACCCCTGAAGGCGGTATGCATGTAGTAGGCTTCCGTACGGCTCTAAACCGCGTGATTAATGACTATGCTCGCAAGAATAATTTACTAAAGGAAAAAGAGCCTAATTTAACCGGTGATGACATCAAAGAAGGCTTGACGGCGGTCATCTTGGTAAAATTGCCCGATCCACAGTTTGAAGGGCAGACCAAGAACAAACTAGGCAATCCCGAGGTGCGTAGCTATGTTGATAAGGTAATGACGGAGTATTTTGGCTATTATCTAGAAGAAAACCCAGCGGTAGCCAAGAAAATCGTCAGCAAAGCTACACTAGCAGCCCGCGCACGCAAAGCAGCCCGCGCGGCGCGCGATAATGTGATTCGTAAAGGTGCTTTTGACGGCTTGAATTTACCCTCAAAGTTGGCAGATTGCTCGTCAAGAAAGCGTGAAGATTGTGAGCTCTTTATTGTAGAGGGTAATTCGGCGGCTGGCTCGGCTAAGGAAGGGCGTAATCCGCAGATTCAGGCGATTTTGCCACTGCGTGGTAAAGTTTTGAACACCGAGCGAGCGCGGCTTGATAAAATGCTGGCTAATCAAGAGCTGGTTAGCCTGATTAAGGGCTTAGGTGTGGGTATTGGTGAACAATTTGATATCAATGGTCTGCGTTACGATAAGATTATCTTTATGACCGATGCCGATGTCGATGGTTTGCATATTGCGACATTGCTAATGACTTTCTTCTTCCGCTACATGCCAGAGGTGATCAAGGCGGGCCATGTCTACCTAGCTAAGCCGCCACTGTTTGGCCTTACTAAGGGTACCGGGGCAAACCGTAAAATTGACTACGTTTATAATGAAGATGCGTTGGAGCAGAAGTTGACGGAGAAGATTGAGGAACGCCGGGCGGCGGGTACGAAGATTGACCCGACTCAAGAACGCTTCAAACAAGCTGGCTATACGGCACAGAACCGTTTTAAAGGTTTGGGTGAAATGGACGCTAAACAGCTCTGGGAGACCACGATGGATCCAGAGAACCGGATTTTGGTACAGGTACACATTGACGATGCCGAAAAGGCTGATGCAGTTTTCACCAAGCTGATGGGTGACCAGGTAATGTTACGTAAAAACTTTATCCAAAATGGCGCTGCAAACGTGAATTTGGACGAATTGGATTTCTAAGGGAAGGAGATAGAAAATGGCCGACAAAAGTGACGAAAATAAGGATAAGAATAAGCAGAATATGTCTCCAGACGCTTCAGGAAGCCCTAGGAGCGACGAAAACGCTAAAGCTGGGAGTAAGCCGGGTGCGCGGCCAGAGGGCGCTTCTGAGGCTTCTACGGCAGCCGTAGCAGGTGAGGTGATTGAGGCGAAAGGTGATACAGTGGAAGCCGTAGACGACCGGATTAGCAATGGTATTGAACAAAAAGCCGTTGAGAGCACCATGGAAGATTACTTCTTGCGTTACTCGATGTCGGTGATTATCGATCGGGCCTTGCCAGACGTGCGCGATGGTCTAAAACCGGTTAATCGCCGAATCCTCTACGCCATGAACAAAAACGGCTGGAAGGCTCCACATGCCACTGTCAAATCCGCCCGTATCGTTGGTGAAGTGATGGGTAAATACCATCCGCACGGTGATTCTTCGATTTATGATGCAATGGTTAATCTCGCTCAGCCCTGGAAGATGCGTTATACCTTGGTAGAAGGGCAGGGTAACTTTGGCTCAATGGACGGTGATGATCCGGCGGCCTCGCGCTATACCGAAGCCCGTATGGACAAAGTTGGCGCCGAGTTGTTGACCGATATTGAGAAAGAAACAGTCGATTTTCGGGATAACTTTGACGGTAGCGAGCAAGAGCCAGTAGTATTGCCAGCCGCCTTGCCAAATATTCTCTTGAACGGCCAGATGGGTATTGCCGTGGGTATGGCTACAAATATCCCGCCTCACAACCTCACCGAGGTAGTGAACGCCACGGTGGCTCAGATTGAAAATCCGGATATCTCACTTGAAGAATTGATGAAGTATGTGAAGGGGCCAGATTTTCCAACTGGTGCCGAGGTGTATGGTGGTACACCAATGAAACAGGCTTATGCCACTGGTAAGGGTTCAGTGACCATCCGGGCAGTGACTAGCATTGAAGAGAAGAAAAACGGTCGCTACAGTATCGTGATTACCGAAGTGCCGTATGGTATGAGCAAGGAGGGCTTTATTGAGAAGGTCAGGGAACTGGTCTTAGCAAAAAAGCTTGATCATATTGCCGATGCGCGCGATGAGTCCGCACGCGGTAAGATTCGGGTGGTGGTAGAGCTGAAGAAAGACGCTTTCCCAAAGAAGATTTTGAATCAGCTTTACAAAATGACCGGCTTGCAGACTACTTTCCACTATAATATGTTGGCTTTGGTGGACGGTGTGCAACCGCGGATTCTAGGGCTAAAGGAGATTTTGGCAGAATTTATTAAACACCGTCAGAAGGTGATTCGCCGGCGCACTGAATACGATTTGCGCAAAGCGAAAGAACGCGCGCATATCTTAGAAGGTTTGAAAATTGCGCTGGACAATATCGATGAAGTCATTAAGACGATCCGTGAGAGCTATGATGATGCCGATAAACGTTTAATGGAGCGGTTTGGACTCAGTGAAATTCAGGCAGCAGCAATCTTGGCGATGCAACTACGTCGGCTCCAAGGACTCGAACGTGATAAGATCGAAGAAGAGTTGAAAGCTTTGCTCGCGCAGATTGCGGAGTACGAGAAGATTTTGGCCAGCGAAAGCGAAGTCTTACGCGTAGTCAAGGAAGAATTGATTGCCATGCGTGACAAATATGGTGACGAGCGTAAAAGTAAAATCTTTAATCACGAAGTTGGTAAGTTCTCAGAAGAAGAACTGATTCCAGATGAGGAAAGTGTGATTTTGCTCACCACCGAAAACTACATGAAACGAGTATTACAGGGTGACTTTAAGCGTCAAAACCGTGGCGGTAAGGGCCGTAAGGGTATGACCACCAAGGAAGAAGATGTGATTTCGCAGATCGTAACGGCTAATTCGCATGATTATCTACTGTTCTTCACCAACCAAGGTCGGATTTTCCGCCTCAAGGCTTATGAAGTGCCGCAGGCTTCGATGTCAGCCAAGGGCACGCCGGCTGTGAATTTGCTAAACATGCATCCAGATGAGAAAGTAACCGCAATTATTAAGCAGGGTGGGAACGTTGATGGCTATCTATTTATGGCTACTAAGAAGGGCACGATCAAGAAAACTCCAGTCAAAGAGTACCTGAATATTCGGGCAAACGGCCTGGTGACGATTAAACTTGACCCAGGTGATGAGCTAAAATGGATTCAGGAAACTACGGGTGAGCATGATATCGTCATCTCGACTTCGGCCGGTCAGGCGGCGCGCTTTAGTGAAAAGGATGTGCGTAGTATGGGGCGGAGTGCGCGTGGCGTGCGTGGCATTCGTTTGCGTCCAAAAGATGAGATCGTGGGCATGGACGTGATTAAGGATAAGAATCAGAAATTGCTCGTAGTGTCAGCTAATGGTTACGGTAAGGCGACCATGGCAGAAAATATCCCAGCGCACAGCCGTGGTGGCGTGGGCGTAAAAGCGGCAGCAGTCTCAGCAAAATCCGGCCCGATTGTGGCGGTGCATACGCTGGATCCGGAGGCTAAAGAAGTCATTATGATGTCAACCAAGGGGATCGCGATTCGGGTGGCAATTAAAGAAATTCCTACTCAGGGTCGCGCTACTCAAGGTGTCCGAATTATGCGCCTCAATGACGGCGATACGGTAGCCTCAATTGGCGTAGTATTGCCAGATGAGCCAGAAGAAGCGGCTGAGGCTTAAGTGGTTAGCGTGGCTAGATAACGTTGTATGATTATGTAGTCTATCGCTGAATCTTAAAATAAGCTTAAAAATTATCGAAAAATGGCCAGGAATAATGCTTCTTGGTCATTTTTTGTGGTGATTTAGGCTTAAAAAATGTGTTCAGCTCCAATTTTAACATTACAAAAAGTATTCAAAAGACATTTTTAATAGCAAAAAAGTGATTTTTAGGCGTAAGCTTTGTTGGATATGTGGCGAAGTTAGCTTAATTTTACCTCTATTAAGTGAGACTTCGATGAGTTTTATCATGCTGGCGCTTGTGATTTTGCTGGATATTTTGCTATACTCACGGAGATTATCAACAAAAAGAGGAATTATGAAGAACATACTACGAACCGCAATATTAACCATAAGTGTGACTGCGATAACTTTTTCGCCAGGTGGATTAGCGCTGGCGTTTGGAGATAACATTGATTCCGTGACGGATTCAGCCCAAGTGCATAATGAGGAGAGTTCTACGCAGACATCCACTCATGAGACTTGGGCGCGTGACGATAAGATGATGTTTGTGCCAACTTGGATTGACCCGGTCAGCGGATTTTTAGACGGCACTTTTAATATGAATGCACGGTTTGACTTGGGCGCAAAACAACTTTGCGTTTTTGCTTACGATGAAGAACAAGTTTCGCAGGGACAGGTGGAGGCTCAGATTGATGGCTTTCAAGAGGCGAAATGGGTAAAAGCAAGGTCCTGTCGGACTTTTACGCCAGAACATCATCAATCGATTGGACTATCGTCGGCAATCGACAAACAAATTCTGGCACATCCTAGCGGTGTATTTTATTATGCATTCAATATTGAGCGTTGGGGTGTGGAAGGTACAGATTGGATTTGGGGTAAAATTGACCATCATGAATGTTCGTATAACGGCGATCAAGAGCCGCATATGAGTAGTCCGTGCTATTGGGGTGGTAATGTGAATACAGGCACCTTTTTATTGCTGCGCTCGGGTGACGCGGGAACGGCGTCGTATCTGACCTGGGCGGAGGAATGGTCTCAGGATTTGACTCAGCGAGTTAGTGGCTTTGAGGTGGAGATTGCAAATTGGGAAGGTGATGAAGCGCAGCAAAAGGATATTAGGGAACGGCTGACAACTGCCAAGGCGATCTCGGCCGATGCTAGTAATGCCGCAATTTTACAGGAGCAGTTTCAAGAATTGCTAGCAAAATTGGAAAAGAAGGCGACAGATTTGGCGCAAAAGGATCCCGCCAATCAGCCAGTCACGCCAGGTAATCCTGAGACGCCTGTTGACCCAACGGCCCCAACCAACCCCGAGACGCCCGTAAAACCAACTACTCCGGTTGATCCTGAAAATCCTGCCGATTCGGTAGCACCTGTAAAGCCAACTAATCCTAGTACTTCTGATGCGGTTAGCAGTTCGGGGAACAATCATCAGACTCAAACGCTAACCCAATCAGAAGTTTCGGCTACGAGTCCAGAGCAATTAGCTATTTCGACCGCTAGTAAGAGCGCCGCGTCAACAGTATCTGCTCAAAAATATAATTCAGCATCGAATAGCGTCTCTAGCGAGGCCGCAAATGAACAAAATGCCCAGGCGAAAACTGACCAATGGTCAGAAAATAGTGCCAACGGTGATTTAATGGTTAAAGATCAGGAAGAGATCGAGATTCCGGCTTTACGAGCTGAGCATGAACAGAGGAGGTGGTTGTTCTGGTTTGGGATAGCTATAGTCGGACTAGCCGGCTTGGCGGGTTGGTGGTGCAATCGAGCATTTTTTGCTAAAAACCGTCAGAGATAGTACAAGAGACTATCTCTGCGAGAAGATGCACTGCAGAGATAGTCTACTCTAGAAACATTCCACCCGGATCAATCTAACAGTGGTAGAAAAAGACTAGCGTTTTCAGGCTATCTGTGCTACAATAAGATTATGAATGGTTGGTATGCAGCTATAGCTTTCGTGGGGGCATGGTTGATTGCACAGATTTGGAAAACGCTTGTTGGTATTTGGAGCGGACATAAAAACCAGCAAAAAATGAGTATCGGCTCTTTAATTGATTATTTTACGCGTTCTGGCGGTATGCCATCAGGTCATGCTGCTAGCATGTCGGCTTTAACGCTTTATTTTGGTTTGGCAGCTGGTTTTGGCTCAGAAATCTTCATTTTGAGCTTGGCAACTACCATGATTGTAATTTATGATGCGATTCACGTACGGTACGCAGTGGGGGAACAGGGAAAAGCCCTAAATAAAATTTTGCAGCAGAATAGCCAGAAACCCTTGCCGGTCGTAGAGGGGCATACTATAGCACAAGTAGCAGTAGGTGTTATTTTGGGCGTTTTAGTGGCCCTAGGAGTATATTTTTGCATGGGAACGTAGTAAAAACAAGCATTTTGGCATAAAAAATGCTAAAAAAGTCGCAAAAAGTGCAAAAAAGTACTTGACTTATCTTTTGGAGTGAGATAAAATGAGAATATCCCAGCGCGGAGAGGAGATGAGATCGAATCAAAGCAGAAGTGTGGGGTACTGAAATTTAACAATTTAGTTGTGCAATTATGGTTTGTATATATCGTTAGAGAAATCTAGCGGAATTACAAATTTATCATCGTCAGTCTTTTATTAAGAACTTTGGTTCAAATTCGGCTTTTATAGCCAACTTTAATGGAGAGTTTGATCCTGGCTCAGGATGAATGCTGGCGGCGTGCCTAA
>CAZWCY010000020.1:0-16753 GCA_964633035.1 uncultured Candidatus Saccharibacteria bacterium | reverse complement strand
GTCTAATGTGTTATATAGTATTCCTTGCGTTAAGTCTTGCGCCTATTCCTTTTGTGGGGTAAAAGTTGGAGTATTTGCAATTCTCCTTTTGATAGGAGTAATTGCATTACTTCCTGATATGATATATAATTCCACTCCCGCCTATGCTACTACAGAAACCTTTGGTGATAGTACTGCTAGTATGACTTTAGATACTAGTGATATAGAAGTAACTGTAGCTCCTGGAGAGACTGGTTATGCTAGTAAGAATATCCAACTCAGTATTAATAATGTGAAAGATTATGCTCTTACTATTACTGCACCAGCTAGCCTAAGTGAACAGAATACTACTACTTCTCAAGCTGCATCATGGGGTTATGCTTATGGCCAAAGTGGTGAACTAGCTAGTATGTCCTATACTAACTTTACTGGTAGTACTCAAATCCTAGAATCTGGTACTACTAATACTACTAGTAATAAAACTCTAGCTCTAGCAGCTAAGTTTAGTGATAATAATACTGCGGGACACTATAAGGCTAATATTACCTTGGCCCTCACGGCTACGCCTAAAGTAGCTATTACTTATACCTTAAGCTATAATGCTAATGGTACCAACGTAACTAATCTACCTTCCAGTCAGCAATGTATAGCTTATGATAACGGTACTTGTACCATTACAATACCAAACACTACTCCTACTAGAACAGGATATGAGTTCTTAGGTTGGGCTGACACTAGTAATGCTACTACTGCACAATATCAGCCCAATACTACTATTCCGATGTCCACCAATAAGACTATTTATGGGGTGTGGAAACAACTAACTACATTATCAAATATAACAAATATGCAACAGATGACATCACAAATATGCGCAGATTCCGCATTGGAAGAATCTAAACAGCTTAAGGATACGCGGGATAATAAGAGCTATTGGGTAACTAAGTTGAAAGATGGCAACTGTTGGATGACGCAGAATTTGGACTATGACGGTGGTGGCATGGAAGTGACTGATTTGAGTATCTGGCGATCAAGCGGAACGGTGACCGGTAATGTCGCTGCATGGCATGATCCGGGTTATATTGGCAGCGGTCATTCTGATCGTGGCAATTACTATAGCCATAGCGCAGCCACTACGGTTTGCCCAAACCCATGGTCGCTTCCTTTGAGAACGGGAAGCGGTTCGTTTACAACGCTTGGAAGTGTCTATAATATTGCCAGTGACACTAGTGGTTTTAATGCTTTACAAAATGCTCCGTTTTATTTCTTGCTTGGTGGCTATATTGGCACAGGGGAATTACAAAAAGTTGGGTCGGAGGCGCGTTATTGGACATCTGGAATAGCCAGTAATAAAACGCAAGCATATACATTATGGTTAACTGGCGGCAACAAAGTCTATTTTGCTGATACTAGTAGCTTACATTATGGTTATTCAGTGCGGTGCTTAATAAGGGTGAGCTAGTAAGTAATGGTTAAGAAAGTATAGCTTATTATCTCTATTCCCACATTATCCAACCAGCTACGTAGAATTTTTAAGTTGACAAAATAAAAAGATGAGAAGCCGAGCATGGGGCAATATGTTCCTGTCGCGAGGCTTCTTTTTGCTACTAGTGCGTCTGATGAGAAATATATCTATGCTTATTTTATGGAAATAGTATATTGCATTTTATAAAGAAAAACGCACAAAACTTAAAAAGCATGATACAATAGAATTGTTCAATTCTATGCAAAAAGCGTTTATTTTGTCATAATGGTGATTCTGTGTTAGAAACGGCACCGTAGACAAAATGAGCGCAGAAAGCCATTTGGCAAATAACGTGCAAATTTTGCATAGGATTGAACACCTTTCTACGGTGTCGTTTTTATTTACGTAAGCTCTCCGTATAAAGGTGAAATAACCAAAAGGAGGGCCAAGATGCTACAGACTAAATACAAAACTAATTCGCTGATGCGTTGCAAGAACTTAGGTTTTGTGATTCCTCTAAGTAGTGGCTTGGCTCTCCTTTTGGGGCTTGTGGCAGTGATTAATCCTAGTACTGACATTATTTATGCTTTAGAGAATGCTAATGGCGCAGTCAGTAATGATAATGGTATCAATACTACTAGTGCACAAGCCGATACTACTACTTCATTAATCATTGATACTCCTAAGCTTACTACTGCCGGTGAAGTAGGAGAATTACTTACTATGAGTAGTAATGTAAGCGTATCTGCCACTAGCATCGATAGCTACACCCTCCAGATCTCGGGCAATCCTCAGCTTGAAGGTCCTACTAACATTACTACTACAACTAATGATGCAACTTCTCTTGATGATAATACTTGGGGATATAGTTGGAACGGCAGTAGCTATAGTGGTATTACTAATACTCCCACTACTATTGATACTTCTGGAGTTAATAACTATACAGTTAACTATACTAAACCGCTTACCTTTGCGGTTAAGTTTGGCGATAGTGCTGAAGCGGGACATTATAAAACTCAAGTGAACTTATTATTGACAGCGGCACCGAGAAAAGTAGCATCTTGGGATGAATTGCAGTATATGCAAGATATGAATTCAGGAGCGTGCGAAGAAGCTCCGCTGAAAATGGTTAAGAAACTGATAGATATACGTGATGACTCTGAATATGCAATTATTAAGTATAGTGATGGTAAATGCTGGATGCAGGACAACCTTAGAATTGTTAACAAGGAGATATCTGCGGACAATTCAGATCTTGAGACTGGTACTTTCATAATACCGGCGTCAAGTTTATCAAATTTTAATGATGCTAGCAATAGCCATGCTTACATTTCTGGCGTAAACGGGTATTATAATTGGTATACGGCGACGGCTGGACACGGTACTAGCTCGGTTTCATCTAGTACATTGAATGAGTCGATTTGCCCCAAAGGCTGGAAGTTGCCAACGAGTAATGATTTGGCGCTGTTTGCTAGTAGTGAAGGAATTACTAGCTCATCTTTGTCAAAGATACGTAGTTCACCATATAACTTCACGCACATAGGGTATATTGTAAAAAATGGGCTTCGAACTGACACGAATGAATCATTCTGGTGGTCAAGTACTGCAGGCTCGACTAGTGAATTGGTGATTGGCGTTTATATTAATTACAACTATTCTTATGTATATTTTCCTACGACAACGCAGCGATATTATGGTGCTGCAATAAGGTGTATTGCCCGTTCATAATTCTTCCTCCTTGCCACCTCTATCAATCCATGCTAAAATAGTCTCAAGAGGGAGGTGAGCTCTAGCACTTTATCTAGGTACAGTTTGATGCGACATTATGAATGGGGGTAATAACTATGTCCGAGCAAGCTAAGGATATTTTGGACCTGTTGAAAAAACAGGATGAGCCGTTGGCGCTTTCAGGCGGGATTCGCAACCTGCTGGGCGTAGACTTGCAGATCGTGGACGATGTTGGCAGATTGCGCACCACTTATCCTCGCGATAAGACCAAAGCCTACGTGGAGTGTTCGCGGTGGCCTGGACTACCAGTCTTGCCGGCAAAGCTGCAGTCAACTACGACTTGGCGGGCTATCACGGCGGGCTCTTTCAACGATGGCTACATTGAGCTGGTGAGGCCGCTTGTAGATCTGACCGAGTTGGTGAAGTTTTGGCGTGACGCAGTCGGCAGTCGCAATGCGGTATTGCGCGGCCTGCCGAATATGAAGGCTCTGCGTAAGCAAAAACAGGATGGCCCGGAAATGTATTGCGTGGTGCCAGCAAATGTGGCGATTGTAGCGTATTTTCGGTACGAAGAGGTCGACCATCTGCTGGTGCCGGCGCGTCCGCTGCGTTTAAGTAGTAGTAATTTGGGCTATCGGGCTTTGATACCGGCGGGCTACTTGCTCTGCAACCAGCCAATTCGGCGGAGGTAAGCTTATGACGCAGATTATACTGAATGGCAATGTTAGCAACTTGACTGGTGGGGCGTTGGTAATTCTAACCAGTCCTGACGCGCAACCGATTCGGCAATTCAAGAAAGATGGCTTAGCGGTGGTGGATACACAAGAGGAGTTCTTGGGCTTCCTGAACAACAAAGTCGAGCTGAGCTATTCGCGCGTGACTGGTGTACGCGGATTGCCGAGTGCCAAGGATAGTCAGTATTACATCGTCAGCAAAAAAGTCGCGCGGGCGGCGATGCTAATGGGACGGACGCTCCAAGATTTGCTGGTACCGGATTTGCCGATCTTCTATAATGAGGGTAACGCCCGGGGTATCCAGGGCTATCGACGGCTGATTCCGGCCATATACTATTGTCAAAGCGTCTAAGCTGTACCTTGCTCAAAGAACTCTAGCAACCTAGCTAGACCGAAATTCCTAAAACTTGCAACAGTTTGGAATGCCTAAAGCCTCCAGCCATGCGCTGGGGGCTTGTATTTTGCGGGATTTTTGCTATAATAGAGGTATCTGAGGATACTTCGGGGGATTTAGTAAAATAATTAAGGAAAATATGAATAATAGAGAAGCGGAGCGACGTGCTCGTTTGATGAAAATGCGTGACGAGCGGTTGCCGGACATTAAGAAGCAGTTTGAGGAAGCGCAAAAGCGTAATTTTAACTCCAACTTTGCTGAAGGCGGTAAGGATGCCAAGCTGGTCAAACCCAAAGCTGGCACCAAAAATGCCAAAATTACTAAAATTGTCGAAAAAACCGGCAAAAAAGCTAATAATTCTAAAACTGCGAAAAAATCCAACGCCAAAGCTAACAATACCAAAGCCCAGCAGCAAGCTGCGGCGAGTCGCAAGGCTGGCTTGGGTGTGTCGGTACGCAAGGGTGAGATGGTACATCATCAACGTATGCTCTCACAGGATGTGAATGCGCAGGCTACACAGCATATTATTGGTGTGCCAGTAAACAAAAGTCGCTATAACGGCTACAATGGCAACCAAGTGACCAATGCGCAGCTCCGGGCGGCGCGACCAGATCCGGAATCGGTCCGGATTATCCCGATGGGCGGTGTGGGCGAGTTTGGTATTGGCAAAAACATGACCATTGTTGAATATAAAGGCGAAATCATCATTATTGATATGGGTTCGTTGTTCGCTGGTCCGGACTATCCGGGCGTGAATTATATGGTGCCGGATATCCAGTATTTAGAGGATAATAAGGATAAAGTCAAGGCGATTTGTTTTACGCATGCGCATCTAGATCATATTGGCGCTTGTCGGCATTTGCTGCCGAAGTTTAATCCTTTGACGCCGATTTATGCTACGCCGTTTACGGTGGGCATGATTCAGCGGCAAATGATGGAGCTAAGCGAAGTGCCAGAGTTAAATTATCAGCCGGTGGACCCCTTTAAGCATGAAATTATCAAAGTGAGTGAACATTTGAGCGTGGAGTTTATTCATACTTTGCACTCAATCCCGGGTAATACTGCAATTGTGGTGCGGACGCCAAACGGAGTAATTTACTTTAGTGGTGACTGGCGCCACGAAGAGAATCCATTAGGGATGCAGACGGATTTTGAGCGGATTGATGAGATTGTGAAGAAAGAGGGCATCGCGCTATTCGTAAACGAAAGCACTAATATCGATTCGCCGGGGAAGCATCCACATTCTGAGTATGATGTGGGTGATAACTTGGGTCGGGTGATGGATCACTATGCTAATGGACGTGTGATTGTATCATGTTTCTCCAGCCAGATTAAGCGTATTGAATTAGTTTTGCAAGAAGCTGCTAAGCGTGGCCGCAAAGTTGCTTTTGCCGGTTTCTCGATGATTAACAACGTCGAAGTAGCGCTCAAAACTGGCGTGATTAAGATTCCCAAAGATACCATTATGAAAATGGAAGATATTATCAAACTTCCAGATGATAAAATTACGGTGGTTTGTACTGGTTCGCAAGGTGAGTTAAACGCCGTGCTTAACCGCATGGTGACGGGTGCGCACAAGTACATCAAGATTAAATCCAGTGATGTGATTGTGTTCTCGTCTAATCCAATTCCGGGCAACGAGCCACATGTGGTCAATACCGTCGATGGGCTTTTGCGCGAAGGTGCCGAAGTGATCCAAAATGGTAAAAGCCATATTCACAACTTGGGGCCGCTACACCTTTCTGGTCACGCTTATTTCGAAGATCACGTAGAGTTTTTGCAGAGATTGCATCCAGATAATTATTTGCCATATCACGGTGAGTTTTATATGCTAGAACATAATGCAGAGATGGCTGAAAATGTTGTCGGTATGAAACGCGATGAAATCTTAGTGACTGATGATGGTGACATTGTGGAGTTATCAAAGGATAAAAAGATCCGCAAGAATGGGCGGATTCCGGTAGGGAATAAGCTGTTCGATGATGCCGATAAGCCGGTGCATGAAGCCGTAGTAAAAGACCGCATTCATATTGCACGCGAAGGTATCTTTGTGATTGTACTGACGATGAGTAAAAAGACTAATCGTTTAGTTAAGACGCCAGATATTGTGTCAAGAGCCTTTATCTATCTCGATAACTCGGAAGAACTAGTGGCCAAGATTCGGCACTATTTGCGCGTACGTACCGAAAAACTGGTAGGCGATGATTTGAAGGCGTTTAAAGAAGAAATCAAAGAAGATGTCACACATATTCTCTTTGATGCCACGGGGCATACACCAATTGTAATTCCGGTGATTAACCGTGTGTAAAATCGACAACTTATGAAAAAGTGCCGGATTTCCGGCACTAGGCTTGAGGGTAATGGAAGCGTACAGGGAAAGACTGCCAAGGTTAGCTTTGTCCCATTGCTTCTTTTAATGCGCCGCTGACATGTTGCATGGTGGCTTCGCTAGCATGAGGCGTTAGAGCGGTAACGGCTTGAGCTAAGATAGCTACAACGTGAGTCTGTTGCTCAATAAGTTGGCTTTGTCGAGCGAGCTCTTGCTGAATACCGATGAGTGCTTGGGCTATTTTATCCTGTTGATCCATAAAAATACATATCCTTTCACAAGATTTTGCGGGATACAGTCCTATCATAGCACACATGTCTAAAATTGTCAAGATTAGACAGGCGTCCATTAGATGGACGCCCGACATTTTTTGGTAATTTTGTAGTCAGCTAAAAGTTCTGGAAATTGGTTTTGGATATTCTGGCAAATTGTGGCGGTTTGGGGAGCGATTTTGGTAAGCTTAGCACGTAGTTCGGGATGAGCGAGCCAAGTGGCGACAAATTCGGCAAAGTATTCATCAGGATTAGTTTGAGAATAGAGGCCAAGGATTTTGGCGGTAGCTGCAGCTTCTTCACGGTAGTACTTACGCAAAAATGGTTCACGCCAGCCAATTCGGGCCGCAGCGTAGTGGGTGATTTCGTGGCCAATCGTGGGTACATCCATAATTGTAAAGAGAATCTCATGCTCAACTCGGCGGGTCAGGCCAACAATTTCGCTAGCACTAGGCGGTGCCGGCTCATCAGCGGGGATATAATCGCATCGAATTAGTTTCCAACTTTCGGTTAGAAAATCCTCAATCCAGCTTACCGGGAAAGCCATTTCCACGCGCATTAGCGCATTACGTTGCTGGTAATTCGCTCGCGTGATCACCTTAAGGTCAGTAGCAGGAATCCAGGCTCGCGGGCAGACTAACGGTAGAAAGTCGCCCGTTTGCAGTTTTTGGGTCAGTGTCGAAAACTCGCGTATTGACATCAGCGTAGTGGGGTCGTCATTGGCCGTAGCAATGCCGATTTGAATGGCAGCGATGCGCGCCTCGGCGTATTGGTCAGTGCAACCGATAACAGGAGCGACGTCGGGGTAAAACTCAGCAGGGTAGGGAAAGATGTCAAAAATTGGCAGCAGAATTTGCCAAGCAAACATAAACGAAAAACCTTCGTTTTTAGACAGTACGGTATATTCAGTAGTACTGATAGCCTCTGCATTGAGCAGACTATCCAAGGTAGGCGTGATGGCGAGCTGATCCGCTACAACGGCTACCAGCTCGTCGGTAGTAGCAAGGCGGTCAGGAATTTCGGCCGTTGGTTGAGTGGTATCGACAGCAATGCTTGGTTCGGTAGTGTTAGTGAGATTTAACTGGTTGATGGCGATGGGCTGAGCTGGACATAACATCAGAAAAGACAAGATGATAGCGATGATCCTTGACATATCGTAAGGCTCCTTTCTAGAACAGAACTTATAGAATGTTTTTTTGCTTGCTAGGACTACCTTTAAAATTTCAGAACTTTTAGCTTTTAAGGTACGTAACGCGATGGTGTTATGCAGAAATTATAGCACTTTTGCCATGATTATTAATATACATTTGTAAAAACCACATTGCAATTATTTACTAAAACTTATCACTAGCTAAGAAAAGAGTAAAATCTTAATTAGCACTCTTGACATGAGAGTGCTAATAAGGTACAATTGAGGTAGGTTTTACCATTATGACAAAATACAGTCTGTAAAATATGGTAAAATAGGAAATAGACTATGGAAAATGAATTTAGTGAAATGATGAACCGACTTTCGGAGAATGCGCGCTTTGCGCTTCAGAAAGCGGATTTGTTTAGTAAGAAATACAATGGCGGCTATATGGGTACTGAGCATATTTTGCTGGGTATTTTGTCGCAAGATGCTTCGGAAGGTGCCAAAATTCTAGGTAAGTTTGACGTGCAGCTTGATGCCGCCGAGAAAGCTCTAGGGCAAGAGGCCGTAGAAGTGAACGGCGGGTCTTCGATGGCGATGATGTCGCTCTCTGAGGCGGCGGTTTTGACTTTGCGGATGGCAGATCATTATGCTAATGAACGGGGCTCGCGGATTTTAGGTACAGATTATTTATTGTATGCGCTGGCCACGCAGCAGAGTTCGCGGGGTGCGGTTTTGCTGGTGAAAATGGGTGTCGATCTAGACGAGCTTATCACGGTGATTGAAAAGGAACTAGACGCGCGCGCCGAGCACGAACGTAATCAAGAAAAGAAAAAGGAATATCGCAAGGGCGGTCAGTTGCGTTGGCTGAAGAAATATGGTCAAGACTTAACTGAGATGGCTAAAGATGATAAACTTGATCAAGTGATTGGCCGTGATCGCGAGATTGAGCGTGTAGTGACGGTACTCAGTCGCCGGACCAAATCAAATCCGGTCTTGATTGGTGAGGCAGGTGTGGGTAAAACTGCTATTGTGGAAGGTTTGGCGGAGCGTATTGTGAAGAATGATGTGCCAGCCGCATTGGTAGGGAAACGGATTTTCCAGATTGACCTTTCGAATCTCGTGGCCGGTACCAAATTCCGCGGTGAGTTTGAAGAACGAATCAAGGGTGTGATTGATGAAGCAATTAATAATGATGATATTATCTTGTTTATTGATGAGCTACATTTGTTATCCGGCGCTGGTGCTGGCGAAAGCACGATGGATGCAGCGAATATTCTCAAACCGGCTTTGGCGCGCGGGCAATTGCAATTAATTGGCGCCACCACGCTTGATGAATATCGCAAATATATCGAGAAAGATAAAGCTCTCGCCCGTCGCTTCCAGACTGTAATTGTAGAAGAGCCGAGCGCTGAGGTAACGCTAAAAATCTTGCGCGGCATCAAGGGTCATTATGAAAAACATCACGGCGTAGAAATTCCTGATGAAATGTTAGAGACGGCAATTAACATGTCGGGCCGGTATATTAACGATCGCTTTATGCCAGACAAAGTAATTGATGTGCTAGATGAAGCCGCGGCGATTGCCAAGGTCTCGGCTGACAAAAACGGCGGTTCAGAATATAAGAAACTCAAAATCCATCAGCAAGAGCTAGAAGAGCAAATGCAAGAAGCCGCCGAGAAAGAAGATTTTGAGCAAGCGGCTAAGCTTAAGACTGAGTCCGAACAACTCAAGAAAACTCTCAAGCAAATGCAAAAGCAAGGCGCAGAGAAATTGCCAGTTTTATCAGAAGATGATCTCGCGCTGGCGATTTCGCTAAAAACTGGGATTCCAGTGGCCAAGGTGCACGGCTCGGAATTGGAACTCCTGGGTAAGTTAGAAGATCATATCAAGAAGTCGGTAGTGGGGCAGAACGAAGCCGTGAAGGCAGTCGCTAAGGCGATTCGCCGCGGCCGCAGCGGCATTGCTGATCCCAAGCGTCCAATTGGTAGCTTCCTCTTCATGGGGCCAACCGGCGTCGGTAAGACCGAGCTAGCGCGAGTGATTGCGCGCGAAGTCTTTGGTGGCGAAAACGCTTTGATTAAAATTGATATGTCCGAATTTGGTGAAAAGCATAACGTGTCACGCCTCGTGGGTGCGCCGGCAGGTTATGTAGGCTACGAAGACGGTGGCAAGCTCACCGAAGCGGTACGTCGCAAACCTTACGCGGTAGTTTTGTTTGATGAGATTGAAAAAGCTCATCCGGATGTCTTTAATATGCTGCTACAAATTCTTGAAGACGGCGTTTTGACCGATGGTCAGGGCAATAAAGTAAAATTCAATAATACGATTGTGATTTTAACTTCTAATCTTGGCGCGAGCGAAATGTATCGTGATGATGAGTTTGGATTTGCCGCGAAGGGCTTAGCCAGCAAGCGTAAGTTTGACGATGAATACGAGAATAGCAAAGAAGTGGCGCGCCGCGAGCTGAAAAAAGTCATGAAACCGGAGCTAATTAATCGTTTGGATGCGATTTTGGTTTTCCACTCTTTGACGAAAGAAAATGTAGAGAAGATTTTTGACAATTTGGTGGAAGAGCTGAAGAAGCGCTTGGCGGCTAAGGGGCTTGGTTTGCAGATTGCGCCAGAAGTAAAACAGCAATTAATCGAACAGGGTTATGACCCGAAGAATGGTGCAAGGCCTTTGCGCCGAGTAATCGAAGACCGCATCGAAACTTTGCTTGCTGAGGCCATGATTAATGGTACGCTCGCCAAGGGCAATATTGCCAAAATCACTTTATCAAAGAAGCAGCCGCAAGAACTAGAGTTAAAAGTAGTTAATGGATAAAATGACATCAGTAGCAAGCTCAAGCTTAATCGCGCTAATTAGAATACAATCATAAGGATAAAACTATGCCCGTCGAAAATACCAGTCGTACTCGCGAAATCACCGCTGTCTTAGTGACGTCGGCGGTGCTACTGGGCATCTATGCGCTGATTCAGAATCCAGTAGTGCAGGATATTTGGCGCGGCTGGCAATATCAAGAACCGGCGAGTGTAAGCGAAATCCGGAAGAGCTTAGAGCTGACCGGCACTGGCGAACGGATTTTCTTGGCGACTCAGCCAGCCATTGAAGCAGCGGAGAGCTTTAATGAACATTGCGATAGTCACCGCGCCGATGTGTCTTTGCTAGGGTGTTATACTGGCGATAAGGTTTATATTTACGAAGTGCAGGCTGAGAATCTACAGGATGCGCACAAAGTCACCGCAGCGCATGAGCTATTGCACGCGGCTTGGAAACGGCTGAGCAATGGTGAACGTGAGGATGTAACCGATTGGCTGCAGGAGGTGCGTTGGAGCAAGGCTGATTGGGTGCAAGAGGAGTTAGCATTGTACGAAGACGGCGAGCAAACTGAAGAACTTTACACGCGGGTTGGCACGAAGCTGCGAGACATTCCCGAGGGCTTGGAGAAACATTACGCAAAATATTTCACTAATCGCCTGAAAATCGTGGAATATTATGAGAATTACCAAGCCCCATTCAATGAGCTGAAGGCCAAAAATGCCGCACTTTACGAACAAATTCAGAAGCTGAACCAAGAAGTTAGCTCGGGGCGAACGGAATATAATAAGCGTATCGCTGAGCTGGATCGCCAGATTAAGAGTTTTAATCAGTGTGCTGAAACCGAGGGCTGTTTTAGCTCCAAAGAAAGTTTTCAGGCGCAGCGCGAGCGATTAGAGGCCGAAAAAGTCCGCCTCGACGAATTACGAGCGAGCCTGAACGCTAAGATTGATCAGAATAATCAGCTAGTCAATGAATATCAGCAGAACCAAGCTGCTTTAGGAGAGTTAAATAACGCATTAAATTCTAATATGGAGAAAATATGAGTAAATCAATTCAAAATTATTTAGTCCCAACCGTGGTCGAAGAAAGTCCACGTGGTGAGCGCGCTTATGATATTTATTCACGCTTGCTGAACGATCGCATTGTGTTTTTGGGCGAGCAAGTCGACTCACATACTGCTAATTTGGTGGTAGCGCAATTACTGTATCTTGCGAACGAAGATCCAAAGCGCGATATCAAGCTATATATCAATTCACCTGGTGGCTCGGTCTATGATGGTTTGGCTATTATTGATACCATGAATTATATCAAGCCAGATGTGCAGACGATTGGAATCGGCTTGCAAGCTTCAATGGGGGCAATGTTGCTGGCTTGTGGCGCTAAGGGTAAACGTTTTGCTTTGCCAAACGCGCGGATTATGATCCATCAGCCATCTTCTGGTACCGAGGGCAAAGTGACCGATCAGGAAATCACTCTACGCGAGAGCATTTACGTCAAGAAGAAGTTGATTGAGATCTTTGCGGAACGCACCGGCAAGGATCCAAAGCAAGTCGAGAAGGATATGGACCGCGACAACTGGATGGGCGTAGAAGAAGCCAAAGCTTACGGTATTATTGACGAGATTATTAAGTAAGGCAAACTCCTGGTTTAATTAAAAAGATATTTGCGCAGCCAGATCTTTTCGCACTGTTTGGAAAATACTCTTTGATTTTATGTTATAATGGTAAGATAAGATGGAGGTGCGATGCGAATTGGCGTAGATATTGACGGGGTGCTGAATTATCACTACCAATTTTTGATTGAATACGGTACTAAATATTGCGTAGAGTCTGGCAAAGGTCAGCTAACGAATTTGCAAAGTGGCCATTTGCGCGAAACTTTTGGTTGGGACACAGCCACGCGCGATGATTTTTGGCGTAAGTACGGTGCAATTCAGATATGCATTTGGCCGGCGCAGAATCAGATTGAATATGACGAAATCAGCTTTAATCACCAAGCAATGCCGCCTACCGACAAAGGTACTTTTTGCGCGGAACATCAGATTGAGGTGATGATCGAAGATGACCCAGCCTAT
The DNA here is from genome assembly GCA_964633035.1 of uncultured Candidatus Saccharibacteria bacterium. Taxonomy (GTDB): domain Bacteria; phylum Patescibacteriota; class Saccharimonadia; order Saccharimonadales; family Saccharimonadaceae; genus Nanosyncoccus. The sequence goes on along the minus strand of CAZWCY010000020.1, from coordinate 3,823 downwards.
TTGCGTGTACTGAGAGGCAAGACTTTGCCGATTGTGTTTGATACGCCGTATAACCGTGACTCAGATTTGTTAGATTTAGAACGGGTCTTTAGCTGATATGATTTGTATCGTAAAATCAAAAGTACTGTAAATGGTGTTGACAAATAAGCATAAGTGTGATAGTATAGAAGCATAGCTCTGCTAATGAGCAGGGATTTTGAGGAGGTAAAGTATGATAATCTGGATATGCGAGACGACGAAAAAGGAGCGACGATGATAGTATTATGGACAGATGGTAGTGCCAGCCCCAACCCAGGGCCGGGTGGCTATGCGGTGATTGAAAATGGGCAACCGATCGCGCTGGGTAGTGAAGAAATGACCACGAATATTCGTATGGAAGGTACGGCTTTGATCGCAGCAATGAAATACGCTAATGGTGAAGAATGCGAGATCCATACCGATTCAGAATTTTGGGTGAATACGCTGACAAAATGGGCGCCGGAATGGGAGCGCAACGGTTGGCGCAAAAAGAGTGGTGCCATTAAAAATTTGGAAATGGTGAAGAAAGCTTACGGATTATATCGACATGGTAGGGTGAACTTAGTTTGGGTGCGTGGTCATATTGGTACGGCCGAGAATGAACTGGCAGACGAGTGGGCTAATAAAGCGCGAGCTGGTGCGAGGATTACCACATGATAATGGTTTTGCTTGATAAATCCACTTTTTCTCGGGGCGCGTTCAAAGCGCCTGCCGTTGCAGGGCTTTGGTGCTAATCCGCACGCTACACTGTCTGCCGGGCGTCGCTTCGGAAAAGCAATTTTTAATTGCTTTTCGCTCAGCTCCTACGGCAGTTCGTCGTAACTCCGGATCCCCTCGAAAAAGGATATTTACGAAACAAAACCAAAATCATGTTTTGACCATTGACTTTTTATCATATATCTGCTAAAATTAAGTTAGAGGTAATATATTAACTAACTTTTTTGGGAGAAAAATGGTGAAAAACACGGCTATTGTGAGCGCGTTGGCGCTGAGTTTGGTGCTAGTAGCAAGTTTTGGCAGCAAGGCTTTAGCACAAGAATACATTACAACACAAAGTGCGGAGCTAAATCAAGCGATCGCACGGGCCCAAAAGGCTCAGCAAGATGCGGCAGCGGCCGGTTCGGTTCGTGGTAAGCAGATTAGTAATTATATTGGTGGGGTTCTGGAACAGGCCCGCAAGAACGGTTACGCTAATGCTGGGGATTTAACACGGGTTTTGAATGACGCCGCGACTGCGACGCCACTTTTATTAGGCACGAGCACTTCAAATACACCAACTAACACTCCAACTGGGACTACTTCTATCTTTCAGATTGATGCCAAGGCCGTTGACACGGCAACTGATCGCGAAGCCACTGCTAGTAAAAATTTTGATGTAGCTAATGCCAATTCTTCAACAGAATCTAGTACTAAGACCTCAGCTAATACTCGGACTACTGCTGCTCAAAATACGCCTGCTAAGTCTGTGGCTCCCGAGGTTATCGCTCAAGCTAACTCTGACCAAGTTGTTGCTAATACCGTATCTACCCAAGCTGCTGCGAAAACCGCCGGCACGGGCGTGACCTTAAAAGTAGAGGTGAAGCCAGAAGCTACAACGGCGAATACTGATATGGTGATGGACGCAGAGACGGTCACGAATCTGAATACGGCTGTGGCGTCAGATGCTCAAAATCGGGTGATTTTAGCTAATGCGACGGTTCGTAGTACTGTTAATGATATTAATGCTAATGCAGAGCCGGCTGAAGTTCCAAATACTGGCGAGAGTAAAAACACGCTCGGTAAGATTATTGCCACCGCAATGGCGGCAATCGTGGCAATGTTTGGTGCGGTGATGATTGTGAAACGGATTAAGAAAAATGCTTAGGATTACAGTTAAATTTACTCCCAGCCGTACTGAGCAAGTTAAGATCTTGCGCCGTCGCTAAAGAAATTGAGATTAAATAGATTCTCGACATCAAGGGATATCTTAAACATACAGCCCCTATCGCTAGGGGCTGTATTTGTAGGGTTCTAGTTGCAGCCCACTTTAGTGTGCTAGCTTGCTCAGCCCGTCCATTAAATCATTTGGCAAGAGAATGACGGTCTTTTGCGATGGGTCGGTGCTGATTTTCTCCAGCGTTTGCAAAGTGCGAATATTGAGTGCGCCCGGAGTAGTAGCGAGCATACGGGCAGCTTCGGAAACGGCAGCCGCAGCAGCTTTTTCGCCTTCAGCAGAAATAATAGCAGCACGACGTTCGCGTTCGGCCTCAGCTTGCTTGGCCATAGCGCGCTTCATATCAGCCGGTAGCTCGATATTTTGCAGTTTCACGCTTTCGATGTCGATACCCCACTTGTCAGTTTGCGTGTCCACGATTTCGCGGATTTGCGCTGAGATCTCATCGCGCTTGCTGAGAATTTCGTCAAGATCAAAATTACCGGTGACGTCGCGCAGCGCAGTCTGAGCAAAAGTGCTGGTGGCATAGGCGTAATTAGTGGTCTCAAGTACGGCTTTAGGCGCGTCAATCACCCGAAAATATACGATTGCATCAACATTTACTGTGACGTTATCGCGCGTGATTACTTCCTGCTTAGGAATATCCATGGGTGTAGTGCGCACGTCGACCTTAGTCATGTGGTCGATATAGGGAATAATCACGCGAAAACCTGGGGTAAGCATGCGCGAAAACTTACCGAGACGCAAGACTACGCCGCGTTCGTATTGGTTAATAATACGCACGCCGGGGATGATAATTAATAATATGACAGCTAAAGCGATTACTAAGAAAATCATTTTTACTCCTTTAATCTTTAAAACTATCATAGCAGAGGTGAATAGGGAAGTAAAGAGTTTTGTTTTTGTGTATAAGTTTTATCTCGCAGGTATATTTTTTCTCGGGGCGCGGCTACAACCTTTGACATAAAACTTATGTTTTGTGCTATAATGGAATTATGAAGAAGCTGATTGTGAAAAGTCAACTGAGCGACCGCGTGGCACTGGAGCAACAGTTAGCCGGCATTGGTATGGAACTTTCGCCGGTGATTTGGCAGCACGAGCGCGTATATTTGCCGCATGATTTTCAGCCGAACATGAATTTTCCGCGCATGGTGATGCGTACCGAGGTGCGCGCGACCGACCAGCCGGCAATTTATGCGATGTATCTGAAGCGCCATATTGAAGACAGTGGTATTGACTGGGTGAGTTTTACCGAGGTTAAGGACTACACTGAGGCTACTGGTATTATTCATCAACTGGGCTTTCGCAAGGTGGCAGAGATTAGCCGTCAGCGTCAAGAATTGTGGCTGGATGACCACACCGTGATTTATGTAGACAAAGTAGAGGGAATTGCGCCGCATTATCTGAAGATTGAAGCAGATATTCTAGAGGGTGATTCGGTAGATTTGCTGCGCGAGGATCTGTTTAATATCTTGCGGATGCTTGGCCAGTCGACTTTTACGATGCAAGCTTATTTTAACTTGATGGAAAATCCGGAACAGCCGTATTTGTTGCCGGAGTAGGGAAGTTTGCGTGGCGATATACGGGGTGGTTTTTGGTAGTTTATTTCTAGCATAAAGTGTGTGGAAAAACGCTGCTTAGCAGATTTTACGAAAAAGCGTCATTGACTTAGTGAAAACGCTCGTGTATAATTAGAGCATAAGAGATCGAAAATATAAACTAAACAGACAAAATAAAAGGAGTTTATTTTATGTCTAATCTATCAAAAACAATCGCCATTTTGGGCGTCGTGGCTGGACTTGGCGTTGCAGCTTTGCCGTTGAGTTCGTATGCTGCTGAGAGCACTGATGGTAGCGCTGTTAGTGAGAATGC
>CAZWCY010000019.1:0-18629 GCA_964633035.1 uncultured Candidatus Saccharibacteria bacterium | reverse complement strand
TAGTTTTGTATTTAGTATGTAGCATCTTGGCCCTCCTTTTAGCAATATCACCCTTACGGAAGGTCACACTTGTCTATAATAAAAACGACACCGCAAGTGGTGTTCAGACCAACTTAATTCTACAAGCGTAGACATTGCTGTCGCAACTCGTCAAACTAATCTTGCGATGTCGTTGTCTATTGACGAATCACAAGATAGGCAATATGTATTTATGGTATCACCACAAACGCCTGTATTAAATTAAGTTGTCTGAACATTCTTATTATAACGTGCCGCTCTTAAAAAAGCAACAGCGAAATCACTTGATTTTCGGCCGCTATACCAAATCTTATTTTGCCAAAATTCTGAGCCAGTTCCGCTAAATCCCCCACTTGATTTTTGAATTGCTTGTGTTTATAATGGTATTATGAGTCTAATACACGGTGTGGGCGATTTCTTCGCATTAGATATTGGGACGACCGCAATCCGGTTAGTACAGTTGTCGGGCGGTGCGCAGCACGGCTGGGTTTTGCAGAAATTTGCTTATGTGCCGGTAGATCGACGGACTTTGGAAGATGGTTCGGCAGCAGGGCAGCGTCGTTTAGGTGAGACTATCTTAGGCGCTATGAAACAGGCTGGTATTACTACTAAGAATGTGGCAGTTGGGATGCCGGCAGCTAAGACTTTTACTTCGATTGTGCGGGTAGAGAATATGCCCGAGAATGAGCTGGTGAATATGATTAAATATCAGCTAGATAAATATATCCCAATGCCAGTGGACGAAGCCACGGTGGATTATGCTTCGCTAGGCGTGTGTCCGCATGATAATACCAAGGCCGAAGTGCTAATTTCTTCGTCGGCGGTAGAGTTTGCTGAGGCGCGCATGGAATTAATCGAATCTTACGGTCTGAATGTAATTGCGCAAGAGCCGGAATCTTTGGCGATGGCGCGGGCGTTGACACCGGTGGGAGCGCAGGATGCACGCATGATTATTGACCTAGGTGAGCGCTCTACGGATCTAGTAATGATGTACCGAGGTGTGCCGAGATTGGTGCGTTCCATTCCGGGTGGCTTTCAGTTGTTGGTGACCACAGTGTCGTCTTCGCTAGGCGTGAAGGAAGATCAATCACGGCAGTTTATTCTGAAATTCGGTTTGGCGCAAGATAAAGTGGAGGGGCAAGTTTTTAAGGCGCTGGACTCGACTTTGGAAAGCTTTGCTTCAGAACTAGGTAAGTCGATGCGCTTCTTTAAGTCGGAGTATATGAACGCGCCGGTGGGTGGCATCGTACTGTCTGGATTTGCTGGTATGATTCCGTTTATTGCTGAATACATTGAAGCCAAGACTGGCGTGCCGACGGCGCAGGGCAATCCGTGGCAGTTGGTACGAGTTTCGCCAGAACAGCAGCAGGTTTTGCAACCGGTGGCTAGTGAGTTTGCAGTGGCGATTGGCCTGGCAGAAAGAGGGAATGATCGATGAATGATTTTCTTGAACATATCGGTTCAGATCTAAAAGAAATCGGCGTCCAAGCCAAGCAGCTCTGGGCTAAATTCTGGGGTAAACCAGTACCAGGAGCCGATGGCAGTGTAATTAATTCCGTAGTGAACACTAACTACGAGATTAACTTGGTGCCAGAAGTTAAGATGCAGATGATTAAGGCGCAGAAGATGCGCAATCTAGTCTTGTTTATCTGCATTGTGGTGTCAAGCGTGGCGATTGGCGCAGTTGTGATTCTGTTTGGCATTAAGAGTGGTCAGGATATTGCTATGGCTAGTCAGGATGCGCGGCTAAGAAACATGTCTACCAAGCTAAACGATTATAGTGAGCTGAATAACCTGATTACGATTCAGGGGCAGCTGCAGGGGATTTCGGATATTATTGATCAAAAAACGGTCTTCTCGCGCGTGTTTGGTGCGCTCGGGGCAATGTTGCCACAAGGTTCGGACAGTGTGAAATTATCGGAGCTCAATGTGAATATGGAAACCGGGGTTTTGCGAATGGAGGGTCAGGCTGATGCGCGGGTTGATCCATTGATTGATTATCGTGTGCTGGAGTCGTTCAAGAAAGGCGTGGAGCTAACAAAGTACGATTACGGCAGCTATGTGGATGCCGATGGTAACCGTATTCCTTCATATTGTATTAGTGAGACTGACGCCGAAGGTAACGCTTATAAAACTGGCGATAGTTATTTCGCCTGGTGGGATTTGCAGACGCCAGGTTGCGAAGCATCACAGCGCGGTGGTGTGGCCGTAGAAGGTGCGGAGCTACATTATAGTTCAACTGCCGAAGTCGAAACTGGCATTCCAGAAAAAGAGCCGGAAATGGAAACGGTTTGTGACGAGAATGGTGAGAACTGCGTGGAACAAGAAGTTCAGCCGGATCAACCGAGCGAAGAAACTCCAGAAAACCCAGAAGATCAGGAGAATCAGATTGTACCGCTACGGGTGAAAGTCTGGCGTACGCCGCAGTTTTCGACTTGGTACGCGGCCGGTCGGATGTCGTTGGATGGCGATATCTCTGGCGTAGAACACTTTACGAGCCAGTGCTATACCTATCGCGGCAATTTAGTAAATCAAACTCCGCGCTGGACCTCAACTAACGATTGTTTACTGGCGCCAGATGGTTTGGAAGTAGGTAGCTCATCGAATGGACGCGACGAAAGTGATAACTTAGTCTTGAAGTTTTCGGCCACGACTACTCTAGAGAAAAAGTTTTTCGATTTTAACAATAAGCATATGATTGCGATTGGCCCAATGGGACAGAATGTGACAGATTCCTTTATTCAGATTGGTGGCATGTTTACGCAAGCGGCTACCGAATGTGCGCCAGATGATACCGAATGTATTAATAATAGCAGTAATAGCGGAGGAAATTAGAAATGGCGGAAAGTGTTTCACCAGATAGTAAGCGTTCAAAAATTTCCAAAGCCCAGCAGATTACGATGATTGAAGTTTTGGCAGCTTCGTTGGTGCTTGGTACCTGTTTGGTATTAATTAGTTTTATTATTAAATATATTGAATTTAATACCCGGATTATCGCGGCCAAGAATGAAGCGATCGCAAGTTATGATCAAACGATTCGTAATATTGGAGTTTGTGCCGATAAAGACAATAATGGTGTTTTGAGCGATCGAGAGCTGGCCGACTGTGATCCTGATAAAGTTGCACTTGAAGATGTAGTAGGTAGTTTGCGCTATAATGTTTACGAAGTAATGGCGCAGAATCCGGATTTAGAATCAGTAGCGCGTAAGCGCAACGCTAATTGTTATGATTCGGAAGGAAATCGGATTGATTTTAATGCATTATATAAACTCGCCACTGATGATTCGGAGCGCACGCAGCTTTTGCAGGCAGCTAAGATTTGTTCATCGCTAAGGGTGATTTCTGATGCTTTGCCGGCGCGCAAAAATACCGAAGCCTTGATGGCGAGTTTGAACCAGCTTTTCATCGTTTCAAATTGGGACCCGGATAACATTGCTCCGCGTGATGAGAACATTACGCTAGAAGAGCTTACTAGTGTTTTGGCTATTCCGGTGACATTCCGAGTTAATGGTGACGGTGCCACGATTATTAAGGTGATGAATAACATTGATCGCTCGATTCGGGATTTTGATGTCACTTCGGCAACGGTGGAGTGGAGTAATACTGGCCTCAGCTTGCAAGCTCGCGCCAATGCGTACTATTTGGATGAGACCTGGGGGCTAGAGTCGGACAAAACTATTCGAGCAGGAGATAAAAGCAAATGAAACAGTCGGATATTTTCTCGCTAATTTTAATCGCTGGTATCGGCACGATTGCGGCGTTCTTTGTCTGCCGGATGATTTTGGGCGACCCAAATCAAGCCACGACTAAATTTAAGACGATCAATCGCACGATTAGTAGTAGTTTGGTGGATCCAGATCCAGAAGTATTTAATAGTACCGCCATCAACCCTACAATTGAGGTTTATGTGGGCGATTGTGAAGATATTGATCAGAATGGTATCCTTGACGATGCCGAGCTGGAAGCTTGCGCTCGAGTAGTAGAGGAAAATCCTGATGAGCCGGGAAACCCAGAACAAGGCGGTGACAATCCCGCAGAGGAATAATGGCACTACTGACTAAAGATGGTCTAGATCGAGTCATAAAGCTGTTGGTAGACGACGGCTTGGTTGATGCTGCCGATGTAGCGCGTGTGCAGCAAGAAGTTTTGCAAACCAAACGCCCCATTATCGAAACGTTACTAGCACAAAAACTCATCACCAACGAGATGTTGGCACATGCTACCGCAGTGGTGATGGGCGTACCATATGTAGACTTAAAAAATGTCGAAATGGATCAGGCGGTTTTGACTTTATTGCCGTTAGAAGTGGCGGAGCGTTCAATGGTGGTGCCGCTGGGCGAAAACAACGGCCAGTTGATTGTGGCCATGTTGGATGTTGGTAATATCCAGTCGATTGACTATTTATCAACTTTGACTGGTAAGCCAGTGCGCGCGGTGATGGCGTCACAAGATGGGATTCAGTCGGTGCTAAGTCAGTATCGCGGGGACTTTTCGAGCGTCGAACAGGCGGTTAAGGTTACTGATAAGGAGATTGAGCAGGCCAAGGCTAGCAGCACTAATGTTAAGACGATCACACAGGACTCGCCGATTTCTAAGGCGCTAACTTCGATTTTGGAGTTTGCGGTTAAATCAAAAGCTTCGGATGTACATATTGAACCGCTCGAAAATAGCTTGATTATCCGTTGTCGGATTGACGGCGTGCTACGCAAAGTTATGGAGTTGCCCAAGGCGATTGAGCCGGCCCTAGTATCGCGGATTAAGATTTTGGCGAATTTGAAAATTGACGAACATCGTATTCCGCAGGACGGCCAGTTTGCGGTAATGGTAGGGGATAAAGAAGTTGACTTGCGTATCGCAATTTCACCAGTGGTATGGGGTGAGCAGGTGGTGATTCGTTTGCTGGATAAGAGTGGTACGGCGATGGAAGTTGAGAAAATGGGTATGACTGGCCGAGCTTTGCGCACGGTGCTGCGGGGAATTAGTAAGCCCAACGGCATGATTTTAACTTCTGGTCCAACCGGTTCGGGCAAAAGTACTACTTTGTATGCTCTGATACGGCGGATTAAAAGTGAGAAGATTAATATCGTTACGCTTGAGGATCCAGTAGAGTATAAGATGGACGGTGTGAATCAGATTCAGGTGAATACTGATGCTGGGCTTACTTTTGCCTCCGGCCTCAGGAGTATTTTGCGTCAGGATCCGGATGTGGTGATGGTGGGTGAGATTCGCGATTCCGAAACCGCAAATCTTGCGGTACAGGCGTCGCTCACTGGTCACTTAGTGTTCTCGACTTTGCATACCAACTCGGCTGCCGGTATCTTACCGCGCTTGTTGGATATGGGGATTGAGCCGTTTTTGCTGGCTTCTACGTTGAATACGGTGATTGGGCAGCGTTTGGTACGTCGCGTGGCGGAAAAGCGCACTAGCCACGCCAGTAGTGAGATGGAAACTAGTGAAATTAATTCGGTAGTTGGCGAATTATTACCGCAAACGGCAGAAGATGTTGCCGCAGTTAGCGAAGACTTAGGATATAATGGCTTGCCCGTGCGTAATGATAAATCTTATACGCTGGTACAGGGAATTGATGATCAAAGTTCGCCAGGTGGCTATGCAGGGCGTGCTGGTCTTTATGAGGCCATCGATGTGAATGAAGATATTCAGAAGTTAATTGTGGCACGCGCAACCTCATCAGAAATTATGAAAGTGGCCAAGGCGAATGGTACCGTCACGATGCGTCAAGATGGTATGCTCAAAGCTTTATCTGGTATTACGACGATTGAAGAAGTAAATCGCGTGGCGAGCGATTTGACTTAATTTTGATTAAACTTATGCTATAATGAACTTAATATGGAAAGTAGTGGGACGGATAAAATGAGCAATGATAATAATGCGTCGGCGGCGCCAGTTTCGCCATTTGCGCCAGTAGATGTGACGACAGCAACGCCAATGACGGCTATGGACGCAACAGCGACTAGCAGTGATGCGACAAGTACGAATGGAACGGTAACTGATACGGATACGACTAATACCAAGACTATAACTAATACAGCTGCTACGGATGCGACGCAATCTGCACCTGATAATGTTGCCGGTGTGACGATGGCGGATATACCTGAGCCACATCTAGAATCTGAGCAGGCTGCGACACCACCTTCCGTAGCTAGCCAAGATGCAAAAGCTGCGCCTGCTACGACTACTGATGCTACGGCAACTGAAACGCCTGTCGCCGAGACGACCACTGCTACGAATGCTACCGAGCCAGTTGTTACGAATACTACATCGCCCGATGCTCCGCTCTCAACCGATGTCACCATTGAGGCGCTTTTGGAAGAGTGTATTAATCATAACGCTTCAGACTTGCATATTCAAGTTGGCTTACCGCCAACCCTGCGTATTGACGGCGTGCTAAGGCCAATTACTACTTATCCAGTACTTGATGATCAAAAAGTTCAAGAATTGATTTTTGCCACTTTAGATGAAGACCAACAAAAAATTTTACTCAAAGACAAAGAGTTTGACTATTCTTTTGCCTTTGGCGATCTCGGCCGTTTCCGTGTTAACGCTTTTCACGAACGTGGCAATATGGCGGCAGCGTTCCGTTTGATTCCGAATAATTTGAAATCATTGGAAGATTTGGGCTTGCCGGGAGTGGTCGAAACTTTTGCTGAGCATCCACACGGTTTAGTATTGGTGACTGGTCCTACCGGTTCGGGTAAGTCAACTACTTTGGCAGCCTTGATTGATAAGATTAATAGTGAAAAGCCGGTGCACATTATTACGATTGAGGATCCAATTGAATTTACACACCACTCCAAGCGCGCGTTGGTAGTGCAACGCGAAGTGCATTATGATACCTTTAGTTTTGCGGCGGCGTTGCGCAGTATTTTGCGTGAAGATCCCGATGTAGTTTTAATCGGTGAGATGCGCGATCTCGAAACGATTCAAGCGGCGATTACCGTAGCCGAAACGGGTCACTTGGTATTTGCAACTTTGCATACCAATTCTGCAGCGCAGTCGATTGATCGTATTATCGATGTTTTCCCAGCCCATCAGCAATCGCAGATTCGAGCACAGTTAGCTAATGTTTTGATCGGGATTTGTTCACAGCGGTTGATTCCGGCGATTGATGGCGGTCGGATTGCGGTGGCCGAGATTATGGTAGTGAATCCAGCGATTCGGGCGATTATTCGGGAGGGCAAAACTCATCAGCTTGACATGGCAATTCAGACTGGTGTCGATCAAGGCATGCAATCGATGGATCGTGAGTTGGCGAAATTTGTGAAATCGGGTACGATTAGTTACGATACGGCACATGAGTACGCAGTCAATACTCCTGAGTTTGAAAGGCTAGCAAGAGGTTAGACCAATGCGCAGGTATCACTACAAAGCCAAAGAGCGTCGTACTGGTCGGATGGTATCTGGTAATGTCCAGGCAGAGAATGAGCAGGCTGCCGGTAAAATTTTGGTGGATCAAGGTTATATTCCACAAAAAGTGACGCTAGAAGGCGGAGGCTTGTTTGGCCAAAACATGAACAAGATGTCCAGTAAGCAGCGCATTGTCTTTACGCGCCAGCTAGCCACACTAGTAGGCGCAGGTTTACCACTGTCAAATAGTTTGCATATGATTGCCGAGCAAACTGAAGATGCTGCTACCAAGAGTATCGTAGAGGAAATTTCGGCGCAGATTGAAGCCGGTAAGACTTTGCATGATGCTTTTTCTAAATATCCTGAAGTATTTAACAAAGTCTATTTAGCCTTGATTGAAGCCGGCGAAGCTTCTGGTACGCTCGATATTTCTTTGCAGCGTTTAGCCACGCAACAGGAAAAAGATGCTAATATGATGTCGAAAATTCGTGGCGCTATGACTTACCCGGCGATTGTACTTTTGGTGATTATCGCGGTGGTAGCATTCATGATGGTGGCGGTGGTGCCGCAAGTAGAGGGTTTGTATCGCGACCTTAAGAAGCCATTACCTGGTTTGACGCAATTCATGGTGAATATTTCTAACTTCTTTATTACCAACTGGTGGCTAATTCTGCTCGTGATTGCGTTTATTGTCTGGTTTGTGTTCCAATTCCGTCGCACCGACGTAGGGAAGAAGTTCTTTGCTACTTTTAAGCTCAACGTACCTTTGTTTAAAGATTTGTTTTTACGCTTGTATAATGCTCGATTTGCGCGTACAGCACAGATGTTACTTTCGGCGGGGGTGCCGATGCTCGACGCAATGAAGATCTCGGCCGAAGCGATGAATAATATCGTGCTCGAAGATCAGATCACGCAAGCCGCCACCATGGTGCGGAGTGGTAAACCTTTAAGCGTAGCCTTGAAAGGTCGGGATTATATCTTGCCGCTTTTGCCACAAATGGCGGCTACGGGCGAGCAGTCCGGTCGGATTGACGAGATGTTAGGGAAAGCTGCCGAAGTGTATGAGAATGAGCTAGACGAACGTCTCAATGCCATTGCCACGATGATTGAGCCGATCTTGATGGTGGTATTGGCAATTGTGGCCGGTGGCATGGTAGCGGCAATTCTATTCCCAATCTATTCAATTATTGGTGATATTTATTAGAAACAATTATCACGATAGCTATTAAATTTACAAAAAACCTATTCAATCTTTACGGCTTATGCTATAATGTAGATAAATATAGCTCTGTATAACTAGAAAGGAAAGTTATTTATGGCAAATAAAAAAAGTGCGATGAGCGCAAGAAATAAAAAAATGATGAATAACGACAGCCTTAGCGGCTTTACTATCATCGAGGTAGTCTTGGTACTAGCAATCGCAGGCTTGATTTTTATGATGGTCTTTATTGCCTTACCACAGCTCCAGCGTGCACAGCGTGATACGCAACGCCGCACTAATTTGAGTAGTTTTCAGTCGGCAATTACGCAGTTCCAAGCCAATAATAATGGCAAACTACCTAAACCTAGCACTTATACTGGCGCTGAAGCCATTGATAAATGTAGCGGTGGTACCAATGGCAGCAAGGATGCCTGTCGCTTAGTGAATGTCTATCTGAACAGTGCCAATGCTACTGAAAATACCTTTACCGATCCGGATGGTAATTACTATTCTGTCGAAATTTCCGAATTTGGTAGTGGTAATTACGAAAAAGCCGATACCGAGATGAACCACACAATCTACGTTGTTCTAGAAGCAAAATGCGATGGTGAGACTGTTACTGGCGACGGCGTTAATCCACGCGATTTCGCTGTTCTCTACAAGCTTGAGGGTAGCGGTACCTATTGTAGTGACAACCAATAATCTCAAATTAATACAGAGCTAAAATCTTCAGGAAGTGGCCTAGCGAGTCTAGGCCACTTTTGCTATAGGTTGATAACGCCGAGACTCTATCATGGCTCGTAGGCTGATGCTTCGCCAGCAAAATTACTATTTTTATCAACAGCGAAAAAATTTATGGTAATATAATAATATGACGGATAAAATTTTAGAAGCTCTGATTTTAGTCATGATGTTTATACTAGGGGCGATTTTTGGTTCTTTTGCTTGCTGTCAAGCTTGGCGTTGGCATTATAAGGTCAAGAACAAGAAAGATTTGGGGCAGTGGTCAGTTTGTTTGCACTGCAAGAAGCGCATTAAATGGTATGATAACATCCCGATTTTTTCTTGGCTGATTTTGCGTGGCAAGTGCCGTAACTGTCATGCTAAAATTGGCATTGGCGATTTTCTTTCCGAAATTAGTATGGCGATCGCCTTCTTGATGCTGAGTTGGGCGTATTTGATTCCGATTATTAATAACTGGTATGTGCTTGTACAGAATCCGCCATTCTTGGCAGCGCAAATTGCGGTATTCGTGTTAATTCTGATCATGCTAGTGGTTTTGATGGTACTAGCGGTGTACGATGCGCGTTGGGGTGAGCTGCCGGTGGTACTTTTGGCACTAGCGATTATCTTTGGTATGGCAATTTTCGTGCTTAAGCTCTGCATCGCTAGCCTCAGTGACAATAGCGATGTCCTCAATCAACTGATTAGTGCGGCAGTTGGCGTGGCGATTTTGTCTGGTACCTGTTTCTTGATTTATAAATTTTCCAAGGAGCGCTTGATGGGTGGCGGAGATTGGCTTTTGGCGCTCGCCCTTGCGCTAGCCTTGGCGGATTGGTGGCTGGCACTGTGGACAATTTTCTTAGCGAATCTATTAGGTGATTTAATTGCTTTGCCGAATGCCATCAAACAGGGGAATCACGTAGTGCATTTTGGTCCGTTTTTGGTAGCGGCTTTTGTCATTGTTTTGGTATTAGGTAATTGCTTACCACTTCTGATTAGTTCATTTTAGATGCGGACGCCATGTGTCGCAACCCTATCGGTGATGATAACTCATTCTGAAACTACAGCAGTATTGATCGCTGAGTTAAGTGGCCTAGATCCTTAAGCATGAAAAATCCCCGCCGAAGCGGGGATTGGGGGATAAAATGATATCTTCTTTATTGCAATGTGATATTTTTCGCTACTGTTTTATAGAAGGGGAGTTATCCATGAATGGCATACGGGTATCAAACTCAATGTTTCATAGCTGTCCGCCTTCCGCGGGAGATGGTTCATACTAGCCCCATACGGGGCTAGGGCGGATGCCTACTGGCCACCACGCTTGTGATCGTGCACCGAACCGGCGCGTAGACGCCGCACTGCGGCGATACGGCTCTCGAGGCTCTGTCCGATGCGATCGAAGCGAAAAATTCGCTGAGCCGTACCGGATCCGGTAGCCATGCCGTATGTTTCGTGGTTAGCAGAGGACTCACCTCCTTTCGATAGATTCGCTGGAGCAGGCCCCCTAAACGGGGGCTACACTGATCGGATTAAACCCACTTGCAGAGAACTCCTTTCTTATGCTATGGCCTTATGGCCTGGCAAACTGCAGCCCTCTAGCCGCAGCGCTGTTTCGCGCTTGGCGGCGGCCCGGAATCAGGCGGTGGCGGCGGTGTGCTGGTGGCCGGCGTTCATGTCGGAATTATTCTCGAATCTGAACTGGATGTTCTGGCTGGAGATGGGTTTGTAAATCATAGTATTCAACTCCTCTCAATAGTTAGATTTTGCTACCCAGTGCTTGTGAGTAGCGTGAAGCTCGTGTTACTGCACTTTGGTTATAATGCGCGATTAGCTGCATGATGCACAAACTTGACGCTACCCGCAAAACATGGCTGCAAAATCAACCAAAATGAGCGAAATAGACATCATTTTAACCTACGATAGAGCTGTTATTCGCTCTACTATCTACCATTGTAGCACACATTACCAAAAAAGTCAAGCATATTTTTTCATAAAGATTCCGTTAAATCCCAGATATTCTCTTTAGTTTTCGGTTAAAATGTGATAAAATCACTGTATCAGGGTGTGGCGCAGCTGGTAGCGCGCGCGGTTCGGGACTGCGAGGTCGTGAGTTCAAATCTCATCACCCTGACCAAACAAGGAACTGAGTGAAAAGAAATCAAGATTTCTTTTCCGAGGTGACGCAGTTTGGCGGGTCTTGCGTCAGCAAGACTGACCATGTTTTAGACTGTTATAATATTCTGTAAATAAGGAGGTGCAGTGCCACAAGCTACAAAGAAAAAATCACCCAAGGCTAGTAATGCTTTGCGTTGGATGGCTTTTTTATTAATTTTAATTTGTGTGGGCTTATTTGCGTCGCTGATGACTCCGCAAGGGCAGATTGACGAAGTTCCGCTTTCGGACGTAATTGCGCGGGCGAACGACAAAGACGGCAATATCAAGAAAATTACCGTGGAGGGAAGTAACCTCAAAATCACCCTGAAGGGCGAGGATCGCTATACTCAGATTTCGCGCAAAGACCCCTCGGGCACGTTGTATGAGCAGGGCTTGGTGGATCAATGTGCTGATCTGAACGGGGAAGAGTTATCAAAATGCCAGTCAGAATATCCAGAAATTGAATATAAGGAAGTTGATGATTTCTGGGGATTAATTCTCAATATTTTGATTATCGCCGTGCCAGTGGTGATTGTGATAATCTTCTTTAATTCGATGATGCGCCAGGCGCAATCTATGAATAATCAAAATATGGGGTTTGGCAAGGCGAAGGCGAAGTTGTATGGACCTGATAAGAAAAAGGTGCTCTTCTCGGATGTGGCTGGCAATGATGCGGCTAAGCAAGATTTAGCCGAGATCGTCGATTTTCTCAAGGAGCCAAAGAAATATGAGAAGCTGGGGGCCAAGATTCCACGCGGAGTTTTGCTGGCTGGCGATCCGGGTACTGGTAAAACTTTGATGGCGCGCGCCGTGGCTGGGGAAGCGGCGGTACCGTTCTTTAGTATTTCTGGCTCGGAATTTGCCGAGATGTTTGTAGGCGTGGGGGCTTCACGGGTACGGGATTTGTTTGCCAAGGCTAAGAAAAACGCCCCTTCAATTATCTTTATTGATGAGATTGATGCGGTAGCGCACAAACGTGATGCCAGAGGCGGGGCTGGTCGCGAAGACGAGCAGACTTTGAACCAGATTTTGGTAGAGATGGACGGCTTTGATAACGATTCTGGCGTAATCGTGATTGCGGCGACCAACCGGGTGGACATGCTTGATAAGGCGTTGCTGCGCCCAGGGCGTTTTGACCGTCATGTTAACGTCACTTTGCCGGAACGGAAAGATCGCTTGGAGATTCTGAAGGTTCACTTTAAGAATAAACCAGCCGAGAAAAATGTTGATTTGGATGCTTTGGCAGCCAAGACCGCGGGGAGTTCTGGTGCTGATCTAGCGAATATCGCCAACGAAGCTGCTATTACCGCAGCGCGCGAAGGTCACAAGGAAATCACTAATGCCGATTTGACAGAAGCGTTTGAACGCGTGGCGATTGGGCCAGAGCGCAAGAGTAAAGTCATGAACGACCACGAGCGTCAAGTGACGGCTTATCACGAAGCTGGTCACGCCATTGTTGGCCACGTCTTGCCAGATTCTGATCCAGTCCATAAAGTGACAATCATTCCGCGTGGGCATACTGGTGGCGTTACTTGGTTCTTGCCGCCAGAGGATCGTAGCTATAAGAGTATTTACGAATTAAAGGATATCTTGGCACGGGCTATGGGCGGCCGCATGGCCGAGAAGATTGTCTTTGGTGATGATGCCATCACTACGGGTGCGTCTTCCGACCTTAAGAGTGTCGCTGAGATCAGCAAAGAAATGATCGTGGAAGAAGGTATGGGTAAGCAGACTCGTCACCTGGTATTTCCAGATCAAAGTACGGGATATTATACGATTACTACTAGCAAGCCATATTCGGAGAAGACGGCTGAGCTGATTGATCAAGAAGTAAAAGTATTATCAGATGAAGCCGCCAAGCGTGCTGAGGACGTCTTGCGGGCTAACCGTGCAGTTTTGGATCGTCTAGCTGAAGCATTACTCAAGCACGAGACTCTGGAAGAAGAGGACCTGAAGCCGTTGCTAAAAGATGCAAAGTTGCCAGCTACGGCGAAGCTGCATCAGTAGAGGAAATTAAATAACCGACCTCCGGACTCAGATCCGGAGGTTTGTAACTAGCAAGGGGTAGGATTGCGGGTACTATATGCAACAACAACCAAGCACATGCTCAAAAGAGTATCGCTTGCCTCTATACTATCATAACATTAGCAAAAAGTCAAGACTTATCTTACAGTTAGGAATGTGGTATAATAAATGTGCAGAGGAAAGAGTGTTGCTGAACATTGCTTTCTAATATAATTGCCCGAGTGGCGGAATTGGCAGACGCGCTAGCTTCAGGTGCTAGTCTAAGCAATTAGGTGCAGGTTCAACCCCTGTCTCGGGCACCAGAAAATTTCGGTAAAATCCGCCATTTTGGCGGTTTTTGCATTTCTGTTCGTAAACGCTTCGTTTGAAAAACAATTAATCTACTAAATTTTGAGGAATCACTAATTCGCTAAAGATTGGGAAGAGCTACTAGCCTGTTAAAATCTATCAAAAAATGCTGAGCCAACAAAAAGCCCCAGCCAAAAACCGACCAGGACTTTACGAAAGAGCGTGAGGAGATTAGAACGGGTGCACGGCCACAAAGACCGGCGCCAAGGTATTGGCAACAGTGGACATAGTCTTGATAAAGATGTCAAGCGCCACACCAACGACGTCTTTGCGGGTGTCGCCTACTGTATCGCCAGCTACGGCAGCTTTATGAGCTTCGGAGCCTTTGCCATAGCCTTCGAGCAGGCCGGCTTCAATACGCTTCTTGGCATTGTCAAAAGCACCGCCGCTGTTGCCCATATAAATCGCCTTCGGGATCGCGTTCAGCGTGGAGCCGATCAGGATGCCGCCAACAAACTCCGGGCCAAACAAGATACCGCCCATCGCTGGAACGATAATGGCAATGATCGACGGCTTGAGCATCTTCTTCAGGGCAGCTTCCGAGGCCATGCTAATCAGTTTCTCGTAATCAGGTCGGACAGTACCTTCCATGACGCCGGGGATTGCAAGCTGACGCTCGCCTTCCTCGGCCATTAGATAGGCGCTATCAATGGTGTTGTTAGTGAGCAGAGCAGAGAAATACGGGACCAAGGCGGAGCCAATCAGTGCACCCGCAATTACGGGTACCTGCACTAAGTTGAGTACGGGGTTGGTAATGTCGGAATAACTACCCACGTAAGCAATCATCAGAGCAAGCGTAGCGAAAGCGGCTGAGCCGATGGCCGCGCCCTTGCCAACAGCGGCAGTAGTATTGCCCAGTGCATCGAGTTCGTCAGTGATTTCGCGCACCTCAGGCGGCAGATGACAGGATTCGGCAATGCCGCCGGCATTATCGGCGATTGGCCCAAAGGCATCGACAGTGACAGTTGCGCCCACGAAAGACAACATGCCTAGAGCGGCAATAGCGATCCCGTAAACGCCGCAGACGGCATAGGAAATCGAGAGCGCAACCACAATGATAATCATCGGGGCCAGGCAGGAAAGATCGCCCACTGCATCGCCTTTGGAGATTAAGAAGGCCACACCTTCTTTGGCAAACTCGGCAATAATCCGAACAGGACTTTTGTTAAGGCCGGTGTAATATTCGGTAACTTTACCTATGACAACGCCAGAAGCAATGCCGAGCAAGCTAGCCAACCAAGGCGAAGCCCAGCCAAAACGAAAATCACTATATAGATTCAGTTTACCGAAAGCCAAGCTTGCAAAGATTGCGCCGATAATAATCGTGATGCCAGCGGAAATATAGGTGATCATATCGACTTCTTGGGCGGCCTTGGCGCTGGAGCGGTGCATCGTAGCATAGAGAATGCTGGCAACGCAGCCAATTAGCCCGCCACTGGCTAAAGCAATAGGATAGGTGATGGTAGCACCGAGCAGGGCTGTGTCAGTAGAGCCGACGGACTGATACACGATGGTGGCAATGAGAATACTGGAAACAATCGTGGCCACGAAACTCTCTAACAAATCGCTGCAGTTGCCGGCGATGTCGTTGACGCAATCGCCAATAAAATCTGCGATTGTGTTCGGCATCCGGCAATCGTCCTCAGGCATATTATGGCCATTCTTTGCGACAATGTCGGCGGAAATATCGGCAGCTTTGGTGTAATTGCCGCCCGCCACACGGTTGAACATTGCCACGATGGAACAACCCAGCGAACAGGTAGTGAGACGGACAATTGCAGGATTGCAGGGGATGTTGAGAATCAGGCCGTGCGCGGTGTCGGCAGGGTGCAACAGACCATTGAAGTTGAGCAGAATGACAATTGCAATGGCGAGCAAGCCAAAACCGTGCACGGAAAGGCCGCCGACGCTGCCGCCACAAATTCCAATTTGCTGGGTGTCGCCAATGCGCTGGCTGGTGCGGGCAACTTCGGCCGTGTAAACATTGCCGTAGGTGCCAGCTCGCATACTGATGATGCAACTACCGCTACTGGCGCAACTACCAAGCAGCAGCGTAAGGCCAGAGATTGGTTCGACAAACAATGAGAACATACCCGCCACAAACAGTACCACTGGTACAATCACGCGGTACTCGCGCCACATAAAGATGTTGGCGCCGTCCCGGATGATTGCGGCCAGCCTGAGCATGTTATCGGGCGTGCTCTCGGGCATTTGTCGAATGCGCAGAAAATTCGTAGCGATTATACCTAAGGCAAACGTAATCGCCACCAGCGTGATGACAAGGGTTGACATACAAATTGATACCTCCTCAAAAATGTTAAGATGCTTTGGGCTTTGCCCAATAAAATACTGCGGGTTGATTTTTGCCCACGCATTATTTATATGATAGCACGGTGGCGCATGGCTGTCCAGCAGGGAAATCGAAAAAATCTCATCCGTTGTGCGCTCAGCAATAATCTGATGACATGGAAAAGTTGCCCCATGATTGAGGCAACTTTTTCGGTAGTTTAGCGGGTATATTTTTCGTTTAGATCAGAATAATCGTAAAGCTCTTCTGGTTTGAACCACAGCGCGATTTCTTTTTTAGCTTCTTCTTTGTTGCCACTAGCGTGGACGAGATTTGGCACGCCCATACCCTTAGCATCAGAGTAGCCAAAGCTCATGTGCGAATAGTCACCACGAATAGTTCCCATCTCAGCAGATTTTGGCTCGGTTGGGCCAACAATTTTACGTACTAGCGGAACCGCTTCAACACCTTCTAGCACCATGGCAATGACTGGGCCAGTCATCATGTAACTTAGATTATAACGAAAAGCTTGTTCGCCACGGCGGGTAATCATTTGACCGATATCTTCATAATGCGCGCGATATTGATCTTCGTCTGGCATGACCATTTTCATACCAACGATTTTAAGACCAACACGTTCAAAACGAGTAATGATTTCGCCAACAATGCCACGCTGAACAGAATCCGGCTTCAGCACCACTAAGCTGCGTTCTACTAGGTCTTTTTCTTTCCCCATAATAACTCCTTTGTAATAAAACTGTATATAATTATAGCATAGTTTTGTGCTATAATAAAGGTATGAGTTTGTTAAAACAAAAGCCAAAGACTGAGCGCGAAAAGGTAGAAGAACGTCGTGAAGAGGTCTTGGCTCACGGGCGTAAGTTCAAATACCCATTGCAATATGCGAAGCATCGCTTAATTATTAACACGATTATCGTGGGATTGGTAGCATTGGCACTAATGGTAGTGGCAGGCTGGGCGATGCTGTACAAATTTCAGGACACTGGCGATATGATTTACCGGGTCACGCAGATTATTCCGGTGCCAGTGGCAGAAGTAAATGGTGCAAAAGTTCGCTATAGTGACTATTTGATGATTTATCGGAGCAACCTTTTGACTGCTGAGCAGCAGGGTGGTCAGCTAGGCAGCGGCGAAGACGCCGACACTGTACGTTTGATGTATAAGCAAGCGGCGTTACGTTCAGCGGTAGAATATACTTACGCGCAAAAATTAGGGCGAGAACTCGGCATAACTGTGACCGATGAAGAAGTTGATAAAGCTTTTGATGAACATCGCAAAGTTGGGGGTGTGGAGCGGAGTGAAGAAGGCTTCTTAAAAATTCTGCGGGATAATTTTGGTATGAACAAGTCGGAATATCGGCGGATGTTGTATCTCAATTTGATGAAAGCCAAAGTCTCGCAAGCAGTAGATAAGCGGGCCGGGGAACAATCCGCCGAGGTTGACCGCATTTTGCAAGAGTCCGAAGGTGATTTATATAAAGCGGCCGAAGAATTGGATTTGCTGGCCTATTATGAGGAAACTGGGCGCTTAGTAGATAGCATGAATGTGGACGGTGGGCGTTCGGCAATGGCGATGACGCTAGAGCCGGGGCAAGTTAGCGCACGATTCTTGGCTAGTAATGGCGATGGTTATTATTATGTCAAATTAGCCGATAAGACTAATTCCGAGGTCAACTACGCTTCCTTAAAAATTAACTTTACAACCTTTAATGAAGAAATCGCCGAGCTATATGCGAGCGGCGAAGTAATCGAATATATTGACTTAACTGTCGAAGAAGGGAATTAGGATGCCGAAGCGCGAGTATTTTGTGCAACACGATTTTTATAATTTAGAGAGTGATGATGAGCTAACGATTTTGCCAAAATTCTGCACTCGTCAGCATACGTTGGATAGCTCATGCGGCCCAAATGCGGTTTTGATGGCGATGAACTATTTCGGTGATGATGCCCCCGAAGCGGAAGTATTTGAAGCTGTACACTGCCGCGAAAACGTAGGCACACGGCTTGATGATATCGCTAATTACTTACGCGAGCGCGGCTATGAAATTGAGACCAGCATTGAGCATGCCAAGGACGCCGATGGAAAGTGTTTTAGCAGCATGCAAGAGTTTCATGATTTTGTGGTGCAGAATTTAGCAGCGGGGTATCCAATTATTATCGAAAGTGTGTATTTTGGCGGACATTATCAAGTGATTATTGGCTATGATCGCCGTGGTACTGGCGATAATTACGAAGACGATATGTTAATCTTAGCGGATTCGTCTGATTCCGGTGATGGCAATATTGATGGCTACGTAGTGCGTAACGCCTTCAAGTTCTATTATAGCTGGTTCGATGATCGCTATTTGCCAGTAGAGCACCGCCAGCAGCCGTATGTCGTGGTAAAAGGGAAGAGATGAAGAATTAAAAAGACCTAAGCGGAGCTTAGGAATCTTATTGGTGCGGGTATGGGGAGTCGGACCCCAATCTCATCCTTGGGAAGGATACA
>CAZWCY010000018.1:0-18891 GCA_964633035.1 uncultured Candidatus Saccharibacteria bacterium | reverse complement strand
CTATTCCGATGTCCACCAATAAGACTATTTATGGGGTGTGGAAACAACTAACTACCATTTATAATATTTCTTCTATGCAAGCTTTAACTCCGGCTATATGTAGAGACTCAACTATAGGTGCATCGAAAACTCTCACGGATACGCGAGACAATCAGAGCTACCGAGTGACAAAGCTTCCAGACGGTAATTGTTGGATGACACAGAACATAAACTATGCTGCTGGACGAGATGCATATGACAGTTCATATGGTGGATACTACTCTCATGCAAATGCAATTAATGCATGTAATATCAATAACTGGGGGCTACCGTCAAAAAGTACTTACCTCAATTTAGCAAATAAAGCCGGCAGTAGTAACGCCTTAAGATCAAATCCATATTATTTCCAGCTTGGCGGATACCTAGACAGTAATGACAACAACAAGAAAGAGCTAGGCGAAGCTGCTTATTATTGGTCGTCCAGCTCAGACAGCACCAACTATGCATATTATCTAGGGTTTAACAGTAGTTCCATAGAAAACCCAATGGGCTATCTTCATAAAAATCAGGGCTTTTCTGTGAGATGTTACGTTGCTAGTTCTTAGATAGCAATACATAAATAAATTCTTAAACACTAATTAACAGGAGCTCCGAGTTAATCTTCGAGCTCCTTTGATATGTATGAGTGGTTTCTGTAAGTACCAAAGCAATGATATTGACTGTCACCAGAATCAATAAAAGTAAAGCCCTAATGAAGCTAAGACTTTTCGATAATAACTAAAGCCTCTAGAATACAATCCGGAGGCTTTAGTTGAATATTAAATAAGAGCTTGCTTAATCTTATCTAATTAAAATTGCGCAACGCAACGAATAGCGTAACCATAGAAACGACCACGACTATATGTTAATGGATCTAAGCTGCTCTCAAGCAAGGCTAAAGCGTATGCAGTATTGGCGCTATTGGCGGTACGAGACCACCAATATCCGTCGCTACTCCCATGCCCAAAGGAACTGTCTTTTACACGTCCAGTATAGACAAAACCCTTCTGGGTGCGCATAGTATTGGAGCCAGCCGGACTATTACCAAGCTGCCATCTAGTAAACACAAGGTAGTTAAAACTGCCCGCAGCTGAAGAAGATCCGCCAACGGGAAGTTTCCAATTCTTAGGGCAAATAGAATTAGCGGCATTACCAGAAGTAACAGCAGTAGTAGGACTCAGAATATTACCATTAGAGTCTTTACAACCACCAGCCGAACCAGCCGTAGCAGTGCACCAGGTGTAATATCCGGTAGCGCCAGCATTAGAAGAAGTTGCATAGAAAGCATTTACGGAAGCGTAATCATCACTATTAAAGCCAGCCTCTTTTGCTTGCGGTAAAATAAATGTTCCAGCACCAATATCTGAATAAGTACTATCGAGAATCATACCCGCAGCAGAATTACTATATAATGTTAGATTCGTATACATCCAGCATCTGTCATCATCCCATTTAATGATTTTGTAAGTGGTCTCATCTCTTTTGTCTTTAAGGTTAATAGTTGCTCCAATCGGAATATTTGAATTGTTAGTGCAAAAGCCTGATTTTATCTCGTGCATATAAATAATTCCCGAATCCACTCCATTGCTCCATTTAGCAGTAGCTTTCCATACTGCATATAATATTCGGGTCGGATTACTTGCTTGCAATTGAATACTTTCTTCCGGCTGGTACGTTACAGTGCCAGAACTAGTAGTAGCCCAACCTTGGAATTCATAACCAGATCTGCTGGGTCTACTTGATGAGATTATAAAAGTATGGCTCGTATCATAATTACTAATGCTTTGTTGACTTGGTGCATTATTTCCACCGTTCGCATTATAAGATAACGTATAAGTGGTTAGAGCTTTAGGCGTCGCAGTGAGCAATATGTTCACTTTAGTCTTGTAATGCCCCGCATCAGCATCCTTGTCAAACTTAGCAGCAAAGGTGAGTGGTCGGGTATAGTTAACACTGCCAGCAGCAGATATACCATCATTGGCAATCGTAGTACCACTTGTAGAAATTCCTTTATAATTACCATTGTTCCAACTATACCCCCAGGTATTATTAGCTAAGCCTTCTGCCGTAGATACAGAAGAAGTAGTAGCTTTAATGACACTAGGCCCCTCTAATGCCGTATTGGCCGTTCCGCTAACTATTTGTAGGTTATAGCTATTAATCAAGTTAGCACTAATAGTAATATTATTAGTCATACTTATAATAGTATTATTATCACCGCCACTATCGCTTATTACTCCAGTATTAGAGAGATTCTCATGGGCAATAGCAAGAGAGACGGATGGGGAATCGGCAGTAGTCATAATATCTTCTAAAGCAGAAGCAACTTCTCTTTTTTGCCGAGGAAGGATAAACATGACCAACATGATTAAAAAGAGGGTCGCAATACCGCATAAAGGAATCGCAAAACTTGAATACCCGTAGTGTATCAGCGGATTAGTTCTGTTTTTAGCATGTTGCATCTTTTGCGCCCTCCTTTTGTAGGTTGTAGAGCTAAATACGCAAACTATTTAGCTCTAGGATTTAGTATATATACTGGCGCCATTCTTATATTAATAAGTAATAGAGTATGAAGATCTCTGGATACAAAAATGACACCGCAAGGGTGTTCCGACAATCCGGTAGCAAAACTTACGCTTTGTACACAAAACTGTCACCTTGCAGTGTCATTATTGTGTACAAACTTAACTATAAAAGACGTAAGTTTACATTTATTTACCAAATTGTCGGAACAATTTTATTATAGCATACCAAAACACTTTTGTGTTTATTTTTTCAATAAAAGACCAAAAATTACCTAATCAACATCAAAAAGCATCTATCACCAAAGCGACCTATAATCCGAACCACATCAATCGCCCTATCTCTCACCCGCCAGCCGATAGCTATTATCCACCAGCGCCAAAATCTGCGCAGTTGTCATACTCTCGTCCAAAATCATCGTAATCCAGCTATTTTTGTTCATATGATAGCCCGGATAAACATTCGGATTGCTGGCCACAAAGTCCAGTGCTTCGCCCTTCGCAAACCGCACATCCAAAATCTCCGCCACCTCATCAGAATCAAAACCGAGCTTGCGTCGCGACACCGCCATTACCAAACCGTACCACTTGCGCGTTTGTGGATGCCGCCAAATCGCATCGCGCGGAAATTTCGGCCACAAGAACTCCAGTTCATCACCGTATTCCTCGCGTATATGCTGGATCAGCTCTTGCGTTTGCCAACCCCGAAACACGCCTTGAAAAGCCTGCTCGTCCATATTACATTTAATTATGTCTTTACCCATATTTTTTATCATTTTGCTCAAGGATCGGAACCGGCGACACACCGCACTGCGAGACCGTTGCGGCGGTTGTTGGTGTTTGTACCTGGGTTCACGTTGCTGCTGTCGATGTTCAAGTTGTACGCGATGGTACCATCATACGCCGTACGCGACCACCAATAGCCGTTACTAGTATTGCCCATGGAGCCATTGTTCATACGCCCGGTATAAGCGAAATGTCTCCGCTCGTATCTAAAAATGAAATTCTTTTCTGTTAAGCTTAGCCATAGCCATGCTCAAAGCACTAACCTACTCATACCGCTTCTTCAGCCGAATAGGAGAATTTCTCGATCCTAAATAGTGAGACCGCTGGTTGCCGGAGCTTGACCTCAGTTGCTTCCGTTGGAACCCATGAAGTTTTATCTTCACTACTTTATTATAACTTATTTTCGATACTCCGTAGTGCCGTATTTTTCACACCAAAACTCAAACTCTGCTATAATATTATTATGTACCGCTTATCGTTAATTATTAGTGAAATTTATAATAAATATCTGCCGCTGGCCGAAAAAGACGGTATTATTTTGAATTTGGATTTTTCTGATACGACTAAAGAAATTTCTGACCCCGAGCGAGTGAAGCAATACCTAGATGAAAATCTTAGCTCCGCCCTCAAGCGCTCTGACAAAGGCGAAGTGACAATTAGCGTTGATAAGACTGCCATTACCGTTACTGATTCTGGCACGACTTTATCACGTTCAGCGTGCGCTCTTCTTAGTAATCGCTATATTGATGTTTCGTCGCGCGTTGGTTTTGGTACTACCGTAAAAATCTTCTTGCAACCGCGTGAATTACCAGCCACACCGGCAGAGCCAAAAGCTCCGTTAGAAGTCAAAGGCGTTGCTGTATCCGCCGGCGTTGACAAAACTCAGGCCGAGCCGGTCGCACAAGGTGGCGTATCAATTGCCGCCGAGAAAGGTAAGCAGAAACTTGGTCTGAGAGCGTTACTACGGCTGAGAGGTCAGAAAACCACTGAATCCACCAAAAGTTCTACCAAATCTGCTCTTACTAAGACTTCGTCTAAACCGGTCCGTGCTACAAGTCCCGCAAAAACCGCTTCTGCTAAAAAATCTGCCAAAAAAGTTTCTACCAAGACTACTAAGCTTAGCAAAGATTTAGCTACCACTAAGCCTAAATCAAAATCCGCTAAATCTATAAAACCACAGACTCGCCGCCAGCTCGCTACTGCCGCGCGCAAAGCCGATCGTGAGGTGAAGCGCATTACTAAGAAAGCTAATAAGCAAAAACGCGTCTTGAGCAAGCAGGCCCAGGCACTAGCTAAGCAAACCGAGAGACTTGCTAAGAAAGCCCAAAAATCTGCTCGCGCCAAAGCCAAAAGTCAAGCCAAAGCCCAGACGAAGGTAAAAGCCCAAACGAAATCAAAAACCAAAACCAAGCGAACCAAGAAAAAGTTTGAGTTATCTTAAGTTAAATACTTAATAATTCTATCATTCTTTAAACAACTTGTGCTATAATTGATATATAGACGGAGGTTATGTTTAATGAATTTACTGCGACAAGCAGGGAATAAGTTGTGTAGTTTTTGGTCCGTGCGGCAAACTCAAACAGTGTCACCCTGGCGACAAACAGGGAATAAATTTCGTAAGTATTGGTCTTGGCACAACTTAAATCCCCTCAATTGGTCCGCCCTCGAGGTAAAATGGTTTTTGGCGTCATTCTTTATTATCATGCTGCCAGTATTTTTCTGGATTGGATTCCAACCCATTCCAGTTGACGCGGCTAGCTTGCCACAATTACAAATCCCTAGCATCAACCTCGAAACACCCGTCACTAGCGTACAATTAATTGATCATCAACTCGAAGTACCCGCCACCATTGCTGGCATCTATACGCAGGCCGAGAACAAGCTTTTTATCCTCGGGCATTCTTCTACGGTTTTTAAAAACTTGTCATCTGTACAAGTTGGTAGCACGCTTAGTTACGATCACAAAACTTACCAGATTATAAAAACCACAGTTGTGCCGAAAGCTGATATTAGTATGCGCCAAATCCTGCAAGCCGAGGCTGAAGAAACAATCATTATTATGACTTGCGCCGGCGAACCCTTGCCACATCAAGACGCCACACATAGATTGATTGTTACCGCCACATTAGCCACTCAACCATCAAACGTCGCCGACGTTAAGTAATCAGATCAGTATAATCGTACCATAATACGCTGCAAAAGCGATCAGCATCACCACTCCTTCGGCACGAGAAACTTTCTTGCCACTGAGCGCAAAAATGAAGATGAGCGCTGCCGACACAATCAAGGCAATGATATCTAGCATCTGGAAGGTCGCTGGCGCGATTGTGCCAAATAGCACAACTGGCAAACCCAGCACAATACAAATATTAAAGATATTACTACCGATAATATTACCTACCACTAGGTCTTGCTCACCCTTGCGTGAAGCAATAATCGTGGTCACTAATTCCGGCAGCGAAGTACCAAAAGCAATAATGGTCAGCGAAATTAGCCGTTCACTCCAGCCAATTGCCGTTGCAATCGCCGTGGAGTTCTGCACTACCATTTCGCTACCCACGATAATACCAATCAAGCCTACCAAAACATAAACCAGAGATTTACCAAGCTTATACTGCGGCTTTTCATTCCGCTCAGTTTTATTCTCTTTGCTCTGGCGTGCCAACGTGACTAAATAATACAGGAACACTAAGAAAAATAAGACTACTATCAAACCGTCGGAGCGGGTAAATTGATTCTCGGCCGCACCGTTAATTAACTGATCTAGAAATAATACCGCCAAAGTAATTGAAATCAGCAAACAAAGCGGCAGCTCTTTGCTGACCGTGTTGGTCTTAATCTTAATCGGGCGAATCACTGCTGCAACCCCCAAAATCAAGAGAATATTCAGGATACAGCTACCCACCACATTGCCAATTACCATGTCTGGACTACCCGATGCTAACGCACTAATTGAAACCGCAAACTCTGGCGCACTGGTACCAAAAGCTACAATAGTCAGGCCAATTAGCATTTTGGAAACGCGGAAATTTTGCGCTGTACTTGACGCACCGTCCACGAAAATGTCCGCACCCTTAATCAACAATATAAACCCCACTATCAATAACAGTATATTTAGAAACATATTTACTCTTTTTTGTTAATTTTTAAATTCTTCTGTATTCATTCTAGCACAAAAAAGCTGATTTGAAAGAATTTATTATTAGCTGATCCGTGTTCTAGACGTACGCAGATTATTTTTATCAAAAGCGAAATTTATGCTACAATAATTATATATAGCGGAGGAACAACAGTGCAAAACACACCATCACAATCTACAACTAAACCGACAGCAGCATCTTCTCCGCATGCCACTTCTGGCGATGAAGACACTAAGAGACATCAGTCTCACCTCAACGCCATCATTATTACTTTTACCGTCGTAGTGTTAGCAGTGTTTTTTGGCATTCAGCTTATTAGCCAAACTGGCGTTTTTCGGCAACCAGGTAAGCTAGTTTTTGCCGAATCTACCAGTGAAGTAAATCGTAATTTCATTGACGAAAATCTTAACGCCACAGAATTAGGCTTGCAACACGACTTAACTATTGGTGCTACTAGTAGCACCACCGCGCTCACTAACGATAATTATGTCTTGTATGATATCCTCTTGCCGGTGGCCAATTTTGATAGTGCCGAAATCAGTATTAGCAGCGACCAAGCCAAACAAGGGAATTTAGTTTCGGTCTGGGATTTAGATAATTCGCAAAAACTGTTGGCGCTTGATGATAAGTATTATCTTGATGATTTTACGGACGGGGGTTTCTTCCAGTATTTTACGCTTGAAGGTGATGCCGAAGACGTCGCTAAGGTTCGCCCGCTTCTAGCTGAAAAAATTGCCACTTTACCAAATCGCGAAACCGTGCTTACTTTAGCTCAAACTGGCGTCACCGCGCTTTCGCGGCGTATGAACACTAAGCTCGATCAAGTTGGGGATGCTAAATATTTTTCCGAATACATCCAAGATTTCTTGGGTGGCTTTGATTTAGTTCACACTAGCAATGAAGCCTCGTTTGCTACTACCGCCAATGGGAGCAATATCTGTGCCAAACCAGCTATGATCGATGCAATTACTAGCAGCAACATCAGTATTATTGAACTCACCGGTAACCATAATCAAGATTGTGGCGATCAAGCCGCGATTGATACAATCGCCCAATATGAATCTTTAGGTATTCGGACTTTTGGCGGCGGGATTTCAGCCACCGCGGCCGCAATCCCACTAGAAATTGATGAGAAAAATACTAATATTACTTTGCTAGGATATAACTTATCTACTGGCGGCTATACGCTCGATGAAACGCCTGGTGCCAACTATTATACTGAAGAAAAAGCACGTGCCGATATTACTGCCGCCAAAGAACGAGGGGATTTCGTTATTGTTGATATTCAGTATTACGAGTGTAATGAATATGCTGATACTAATGAGAATACCACTTGTGATTATGCCAACTCTGCTGCCGGTGACCAAATCGGTTTCTTCCGGAGTTTAATTGATATGGGGGCCGATATTGTCGTAGGGACTGCTGCTCACCAACCACAAACTTATGAACAATATCATGGTGGTGAAATTTACTATGGTCTCGGCAACCTCTTCTTCGATCAAAGTGCTTGGCCTGGCACTACGCGCAGTTTAGTGCTTATACACTACTTCTGGGAAGGGAAATTACTGCAAACCCGAATTGTACCAACTGTTTACGATCAAAACTTCCAGACTCGTCTCATGGCCACAGCTGACGCTAGCAACTTTATTAATCGCCTCATGCAAGCAAGGCCGGCTCAGTAATGGATCGCAAACGCCGTCAAATCTATACTCTGATTATTACAGCCGCGGTTGTAGTACTTTGCATCATTATTATCATTGCCAGTATTGCCATCAAGAACCATATTGAATCTGAAATCGGTGGCTCCATTACTGGCGGCGCGGAAGGCGGCGGTACAAATCAGCCCAGTAACGAGCCTACGCCACCCGACGCCAACGAGATTACCGAAGCTAAGTTCATCAATCTTCAGCCTGCCATTGACGCTTGGGTGAAAACTTTAAATCGCGATGAACGTGCCGGAGTAATGATTTATGACTTAACTAATAGTCGCACTGCCGCCAGTTATCGTGCCGACGAAGTTTTTGATGTCGCCTCGGTTTACAAGTTACTTTTTACTTATGACGGCTACCGCCAAATTGCCCTGGGCGCTGACGATCCTAATAGTTTTTATATTCGCACTGAAGATAAAGGCAGCCTAACGCTCTCAAAATGTCTAGATTTAATGATTCGCGAATCTTATAACGGTTGCGCCGACAAAATGCTTAGCGACCAATATCGCGCCAGTCGGGTAGATGATTTAATCCGTAGTATTGGCATGACCAGCACTAGCAACCATGGTCTCACCTCCACCGCTGCCGACCTCACCAAGCTTTTGCGTACCTATTGGCGACATACCGACCTAAATCAAGACTTATGGCATCAAATTACCGATTCCATGCTTAATCAACCGCCTTCTCGCAATGAAAATGGCGAGCTCTACAACTGGCGCCAGGGTTTACCAGCCGGTTTTGGCAAAGCCGTCAACGTTTACAATAAGGTTGGCTGGGAATGGAATGGTAGTCGCTGGAACATTTACGCTGACGCTGCTATTGTTGATTTTGCAGAATTCAAACATTATTACACTGTAGTTGTGCTCACTAACAATCTCTCCAATTATAATAAAATTACTCGTCTCGGGCAAATGATTGAAGACACGGTCATTACCGAATCTGAGGGAATTATTAAATAATTTTTCGCGAGGCGCGTCGCAACTCTGGATCCTCTCGAAAAACTATTTGGTAATTTAGTAGGTCGTGAAGTATTGCGACCAGTAAGTTTTATGCTGCGAGTTTTGGTCAAAGACGAAGCCCACGGTCAAATATTTAAAGTCTGGATCTAGGATATTCTTGCGATGATCGGGTGAACTCATCCATGTTGCCACTACGGTTGAAGGCGATACTGCCGCATTGCCAGCCGCCAAGTTCTCACCACTTTTGCCACCAGTGGCTGGTACCGGGCAAGCTGTTGACCAAGAGCTACCATCCGGCCGCGTATGCGAATAATTCGTCATAATCTCGCGTGCACGCAAGTTAGAAGCTGCTTCGCAGCTACCGCCCCAACTTACCGGTGCTACACCAGCTTTAGCACGTTCTTGATTTACCAGTGCCAGAACATCACGCTTCCACTGCTCAACCGGTGGCGCAATCACCGTCACAGTGATCTTATCATAACGCTTACCATCATAAGTACCAGCTGTAATAGTAGTAGTACCAGTGCCAGCAATCACCGGATAGCGACAACGATCTGCGGTATAGCCAAGCCAAGTACGCGCAGCATTATAAAACTTCGAAATCACTTCCGGATTGCTTGACTGCCAATACATTTCACCAAGCCCAGTTAGGCCTTCTCCTACACAGATATCAAAATCGGCGGTTTGATACATCGTAATAGCGGTTTCGCTCCAAAGTTGCCCCGACGGCACATTGCCATTGCCAACTCCGCCCGTACTATCACCACTACTAGTATAATGATTAGAGCTAGAATCACCACCATGATTAGTATTTGGCAAAGTTGTGGTGTTACCACCAATATTAACTTGCACGGAAGGCGGCTGCAGCTCGTCAGTACCAGGCGTCAGCAACCCTAGTTCTTCAATATCGCCAGCCATAATATCGCTGCGTTCATCCACTACTCGGAATTCAATTCCGCCATTCAAATTAATCGCTGAGAAAATCATAATACCCACGATAATAATCGCAACCGCATTGAGCGATAGCAAGATCGTGATTTTAGTCTGGTGCATGAGTTTTGCGACCATATTTTATTGTCCCTTAACTTTCTCCACTCTTAATTCTTATTATGCACGCAAATGCTTCTCGGAGTCAATCACCGTGGCTACAAGATTAATAATCATTTCCAGCTGGATTAAATCCCGGCGCTCAAAAGTCGCTTTGCCTAGCGGTTTACCAACAATAATCTGCCCAAACGGTTTACCTTTAGCATTACGTAATTCGGCCACCGCCTTTAAACCCATTTCATCAAAAGTTTTTTCAACGGTTTTATTAGGCTTTTGCCAAATTTCGGTACCAGTACTACTTTTAAGATGCGTAATACTCGAGAGCTCTTCTGAAGAGATTGCCAAGGCCTTCGAGCCATATAGCCGCCCGTTAATCACAAAACCAATGTAAGCGAAATGTAGATGATCCGCCAAGAAGCTCGCCAAATCGCGCAGATCGACGTTACGCGTAGCAAGATGGTTGAGTTTTTTAATAACGTAAGCAATATCAACTTGTCCTACTTGAATCAGCGAATTAATCGATGACATCAACTCGTTAATCACCGGCATTAATAGTAGTACGATTACAATCATTAAGAAATTCAAAACCAGGACCGACGCGGACGGATTTGGAATCTTAAACAATGCGTTAAAGATAAGATAGAAGATCAACATGTAAACCACTACGCCGGATGTCAAGATCACTACGTAAGCCAAAGTCTTAAGTAGAGGTGTAGATACCGATACTACTCGATAGCGCAAAATTGCATAAAAATAGGTCAACATTACGACGCTTAACGTTAATGGTCCTACCCAAATTAAACTATAAGTAACACAGGCCGGCATAATTAAATTGGTGATTAACGAAACAATACCGGCAATGCTAAGGCCGCTAACTAAAATATAGTCAGCATTGCGTAAACGTTTAGTACGAGCATGGCGAGCACGATAAAATGTAATAGCATTAAATGCAACTACCGAAAGGGAAATGATGGCCGAATAAGCCCAATAGTACCAGCCACCCGGCGTAAAGACAACTCGGTTGCCAGCATTACTGAGAATAATCTCCGAGTACAACAAAGACGGCTGATAAATCAAAGCGATGCTCATACCAATTGAAGCCAAAATGAAAACTACTGTTAAAACTTTACCGATAGTATATTTCCATCCCGAATAACCAATGAGCGGTACTAGCATAATAAACGCCCCGATATAAATACCAAAGACGAACCAAATTGCAATATTAGTTGCTTCTGGTGGCAAATTCAAAAAATAACCACAAGAAATTGCCCAAATTACAGCGCCAATGTTTGAAACAAAAAACCAAGCGATATGTCCACGATCGTTTTTGGAAGCGCCCGCCAGCGACAGAGCACCCGAAAGAAAAGTTAAAATCGCTGTCGTCGTCAGCAATATTAATATTAAATTCACTTGACCTCCTTAAACATTGTAGTATACTAGAATTATAGCATATACATTAAGAAAAGGTCAATAAAATGCCGACGAAAAAATATAAACAAAAGTTAATGAAACATCGTATCTGTGTAGTTGCACGCATGATTGCCTGCGTAGCTTTTTTGGTGCTCACGGTTATTGGCGTCTCTTCATTAGTTCGCGCAATGTCGCTGGATAGCGTAGAACATCAAAATGGAATTCCATCCGCTTGGAAGGTTGCTTCGCTTGGGCAACCCGAAACCATCACTGTACCAATTACATATTGGGATCAACGACAAGATGATTGTAACGATCCCGATCGCCAGTTTGAATGGTCTGAATGTCAACTCTACGCTAAAGGTATTATACCTGACATTGTCAAAAGTCAACTCGGTAGCGATGGGTTACCGGTACCAACTTACAATAATAATAAAGACGCCTGGGCAGCTTATCACGACGTCTTTACTGCCAACGTAATTGGCAATGACCCAGTACAAACTACCGACAACTTCTACCGCTGGTTCCACGAAACTTATGATGACAGTGGTAAACAACTTTCCAAACAATATGATCGTGAGATTACCTTTAGTAAAGTTGAGGGTACGAAGAATTCTTATACTTATGGTAGTCACGGAGTTTTCCCGCTTGATGATGTCGATTTTTCTAAAGACGATCACGCTACCAAATCTGGTCATAATTTTCACTTCACTGCACATCTTCAAATTCCAATGAAGATTGCCGCCGATGGTACCGAGGAATTCTACTTCTTGGGTGATGACGATGTATGGGTATTTCTTAACGGTCAGCTAGTACTTGATCTTGGTGGTCTTCATATGGAGACGGCTGGATCCTTTAAAATTGATGCGAACGGCAATGTTCAATCGACCGTTGAAAACGTCAATGTTGACCAAGCTTGTCGCCAAACCGTTGCTAACCCACTGAAAGTCGGTGACAGCATTTATAACAATCAGCTTGAAAATCGTTGTCAGCGTCAAACCAGAACTACAACTGTGACGACCAATTTCCAACCAGGAGAAGTAGTAAACTTGGACTTCTTCTACGCCGAGCGCAGTACTTCTGAATCAAACACCACTATTACCATTACTAATATGAACTGGCCAATTTCGGCCGACAGTGATGTTACTGGTAAAGTCATCGGCAAAGTTGAAGGTTCAGATAGCAACCTCGTTGAATATACTACTAGTGTTAAAAACCGCGATCCAAAGTTCCCATTGCAGCTCAATCGCATTGCGACTTTTATTGACGACCAATCAACCGAAACTAGTGCCGACGGTACGGATACTAAACATAACAACACTGGGTTCTTACCGCATAATAGTAAAACTCTGCTTTATACCACTACACCAGATGACCAAGATAGTTGGCAACCGGTCGAGATATCAACACCAACTAATGACGCCTCGGGCTTTACGCTGGCTACACCAATTACAATGTCGCCGGCCGGGCAAGCTGGAGATACACTGTATTTCCGTTTCTTAGCTGAAACGTCAGAATACACTGGTTCAATTTATAACCGCACCAGTTACTATACGGAATTAAACGGAGTTGCTGGCGTTACTTACGATAACAACAAAATTTCTTACACCGGTAAGCAGACTCCAACTGAACCAGATCCAGAGCCGGTGCACTTAACAATTAACTATGAAATCGATTGGAAAGGCGAAGAACCTGATCCAGAAGTTGAAAAGCAGTTACCACCAACTCACGAGGAAGATTTACCAGCTGGCGATCCGTACAATGTGCCAACGCCAGAGATTCCAGGATTCACTCCCGACCAAGCTATTGTTTCTGGCGTAATGGGCGATAAGGATCTTGCAATTACGGTAATTTATATTAAAGATGAAGAAGAAAAGCCAACTTATCACGTCCGTATTCGCTATATCCGTGCCGACACCGGTGCCGAAGTCTTCCCAGAATATAGTGCCGATCACAAAGAGGGTACTGAAATCGAAATCCACCCACAGGATGCAGATGGTTTTACTAAAGATACCGAGGAAATTAAGTTCATCGTTACTGAAGACACGGATCTTACCGTACTCTATACACCAAAACCACAAGTTCCTGATGAGCCAGATGTTCCGCCGGTTGGCCCAACCGATCCCACCAATCCGAGTGAGCCAGAACAACCAGATAATAACGAAGATTTACCAATTATCCCGGTGGTTCCAGGTGAAGATGATGATTTAGCTTATCTACCACCTTTGGGTGAAGTCGCTTTTGTGCCAAATACCGGTGTGGTTAGCGAATATATTGCACCAATCTTTGATCAATACTTTGCTAACGTAATTCTTTCGCAAGGCTTTATCCTGATTACGCTGTTAATCTTCTCTGGTTCTTTCGCCACTTATTTCTCGCTCCGACAATATCTCAACCTGGCTACTAGCACACGTAATACAGTGGCGGTGAAGAAAATGCCTAAGCAAGTTGCCAATTCTAAAACTGCTCGCAAAATGCAGCAAACCGCTAAAAAATCGGGCAAGGCTACCGCGAAAACGACGGCAAGCAAAAAGTCTACCGCTAAGAAAACTACTAAAAAATAACTTACTAAATTAGTGGCATGAAAAACTCCCGGTCATTAAGATCGGGAGTTTGGCTTTTGTAAGGAGGGGCTCAGATCAATGCGTCTCAGACTGCCCAGTTCAGGGGGCGTCGCAGTGTAAAGGCTACGCCAATCTTGGGAGAATCTTCGCGGCAATCAGTCCGGAATAAACGTACGTCATCAACATGTAGCCCTACTGTTTCGCAGGCCGCGCGGATCCGCTTTTCCGCCTTCTTATCCGACATATCCGGAGAAAGCGGCGGATTAGTGTTCCAGTCCAGGGCAAACTTGCAGCGCAGCAGGCTGATGTGAAACAGCTGCAAATCCATCACGATCAAGCCTCCCGGCTTCAGCATACTCCGCAAGTCACGCAGCATGTGTACAGTCTGGACATCATCACTATAGTAGGACATTACGCCCTGCAAAACAATCAAATCGAAGTATCCGCTCCAGGTTTGATCACGCACAAATTCGCCAATGCTCATGTTAAAATAGCGAATATTGGCCTCTGCCGTGGTGCAATCGTGGGTATACCGGAACAAATCATCCAAATTACTCCAAACACCCTTATCCTCATCGACGGCTACAATTTCCTGGTGCGCAAAGAAAAATCGCGGATAACTCCGCCGACGCAGTTCCGGCATCCGCCCAGCCCCCACCATTAGTATGCGTAGCGGCTCGCGGCGATTGTCCTGCATAATTGGGTCCATTAACTTTGCAATCATGTCTTGCGCGTAGTAGACCCGCTGGCGAATCCCCGACAGCACCGGCTCACGCAGCGACCAGTAGAACGCCACGTCATCCAGCGGCAACGGGCCATACTTACCAGCAATGTTGTAACCGTAGCCAAAGGCGTTCTCCATCGTCTCCGAACAGGGAACATAACTCATGAAGTTCAACAGCGTCGGTGAACGTACCGCGAAGTCCATCACGTACTGGCACAGAGCCGGGTGTGCCAACATCCGTCGCTTCATATCCGGCCAAATTGCCTCCAATCCCGCCTGGTACTCCTCAAAATCTTCCTGATGTTGCTGGCAATACTGCCGCAGATATCCTGTCAACTGACGCCGCGCCTGTTCGGTCTCAGCAACCGTCACCCGCCGATGCAACAGTTTTGCCATCAGCTCAGTCTTGACGTATTTCAGGGAGTATTTATTGTGGTCCATTGGCGGATAGCGTGCAAAATCGTCCTCAAAAGCGGCGATCATCTCCGGCTTGTAGTACATCGAAGCCATTTTCTACCACCTCCAAAATTAAAGTACTAAGGTCATGCTTATCACATCAAGCGTAAGTTACCTCCTTACGCTTATTATCATACCACGCCACCAATCAATCGACAACAGGGAATGTAATTTTTACAACCAAGCTACGTCCTTTTAAGCTCCGTTATAGCTTATTCGTTGTATAATATATTAGTTATGTCAATTCGTATCCCCAAATACAGTCTTGCCGAAGAGTTAATTAATTCCATTAGCCATGGTCTGGGCGCAATTTTCAGCATTGTTGCGCTTGTACTCATGCTGGTCAAAGCTCACACTCCGCTACAATATGTAACGGTCTCAATCTTTGGCACTACCATGATTTTACTCTACGTCATTTCTTGTGTTTATCACGCGCTCTCGCCACGCCTCACTGGCAAGAAAGTCTTGCGCGTACTCGACCATTGCAATGTCTTTCTGCTGGTTTTCGGCACTTACATCCCAGTCGCACTACTCGGAGTAGGCGGTGCTCTCGGCTGGTGGCTTTTTGGCCTCGTAGCTTTGGTTACCACCATCGGCATCATACTTACCGCCATTAATACCGACAAATTCCAGATGCTTGAAGTAGCCTGCCATCTCATCAACGGCTGGAGTATTCTTATCGGAATCAAACCAATGCTGGCCAATATGGGACTTGCCGGCGTGATTTTAGCGCTCACTGGTGGGATCTCCTACTCCATCGGCGCAATTTTGTACTCACTGGGCAAAAATCACAAATACGCCCACAGCGTCTTTCATTTCTTTTGCCTAGCCGGCACCGTTTTGCAGTGGCTGGCCATTTACCTCTGTCTACTCTAGTATAAATATGTTATAATATGATTTATGAAAGCCTCTCATCTCCAGCTTGCTTACGGCACTAAGATCATCTACGATGATTGTGATTTTCATCTTGAAACTGGCGATAAAGCTGGTGTGGTCGGCGTAAATGGTGCCGGCAAGACCACACTTTTCAAGGTTATTCTGGGCGAGCAAGCGCTGGATGATGGCAAAATTGACTTACCCGGCCTGCGCCTCGGCTATCTGCCACAAGAAATTACTATCCCGCCCGAGCATGACAGTATTACCGTCTGGGAATACGTAGCCGCTGGCCGCCCGGTTGATCAGCTCCAAGCTCAGCTTAATACTGAATACGAAAAACTCGCCAAATATCCCGACAGTCAAGCAATTCTGGAACGCATCAACCAGCTCCAAGATTTAATTGACTCTTATGATGTCGCGAATTTTGACTACGAATTGCTCAAAATTCTCGAAAAAATGAATCTCTCCGGTCTAATGGATCAAAAAATGAGCGAGCTGTCCGGCGGTCAAAAATCTAAAGTGGCTTTTGCTCGCGTACTTTTTGAGAACGCCGGCTTACTGCTACTTGACGAACCGACCAACCATCTCGACGTCGAAACCAAGCGTTTTGTTTCTAACTTTCTCCGCAATTACCATGGCACTGTATTAGTAATTTCTCATGATGTGGAATTTTTGGATGCCGTCACTAACAAGACTCTTTTTGTCAACAAGACTACCCACAAAATCAAGGTCTACAAAGGGAATTACACCGAGTTTAAACGCCAATACGCCGAAGAAAAAGCCGCCGAAGACGCCCGTATTACTGAGCAAGAACGCGAAATCAAGCGTCTTTCCGAATTCGTGGCTCGTGCCCGCGCCGCTAAACGCAGCAATACCGCGCTCATTGGCATGGGACATCAGCGCGAAAAGGTTTTGGCCAAGAAACTGGCTGAGCTGGGCACCCGCGAGCAGGAATACGCCCGCGTCGCACTGAATCTTGCCCCTGCCAAGCAGAGTAACAAAACTCCGCTTGAAGTCCAAAATCTCAGCTTTGCCTATCCCGATGGGCCGCAGCTCTATCACAATCTGTCTTTTAGCCTCACTCGGGGCGAGAAATTCTTGATTGTCGGCGAAAACGGCGTCGGCAAGTCTACTTTACTCAAACTCATCGTCGGCGATCTTATACCCGCCGCTGGCAACATCATCTTAGGTAATAATACTACGCTGGCCTATTATGCTCAGGAATTAGAAATCCTCGACGAACGTCGCAGCATCATCGAAAATGTGCAAAGTTATGATTTTACTGACACCGAGCTACGTGGCATGCTCTCGAATTTTCTTTTCTACGGTGACGACATTTATAAGCAAGTCGCCGTGCTCTCGCCGGGTGAAAAGGCCCGAGTGGCGCTTTGCAAAATCCTCCTCAAGCGCGCCAATCTAGTAATTCTGGACGAACCAACCAACCATTTTGACCCCGAAACTCAAAAAATCATCGGCGAGAATCTACGTGACTACGCTGGTACCATCGTAATGGTTAGCCACAACCCAGCTTTTGTCGAGCAAATTGGCATCACCCGTATGCTGATCGTGCCGCCGCATAGCGATACTGATAAAGACAGCAGTACCAATAGCACAAAAGGCACCAGCATGAATAGCGCAAAAGCTGTTGGCGCCAAATCGCCCCGCCTCGCCCTCATCAAAAACTACTCGCGTGAATTACTAGAGTATTATTACTACCTAAACTCGGATTTAGTGTAATTTTCCTATTGACAAAATTAAGATTTTTTGATAAAATAGTAGCAGAGGCACATTTTAGTGTGCCTAGTATTATTTTTAGAGGAGGAACGCCCTATGACCAACCCGACCGAAAGAACTCCGTTTTTGAGTACTACCGCCCAGCACGAGAAAGAAAAACTGGACAGCAAAGGCGCCGATAATATCGCTCTGCTGCAAGATTTCAGCCGTGCTGCCACTTCCACCGCCGTCCACAACCAGCTGATGCTCAACGATGCCAGCATTATTGGCGATCTCAGCGGCCTGCTGGCCCTGGCTTTTGCCGATGATGCCGCCTTCGCCGAGGCTTTTCCCGACACCCTGATGCGCAGCCCCCGCAGCACCGTTAACGACACCTGTCTGCCGGGGTTGCGTCAAGACGCCGCCGGCCAGTGGAACCGGATTGCTCCGGATGACGCCACGCTCACCGAACGGCGCGACTACGTACGCCGCAATCTGATCGTGAATGCGGCCAAGAAAGTTCTGGGCTTCGCGAGCCGCCCGATGACCGATCATATCGCCGTCACGACGCCCGGAGCGTTGCAGGGCATCTATTGCCTGACCAACGTCGCCGCCGATGTCTGCCGCACCTTTGATCCCGCTTTCATGGAGCAGTTCGCCGGGCCGTCGCTGGCCGATGCCATGGCCCTCGCGCCCGGCTACGCTACTATGTGACATTCTACGTGCTACACCACCATACCTCCTCACTGAGCCGTCCTTCCTAGAGGGCGGTTTTCTTATGCCAACAGTTTAGCTCCACGAGTCCACTTTTTTCAGGATAGCCGCCATAAGCTCTACCATAAGTATGCTCCATATCGCGATTGAGACCGTTTTTGGACTAGATTTTTTATAATTTTGTGATACAATAGAAACATCTTGGGGATTCGCCAAGTGGTAAGGCAGTGGGTTCTGGTCCCACCATTCGGGG
>CAZWCY010000017.1:0-20595 GCA_964633035.1 uncultured Candidatus Saccharibacteria bacterium | reverse complement strand
AAGACCCTTAAAGTTAATATGTCTTTTGCGTTGCATCTTTGCGCCCTCCTTTTGTAGGTTGTTGTATATATACTTTCGGGCGGCCATTTGAGCATCAAAAAAGTAATAGAGTGAGGAAAGTGTAACAAAATTTAACATTGATTGCAAATCAATGTTAAATTTAGTAGATTTTCCCCAGATACAAAAATGGCACCACGAGCGGGGTGTTCAAACCTTCACAGTGGTGTCAGACGATATTGCTATCCTCTTCAATCCGCTGGCTCGTGATGCCATTATTAGATTGAAGAAAAACTAGCATATAACACATTAAACCTATACAGTCTAACACCAAATTTTCTATGAAAGTTTGAACATTTTTATTATATCACGCTAAAGAAATTAATAAAACCCTTGATTTTGCATGAGTTTAATGCTATAAAATGCGTTTTAAGGCCGTTTAGAGCCATTTTCAGGCGTTTTAAGCCTTAACCGCTATCCTGCCAAGGTTTGTACATATCGCGCTCCTAGAGGTAGCTACGAGGTACAAAAAAGTATCAACATTTATTCATAGCGGGATTTTAGGAGTTGTGATAGACATAAAACCACCGATATATGCAAAATAACGTCAAAAAATGCATAAATTCTACAAATATCAAACACCTACATCTTACGATACAGCGTAATTCGTGCCCGGGCGTAAGTATGTGTCGAAGAAACTCGCAAGCCCTTCAGCTCGATTTCCTCTAAATTCGCCGGCGACGACAACGCCAGTACGCCGTCTGGCCGCAATAAATCCACCGATTTCTGCAACTCCGTTCGCAGGCTCTCCCTTACAAACGCCTCATAGGGCGGATCTGCCAAAATCACGCCAAAATAGCCCTGACATTTCTTGTCAAGTGCAAAATTCCCTACTTTTTCTATCAAAATCCGCATTTCTGCGCTATCTAAGTCCAGCCTCTGCAAATTCCCCTGCAAAACTCGCCCCACCGCTCGGTTTGCCTCTACAAACACCACCTCACTAGCGCCACGGCTCAGCGCCTCAATTCCCAGCGCACCAGTGCCGGCATAAGCATCCAGCACCCGCTCTGCCTCCACGTTCACCATATTAAACAGCGCCAGCTTTTCGCGCGCACCCATTGGATGAGTGGCGGAATTTTGTGGCGACTGCAACTTTTGCCCCCGATAGCGCCCCGAAATCACCCGCAAGTCACTATGGCTACTTTTTTGCCCACTCGTGGATTTTTGTTGCCGATCACCAGCCAAGCCGCCGCTGAACCCTCTACTTTGCCCGCTCATTCCTACTTCTCCTTCGCCTTACGCATATCCGGCTCAGGAGCCTTCTTTGGCTTGCCTGCATCCAGCTCGCAATTCTCCTTCACCTTGCGTACACCCAATCCATAGGCTTCAGCTGCCGCACTATACCAGTTTAGGGCAATTGCGCGCACAATCTCTGGCAAGAGAAAATCCCGTGTTTCAATCGCTAATTCCGTTGTCCAACCTTCATCTAAGAAACGTTGATAAATTTTGCGCCCATATACCCGCGCCAGCGACCGCCGAAACACTTGCTCCGCATCCAAATCTTGCAAATCCGCTGGGCTTAAATTCACCATCAAAGCCCGTGGCGTCAAGGCCGTCGTAATCATCAGCACGCCGTATTCATAAGCCACATGTTTCGACATGTGCCCGCCCGCACCCCAGTATAGCCAATTATTGCGCATCGTTTCCAGAGTATTGCGCCCGTGCATCACGCCCTTGATCGGCTCGCCAAACACTTTTACAAATTCCTTGTCCGTCATCAGCTCGTCTTTCACCTCCGAAAGCGGAAAATGATGTGCCGGCGTCAAGCCATCCGTCACCA
This sequence comes from uncultured Candidatus Saccharibacteria bacterium, assembly GCA_964633035.1. Taxonomy (GTDB): domain Bacteria; phylum Patescibacteriota; class Saccharimonadia; order Saccharimonadales; family Saccharimonadaceae; genus Nanosyncoccus. The sequence goes on along the minus strand of CAZWCY010000017.1, from coordinate 18,758 downwards.
TATGCGCCAACCATGCCGCCTCAAAAGCCGCCCGAGTCGGATTTTTATGCTCCAGCGCCTTCGTCAAGTTCCAGCGGTGATCATTTATCATCTCTATTACCGAGCGCGGATCGCTGGCCGGCTGGCCGGCTGCTTGAATTTCCCCAGCTGCGTTTAGCACTAGCATGTGCGACGGCTCGTCTGTACCGGGACTTTTACGCTTCAAACCGTCCGGGCCGCGCGAACCCTCAAAATGTATAATTTCCTTGCTGGAGGGAAAATACTTGTTTTTTGCCAAAATTTTTGCCAAACTCAGCCGCGCTGCCTGATCTAATCGCTGATGCGTACCAACAACTCGCCCCGAAAACTTTGAATTTTTCACCAAAGTGGTAGTAGAATACATAATTTATCCTTTAATTATACAATATTTCCCTACAAAAGTGAAGAAAAACTGACATTTTTAAGGCTGAGTTTAGTTTAATAAACTGTTTAATTCAACGTCGTCAGCTGCTGATACTTCTTAATTCGGCGCGCTAATTCGGGGTAATTCTTCATCTGGCTCGGATTCTTGGCAAAGGTGCCGGCGTGCTGGCTGGCCTGCGCAATCAATTTCGTATCCGACAGATTCGCCACTTGCAAATTCAGCTCACCGTGTTGCATTGCGCCGTAAATTTCTCCCGGGCCACGCAGCTTCAAATCCACCTCGGCTAGATAAAAGCCGTCGGTCGATTTTTCCATTTCGCGCAAACGCCGCGACGGCTTACTGTCACCCGTGGTCAAAAGGTAGCAACTCGCCGGCTGATCACCACGCCCCACTCGGCCGCGCAGCTGATGCAACTGCGCCAAACCGTAATTTTCTGCATCCTGAATCACAATCATATTGGCGTTCGGTACGTTCACACCCACCTCTACCACCGTAGTCGACACCAAAATCTGAGTTTTATTCTCGGCAAATTCCGCCATCACCACATCTTTTTCGTCCGCCTTCATCTTACCGTGGAGTAGCCCTACCCGATAATCCGGAAATAGCTCTGCTAGTTTTTTGGCCTGCTTTTTTACCGGCGTCAGCGGATTTTCGGTTCCGCCACTTCCTTCAATCACCTTACAAATCCAGTAAATCTGCTGCCCCTTCGCCAGTAACTCTCGCATCTGCGGGTACAAATCAGTTTTTTGGTTGACTTCATTCAAAATTTTGGTTGTAATCGGTTGGCGCCCCTTCGGCAGTTCATTCAGCAATGATACGTCCAAATCGCCAAAAATCGTCAGTTGTAACGACCGCGGAATTGGCGTTGCCGTCATCGATAGCAAATGTGGTGCCAAATCTGGCGGCGATTTTAGCAACAACTTTTGCCGTTGGTTCACGCCAAACCGATGTTGTTCATCAATGATGCAAAACGCCAGCGAATGAAATTGCGTGTCGTCAGTCAGCAGCGCGTGCGTGCCAATCACCAAGTCAATTTCGCCATCAGCAATCTGTTTTTTCAAGGCCTTCTTGCCTTTAGTCGCACCAGTGAGCAGCGCTACCCGTGGCATTTTCAAGTTCTTAGTCTTCCCCTCCACCTTACGAAACAACTCATTCAACCCTTCATAATGCTGCGTCGCCAATATCGCCGTTGGCGCCATCAGCGCCACCTGATGGCCATGATAAGCTGTCTGCGCCGCCGCCAAAGCCGCCACAATCGTCTTGCCCGAGCCAACGTCACCCTGTAATAAGCGGTTCATCGGCACCGTTTTCTCTAAGCCTTGCAAAATATCCCAAGTCGCGCGCCGCTGCGCTCCCGTTAGTTGAAACGGCAAACTTTTCACAATCTCCTGAATCAATTTCGCTTCAAACGGCAGCGAAATCGCACGCAAACGTTGATTTTCTTGCTGATTCAGCTTCGCGGCCAAAATCAGCTCAAACAATTCTTCGTAAGCTAAATACTGCCGCCCCTGCTCAGTATCCTCCGGACTTTCCGGAAAGTGAGACAAATAGAGAGCCTCGGCACGTGCGCCCGGCGCCACAAAGTCCGGCTTACCCGCCGTCAACGGCAATAAATCCGGAATCCTTGCAAAATCCGCCTTCAAATTCCCTATAATTTTCCGAAAAGTCTGCGGTTTAATCGTACTTTTGGCAGCGTAAATCGGCTGAAAACGCGCCCCCGCCCCTTCCTGCTCCACATCCTGCACCAAGGTGGCCGAGGGCGAAGTTAGCACATAGCGCCGATTTTTTAGTTCATATTTTCCCGTAAAATAATACTCGCGCTTAGGGTCAAACTGCTTCGCCCGATAGGGCTGGTTAAACCACACTGTCCGAATCGCCCCGGTTTGATCACGAATCACCCCCTCAGTAATCGTTAAACGTCGCCGGCTAGTCTTTACCGTATGTAAATCCCCGATTTTGCCCCTAACTACCACCTTGCCCGGCTGCAAATCCGCAATCGTCACCGCGGTCTGATAATTCTCATATACGCGTGGCAAACAATACAATAAATCCCCCAGCGTCCGGATATTCGCCCGTTGCAACAACTCGGCCGTCTTCGGACCTACCCCTTTCACGCTCTCCACTGGTGCCGACATATCCATAGGCTTATGGTAGCAAAAGCCTCTCAAAATAGCAAGCCGATTTTGCTGCACGCTATGAATTAATGACAATTGCCATTAGGATCTTGCTCCCCCTGCCGCCGCATCTGTTGCTGGCGCCATTTTGCCACCAAGCCGTGATTGCCCGATAGCAGCACCTCTGGCACTTTCATGCCCCGAAATTCCGCCGGTTTAGTATATTGCGGAAATTCCAAGTTATCGCCGTCCGAAAAACTCTCAATCTCCGCTGAGCTGGCTCCCCCCAGCACCCCTGGCAATAGCCGCGTCACCGAGTCAATAATAATCAAAGCCGGCAACTCCCCGCCCGTCAAAACGTAATTCCCCAGCGAAATCGGATAATCCACGATACTCATAATCCGCTCATCATACCCCTCATAATGCGGGCAAAGGATAATGTAATGGCGCGGAGTAGTGTTCTCGACACTTTCCAACCCGGCATCAATAGCCCTTTTGCCATTAGAGGCCTCAAATTCGCCTTCTCCGGCATTTTTAGGCATAACCTTCATGTCACCCCACTTTTGTGCAATTGAGGCTTCTAGGGCTTCTACACGCTTCTGAGAGGGAGTTTTTAGTTTTTTACTGCCAGAAATCGCCTTTTGCTCTGCTAAATCGGCCTCGCGAACACCAAAATCATCATTTTTCACCCCTGCAAACTCACGCGCCAGTGCCTGGTTCCAAACTTGCCCCACCGGGGTCGGTAAAATCACCTTCGCCGTTAGATCAGTCGCCTTGACGCTCTCAATCGCCGCAAACACCGGCTCACACCGTAACAACATGCCATCGCCACCCCCATACGGCGTATCATCTACCGATTTATGCGGACCAATCCCAAATTCCCGCAAGTCCACATAATCCACCTCAATAATTCCGCGCGCCTGAGCCTTATAAAGCATTGAGCTGTCCAAATACGGCCGCAACGCTTCCGCAAACAAGGTGATAATTGTAAACTTAATTTTGGGCTTCATCTTCTCTCTATTAGTTTAATTCTTGACTTGATTTTATAATCGCTACTTCAACTTTTATCTTCTTAAATTATAACATATTCTCTAGTTAAGCACAATAGAAATCGGTCTCAAGAGCCACAACCTTTTCAACCACAAGACTATCATCTGCCTGCTCACGGCATCAAAAGCACAGAAAAAGCGCCCCGCACAGGGGCGCTACAGAGATAACTTAGTATAGGTTGAGGCATGCCGAAACCGTAAAATTACTACGGAACCTATTTTTCACGGTCGCGTTTGACTTGACGAAGTAGCCACCATAATAATACGGCACCAATCAATGCACCAAACAAGCCACCGGCACCAAATACCATCAGCCCGCACCGCAAATCGTCACTAGTTGCGACTTTGGCACCAGCATTGCCGAGCCTTGAATTATCAGCACTACTATCGCTAGCAGTATCACTAGCTTGCTCCGGCGTTTTCACCGCCGCTTGCCGCACCGAATCACCGCCACTGCGCATAAATTCGTCGTGCTCCGTATCGTAGGCGTAACTCGACGCCAGCTGAAAGGTTAGCTCGCAAGTTTCGCCTAGAGGTAGCCGCGCTAGTTCCGCTCCGGCTTGGTAATCTTGTATGGCGTAATCTGCAATTGTAATAGCTTCGCCATCTGGCGTTGTCAGCACCGCGCTGCCCGGAACATAATCCAGGTTCAAGCTAAAATACGGCCAATGCTTGCCGCCCTGCAGGGCATATAGCGCCTTAGACACGCACTCAGCGCCAGTCGTTTCTGATGCCGCCGCAATGATTAGTTCAGCGCCGTGCGCACATTCCAGATAGGTCGGCACAAAGATCGAACGATCCAAGCCAAAACAACTAATCCGCAGATTTTCAGCATCATTGCTACCGACCGGAGTTACATTTACATGCACTGTATAGATACGTTCCGCTTCAAGATCAATAGCATACTGGCCACCTTCGTTAGTCAGCCAGAGCGACCCTTGTAGGTCATTAGCTAAAATGTTCTCGTCGATCGGCGACATCACATCGTCGCCAAACCACTCGTACACACTGCCAAATTCCGGATACACCGGAGCGGTACCGCCAGAATCCACATCGCCACTCGAATCCGCCCAATCAGTCTGTAGTAATGGTTGCAAATCAGAAATCACCGGTACCGAATCCATTATTGTCCGAGCAGTTTCCGCAGCTTGCACCGGCAAGGTAAGCAGCGCCAAAAGCAGCATCACTAACAGCGAATTCAGAGCACCAGCATACGGCTGGCAGAGTCGGGTTTTCATCAAGATCGCTTCCTTTCTAAATTATCAAAAATATTAAGGTACTCTTCTCATTATAGCACACATTACTTAAAAAGTCAAGCAAAAGCCTGATTTTCGCGGTAATTTAGCCGCCAACACTACTTTTTATGCTTAAAAACCTCAAAACTGGCGTTTTTAAAACCCCTCCGAAGAGGGGCAAAGGAGATTTTATCAGGTCTTACCTGTCAGAACCGGCAAACCGCCTGCAGCAATAATTAGCAGCGTAAATCAGTACGCCCACGATCGCCAACAATGGCGCACCCAGGCCAATGACAAAATAGATTAGGCTAAAGCCCATCCTGAGCAGCATTACCAGGCTAATTCCTAGCCATACTGGCCAAAATACAAACTTCATCCGGTATTTTGTCGCGTCCACATCGTACAATTCCGCGATCTCAGCTAACCATCTCTCCAGAACATGCTCCACTGAGATCGTAGCAATAAGTAGCACCGCAAGTAGCGATATCGAAATCATAACATCAAACTGACCACAAAACAAATAAATCTGCGCCAACACCAGCGCTTCGCCTGCCAAGAGCAAGCTGGATAAAGTCTCTACGCTATTCTGCGGCTGTTCGCGCACCGTACGCTCCACATCCCGCATCAGCTTATACACTCGCTGAGATTCTTTCATATTTATCCCCCTTAATTTTTACTCGCGATTTTGCTTGCAATCCTAGAGCTTGCGTGCGTTTTGTTAAACTTTACGCGCAATTTTGCTCGCGCTGCTAGGATGAGCCCTAGAGTTTGCGTACCAAGATTTTTGCACTACAATCCCCTTTCAAAGTACTAGCCTTACAGCCACTCGGAGCCAAAATCAACACGTTATTGGATCGTTATTCTAGTATATCACCAAAACCTTTCTATGTCAATAAAACGAGTTTGTTTTTCCTAGCAAGCGGTTTTCAGCAACATAAGCCGCAGCCGATCCAGCGATTCCACACCAAACACATAAGAGTCGACTTTTTCAAGCCGACTCTCTCGCTGATGCGCGCCCACCCTTGGGGCACAAATTTTTGTTTTAATCCGCTGTTTTTGTCTTTTATCGTTTCGCTTCCACACTCCACTTTGACAAAATCTTTTATCTAAGTGGAACCCCGGAGCGTACCAGCTTGTACCTATTGTACCGAAGCTTCGCCAAAACGTCAATGCTTTTTCCTAATTTTTTCTAAAATTGTTGTGAATTTTACAACATATAGATAATGCCACCGCGAAATTATCCACTACTCAAAGGTGCATAAGCAGCTATCAAGCTTATTCACCGCATAAAAAGCCCCGACCGAAGTCGAGGCTAGAAATAGAGAAGAGTTTACACTTTGCCAAGCAACTAAATAAATCACCCTGAGCCAAGGCTCACCTTGGAGCTTGTTATTTCTTTTCTATATGGCGCAGAACGTCATACAAGCTGGCCGCCGGAGCCACCAAAGCAAGCGCCGCGTGCAGCTTTGCCAGGCCATCACTGGTGTACCAGCAACGGCCAAACGTATCGGTGTCAGTCATTTTTACAAAAGCCTCGGCCATATCGCCCTTACCTATCTTGAGCCAGACAAAGTCCTCCTGGAAGTCCAGCCGCAGCTGCGCAGACGTTGCCAGCTTCTGCAATTTTTCCATCTCGGCACGATAATATCCACGGCTAACCTCAAAATCAGTCCATTCATCTTCAAGCAAAGCAGTGCGGAAGCTATCATATTCCTGCATGTGCTCCCAGAAATTGCCACTCAGCAGGTCGCTCTGCAGCACCAATACGTCCTCACCATAGCTTTCATCTTTTCTGCCGCCGGGCAGCGTCTTATGCACGAACCGCAGCCCAAAATCCTTTTTCAGGCTACTCAAATCAGCATCAAAATAACTAATCGGCTCCGCCGCCGGCCAGCGGATGATTACGATGGTATGCTTAGCCTCGGCAAACGGTTTTACTTCCAGTACCCATTTATCCCGGCGCTTCTCCTCCAGCAAATCGCCGAAGAACAAGCCAATCGAGCAATGCTCCAAACCCTGCACATAGGGCGTCAGCATCTGGCGCATCGCACCGCCGTAGTCCAGGCAATATGCGCCCGGAGACTGCAGTTCGCCCGGACCTTCCAGCCGCATGTGTCGATCCCAACAGAGTATGGTTGGCTCATCACCACTCAGAATATCACTGAGGCTGTACACATGCTGCGCGTCAATATCCACAATGTTCAGATTACGGCCCAGCATTTCCTCGACATCGTCCCGATTCACCAAGATCTCTCTGATTTTTGCCATTTTACAATTCCCCCTAATCCTAAAACGTTTCCCATGTCGGACAGATTCTAAAACCGCGTTTTACCTTATCCCTTCTCCTCTCTGTTAAAATACTCGTGCCGGTTTTGGCACGCCAAATTAAGGCATTTGCATGCCCTATCTCTCCATTATATCACACCTACCAAATTTTGTCAAGAGAAAAATGCCGACTACGCCTTAGCCATGGCAAGATACCGCAAAGCAAGACTGCTTACCAATCCTCGACCAGCGTAAATTCTTTACCGGCAATTGAGATAATTGAATCTGGCTGCGCCCCCTGCGAAGTAAGTTCTGCCCGAATCCCCAGCTTTTTCATAATATCACGCAAACGATTAACCGATTCATAATTATTCAAATCAGTGCGCCGGGCAAATTTCTCAATTTTTGGACCGGTAACGATAAATTTATCATCCTGTTTCTTCACCTGCCAGGCCTTTGAAAGCTGCTCTTGATTTAGGGTAATCACCGGCAAATCACTACTAGCCAAACTATCATAATCGCGCCGCGAAGGCCTCGTCTCAGATTCAGCTGCTGCCGTAGTTACTTGATTGGCCACGTGCGCTGTTTCGACCGACAATCCCTCATGTGCTACCGCCTCTGATTGTGTTCCTGTAGCCAGAGTTTTATCTTGCACATCTTCCTTAACCGTGCTGGCAAGTTTGGCTTGCTGTACTGCCTTAACCAATTGCCGCAATAGCTCTTTCACTCCCATGTCCGCCTGTGCCGAAATCGCCAAAACCGCCGCCTGCGGATTCACCGCCAAAATGCTCTGCCGCTGCATCTCAATAATCTCTGGATCCACCCCCTCACACTTCGTCAGCGCCACAATCTCTGGGCGCTCGGCCAAATCGCCATATCGCTCCAGCTCGTGCCGAATCGTCTGATAGGCTACGCCGGCGTCATCATTGTAAACATCCACCAAATGCAGTAGCACCGCCGTTCGTTCCACATGGCGCAAGAAAGCGTGCCCCAGCCCCTTGCCATCAGCCGCGCCCTCAATCAAACCTGGAATGTCCGCAATCAAAAGATCCTGCCCGTCAATGGTGGCCACACCAAGCTGCGGCGTTAAAGTGGTAAATGGATAATTAGCAATCTCTGGTCGCGCATTTGAAATCACGCTGAGGAAAGTTGATTTGCCGGCATTCGGTAAGCCCACTAAACCGACATCGGCGAGTAATTTGAGCTCCAATGTCGCCTCAAACGCTTCGCCCGGTTCTCCTACCTCTGCAATCAGCGGCGCCTGCCGAGTCGAAGATTTAAAATGTGCATTGCCAAAGCCACCATCGCCACCTTTAGCAATCACAGCTTCCTCTTGGTCATGCGTTAGATCTGCCAGCACCACCTCATCTTTTTTGACAATCGTACCGATTGGCACTTCTACAATTAAGTCTTTGCCCGAGCGTCCGGCACTACGCTGACCCGCACCGTTTTTGCCATCTTCGGCGGTGAGCTCCGGATTATAGCGAAAGTCTAGCAAAGTGTTGGTATCTTTATCCGCCCGAAAAATAATCGAGCCGCCTTTACCCCCGTCACCACCATCGGGACCACCCTTAGGGATGTAAATCTCATGCCGAAACGAGACGGCGCCGTCGCCACCTTTACCAGCCTGAAGTTTCACTTTTGCAGTATCTACAAACATAATTCTAATGGATATAAGTAAAGTTGCCTACTACGTTTGCCGGGATCGTCGACTCGGTAATAACATTGGCACGATAACCGTAGTTCATCTCGCGGACCAACAGCGAACCATCATCATTGATGCGTAGCACCACACCCACGTGACCATACCAACCAGCCGTAGTCTGGAAGACTGCACCCACCTCTGGCGTGTTATCAACGCGCATACCCAAGCCCCGAGCATTCGCTGCCCAGTATTTAGCATCGCCCGTCAAAGCCGCCGGTAATGGACCAAGGCTATACGGACTGGTAGCGCGCCACCACCAAGCATAATAAGTACACTGACCCCAAGCCATGCGGTTGTTGTAGCCACCCGTCACTGCCTCGTACACTACGCGCATATCTTGACGGTCGGAAGTCGAACCGTAGTAAGAATAGGTATAAACCGGCACATATTCTGGACGCTCCGTCAATGGCAAAGTACCACCCGGCAAGACGATCGACATGCCTTCTACTAACCCTGAATCCTCCAAGTTGTTATACGAAATAATCCGCTCCGCCGAAGCGCCGTAGCGCGACGCCAACAATTCCGGCGTATCGCCAGATTTAACTTGGTAAACGATACCAGCAGTCTTCGGGATTGACAATGACTGCCCCACTGCCACATCGGTAGTCTTCAGACCATTTGACCAACGAATCAAATCTGTAGTCAGCTGCGTACGATATTCGACCGAAAACTTACTAGCGATGGCTGCCATTGTATCGCCATCCTGAACGATGTATTGCTCAATACCCGGCGAATATGGCACCGCCACATAGCCTGGCTTCTCAATCTTGTCAGTGCTAGTCTGGCTAATTTCTTTCAAAACCGAAGCCGCCACGTAGTTGCTAGACACCGAATCCACGCTCGCTAGACTAAACGAACTAGACAGGCTGGCCACTACATAAAGCTCCGACAGCTGATCCGCCGAGACGCTATTGCTGGCCGCCATGGCGTTCATATTCAGGCTCACACTGCCGGCACTATTCTTATCATCCGAGCCAAATTTTGCTACACCAAAAATCAGAGTCGCCGCCACTAGGTATGGCAAAACTCGACCCACTGACCTCAAGAATCCACGTTTTTTGGCTTTAGTTTTCATAGATTCAAAATCTTGCGCAAAACTCCTTCTCAAGAGAAAAGTGCTTTTTGGGCTTGTTTTATAGCTCTGAAACAGCCTTTTTGAGCTGATTTAGTAGCTAAAACTAACCCAAAGCTTAATTTTTCCTTAAAAAGTACAGGTTTCTCGCAGTTTTTGTACTCCTTTATCGTCTATTATAATGCTACGCTGCAGAGCTCCTTACAGAATTCGGCAATATTACGCTGGTGCTCTTCATACGTAATACTATAATACATCATACCATCGTCTCCTGTCAAGAAATAAACGTAATCATTCATGCTTTCATCTGGAGCACCGACTGCTTGCAAGGCTGACAATCCGGGATTAGAAATTGGACCGGGAGTTAGACCCGGATGCTTACGGGTATTGTAAGGTGAATCAATTTCTAAGGCCATCGCATTATCAGTGTAATGTTCACGATTAGGATCGACTAAATCTACGGCGTATTGCGTAGTCACATCGCTACCGAGCATACCGCCTTCGGCGCCAGCGAGGCGATTGTAGAAGATCTTGGCTACTTTAGCCTGATCTTCAGGCTTATTGGCCTCTTTTTGTACAATCGAAGCCAATGTAATTCCCTCATAAAGATTCAAGCCTTGCGCCTCAAATTTCGCCTGCAAATCATTTCCTTTCAAAACTCGCGCCATTTCCGTCAGTACCGTCTCAATAATCGTCTCCACGGTATCATCTTTATAAAACTCGTAAGTTTCTCCGTACAGATAACCTTCTAGCGAGCTATCTTCTGGCTTGCCGGCAAATATCCAATCGTAATCCTTACCACGATAATCTTTTGCAAAAGCTGCCTCCACTGCTTCTTCACTATAGCCGGCATCAACTAGCTTCTGCTTGATCGTACGTAGTGTCTCACCTGGCAAAATCGTAAAGCTAAAGACATTCTCCTTGCCGCCTTTGAGCAAGATATCAGCAATTGTTTCAACTGACATCGCCTTATTGAGACTATACTCGCCCGCCTTTAATGACTTGCCATTAGCATTTAGTCGCACATACACTTGAAAAACCAACTCGTCACGAATCAAGCCGGCGTCCTTCAATTCTGTAGCAATTGCCCCCATACTTGCTCCGCTCTCTATCTTAAAGGCCATTGCCTCACAAGCATCCGCCTCGATCTCACTGTCGCAGTCAATATCTACATCTACCGGCGGGCGCAAATTATACCGATAATAACCAAAGCCAATCGCTCCCACCACCACCAAGAAAATCGCTACCGCTGCTACCACTGCTACCCAGCGGTGCGACTTATTACCTTTAACACTCTTGCGCTTCGCCGCGGCCGCCCGTGTGGTCGGTTTACCAGTACGCTGCTCCAAAAAATCTTGCAAAATAATTGCCGCCGCCTCGGAATCAATATCACCTTTATTGTAACCTTTTTTGCGAGTTTTGAGGCGTTTTTCGGCTTCGATTGAAGTAACTGACTCGTCTTGAAAACATACTTTAGCCCCACTAATCTGACGTTTTAATTCCGCGGCAAACTTGCGCGTATAGCGGCTTTGCTCTGTTTCTTCTCCCTTAGAGTTGCGCGGCAAGCCAATCACAAAGCTATTGATATCCCAAGCTCGAGCTAGCGAGGCGATTTTCTTAAACTCATTACCATCCACCTCAACAGCGCTATACGGAATCGCAATCCGCACCGCCGAATCGGCTTTAGCTACGCCAATTCGTTTCGTACCAACATCAAGCGCAATTAATTTCATCTATTCGCCCTCCCCGATTAGCTCAATCGTAATCCGGCTCGGATCATTCGGCACCGACCAGACCCAGAAATAGGAAGTCGTAATATTGACCGAACTGACACCGTTAATTGAGCGGAGCAGCGACTGGACCTGACCAGTTTTCTTGCCCTTAACCTTCTCTAAAATGTCTTCTTCAGTCACGGTTGGACCGGTTTCTACGGTGGTCTTCAGACGGGCTTCGTTCTCAATATCGGTAAAGCGTTCAAAATACGGCTCACCAATCGAATAAATCTTCTGATCTGCCGCCACCTGGAGTTTCGACTGAATGTACTGCTCAATGTCTGCCAGCGCTACCGCATAGATTGAATAAGTCACCTTCACTTCTGCTGAAGGATTATCACCGGCTTTGATTTCCTCGCCCTGCGTCGGGGTAGTAGTTACTTCCATCACTTCACCCTTAAAGCTGCCCTCAATCGCCACTAAATCCTTATTGAGATCCTCAGTAATATCTTCTTTACCTTCGCTTAGGTGCTCGGCCAACGTCGCATCTTTCACCTTGGTAATATCATCAGCGCTAATCACTTTGACCATATTAGTAGTACCGCCAATGAAAGCCGTACTATTGGTAACGGTAGCCTTATCTTCAAACGCTTTCCAGCTAGTACCCGCCGGGATATTATAATCAGCGCCAGCGTTCACGGCTTCTACCTTTACCGTAAATGTTTTCACACAGGTACCACTAAGGCTACTGACATTACTATCGCACGCAATTGGGAAAGAATCACCATCCCAGCTCACCGGAGTCAATGTCTCTGTAGCTCGGTATTCAAGACCGTTTGCCGTAGTAAAGATGTCCCCCTCAGTAACACCGGCTTTAAAACCTACGCCGCTAAACTCACGCGCCCGGAAGCGAAACACTGCCGACAACGTACCGGTAGCCCTGTCACCACGATCCTCTTCGCCTGTGGCAGTAATATCGGTCTTGTAAGATTTTTCAAGAGTAATCTGTTGTGCATAGAGTAAGCCCTCTTCCAAGTTTTGAGCGGCCTGATCGGTAGTAAAACGGATATTCTCGGCAAAGTTATTGGGCGTACTGCTAATAGCCACCGTAATCTTGACGGCCGGAGCAAAGATCAGCGCCCAGACCAAGACTACAATTAATAATACCGCAACAGCCGAACCAATCATGATTAACTTGCGGTATTTTTCAAAGAAGGAAGCATTAGGGTTTAATTTGGTGTCTTTTTTGGCAGATTTTTTCGATTTTGCCTTTTCTGGGCCTTTAGAAGCCTTTTCAAGGCCTTCTTCGGTTAAGTCGATAGTATCCGCACTTTTAGCGTTAGCGGCTTCAGAATGCGAATTTGAGGCCTCTGACGCGATTTTTGACTTTTTATCGTTTTCATTATATTCATCAGAATCAGGATCCTCGCCATCAATAATTTGCATATCCGCCTCGGCTTTTTTGACGTTTTCCTCGGTCGGCACCACTGGGCGTGACTGCAGATTCTTTGCCACTGGGATTTTAGCCATCATTGCCATTTTCACAATCGCGGGATCAGCCGTCACAATCACGGCGACTTTCTCGCATTCTTTTGCCACGCGCGCGACCAATTTCATGTTTACAGCGCTACGTAGAATAGTGGCTTTTTTAGGTGGCACCAAGGCCACGATTTTTTGTTCGGCCTGTTGAAGCTTAGTGAGGATATCAGTGATATCATCCTCCGGCTCCAAATAAATAACTTCCTTATTCATACACTCTAAATATATCATACTTTTGTGCGCTTGTGCTAAAAATCGTGTAAGTTTTGCGGTTTCCCATAAGTGCACCGGCTATCCGCAAAATCTGCCCAATTTTTCACGTATTTTCCCAAATTCCGTGCTAAAATAGACATAAATGGGTTTATTTAGGAAAAAAGAACGCAGCCAAGAGTATGCTAGTCCTGACGCGGCAGCCTTAGCCTTGCGCTCACTTGATTTTATTACTGAGGGTGTCTTAGTAGTAGATTATCGCGGTATGATTAAATTTGCCAACCCCGCCGCGGCCGCCATGACTGGTTTTAACGACCCTAGCAATATTACCGGACTCGATTATCAACTTGTGATTCACCTTGAAGACGCACATGGCAACCCAATTGAAGCCAATCAGAGTGCTCTCTATACCGCCATTATGCTCGGGCAAAACCTCAAGACGCGCGATTATGTTTTAATTTCCGCCCAGAGCGAGCGCCGCATCGCTATCGATCTCACCTGTATCACTACCGGCGATGAACGCGCTGACCGCGTGATTACTTTTCGCGATATTACCACCGAGTTGGCCGAGGAAAGAGAACAGGCAGAGTTTATCTCTACTGCTAGCCACGAAATGCGTACCCCAGTTGCCTCCATTGAAGGCTATCTCGGGCTTGCCCTTAACCCTCAAACCGCCACCATTGACGCCCGTGCTCAAAAATATCTGGAAGCTGCTCACGCTGCTAGCCAACACTTAGGGCGCCTATTCAAGGATTTACTCGACGTTACAAAATTTGACGACGACCGTGCCAAAGCCCACTTAATTCCAGTCGATGCCGTTGAAGCCACATCTTATGTCGCCAACGAACAGGCCGAGGCTATGCAAGCCAAACATCTCCGTTATAGTTTTGGCGGTAATCGCTCCGCCGACAAAAAACACCTCTCGCCCAAAATTTATATGGCCGTTGATTATGATTTCTTCCGTGAGATTATTAATAACCTAGTTGGCAATGCCATTAAGTATACCCCCGAAGGCGGCGAGATCAAAGTTGACGTCAAGGGTGACGGAGACAGGGTTATTATTAGCGTGGCCGATAATGGTATCGGTATTCCCGCTGATGATCTTGGGCACATCTTCCAGAAATTCTACCGAGTTGATAGTACTCAAACCCGTGAGATTGGTGGTACTGGCCTAGGGTTGTATCTAGTCAAACAACGTGTTGAAGCTTTGGGCGGCCGTGTGTGGGCCGAGAGTGATTTTGGGCATGGCTCCACTTTTTATGTCTCGCTGCCGCGCATTTCCGAGTCTGAATACGAGCGCATGCGTATCGCCTATGGTAACGAAAAGATGGTTCGCACGCCCTTTGTAGCGCCAGTGGTAGGCACTGCAACGAATGCCGCTCCAACAACTGCTACTCCCGCTGCTGCACCAGCGACCACTGCACCGCCCGCCAATGCGCCTACAAGCCCTAATCTAGCCGCTACTGCCGGTGCGGCCACTCCTGCGCCAGCCGTTACCTCCACCGCTTCCAGCACAGCATCTCCTGCGCCATCGGCCGCACCTCAGCCCACACCTGTACCAACCGCCTCACGTAGCAGCATGATCCAGAGTCACAAAGCTCTGTTGCCTGATACGCCCGACGAAAGTCCTCCTACCGAAAACGCCGCTGCACCTGAGCCGCAAATCTTTGAACGTAAAGCCGCCACCTTGAAGCCATCTAAAGATTCACCTACTAGCGCCCCGGCCACGCCGATAACACCTACCCCGCCCACTAATAATTAATCAAAAGGAGAACCTATGAGTAAAGTAATGATTGTTGAAGATGATGACAGCCTGCGCGAAATTTATGGTATTCGCTTTTCCGCCGAGGGCTACGCTGTGGTATCGGCGCGCGACGGCGAAGAAGCTCTAGCAGTCGCCGTAAAAGAACGCCCCGATCTAATCGTTTCCGATGTCATGATGCCAAAGATCTCCGGCTTTGATATGCTGGATATTCTTCGCTCTACCCCTGAAACCGCCAATATTAAGGTCATTATGATGACTGCGCTTTCTTCTGAAGATCAACGTAACCGCGGTGAAAACCTCGGTGCCGACCGCTACCTAGTAAAATCGCAGGTCGGCATTGAAGATGTCGTGAATGTCGTACATGAGGTACTCGGCGATCGCGCCGCCAATGGCACTGTGGATCCTGCTGTCAGCTCGACCGCTACGCCAACAGCTGATTTCACTACCGATCCAACCATCGCCACAGCCCCAGCGCAATCTACCTCGGCGCCAGCTACCGCTACTCCACCAGTGACCGATTCAGCTGCCGCACCCGCCCCACAGCCTGCTCCAATAGCTACTCAGCCTACAGCTGCTCCGACTCCTAGCCCAAACGTCGCCACACCGGTGCCCGATAGCATTATTCCGCCAGTTGCTTAAAGTTATATCATGGAAGAGTCAGTCCGTCTTAATAAATTCTTGGCCGAACAACTCGGCTTATCGCGCCGCCAGGCCGATGACGCGATTACTGCTGGTCGGGTCCAGATTTCTGGTCAAGCCGCAATTTTAGGCGCGCGTGTCAAGCCCAGCGATACCATAATTTTTGACGGTCAGCCAGTTGCAAAAACCGTGAAATATATTTATCTGGGGCTTAATAAGCCAGTCGGCTATGTTTGCTCGCGCAAACGTCAAGGCGACATACCAACAATTTATGAACTATTACCGCCAAAATATCAACAGCTAAAAACTGTCGGACGGCTTGATAAAGATTCTTCAGGCTTGATTCTGCTTACTAACGATGGTGATTTTGCCTTCCAAATGACTCATCCAAAGTTCGACAAAACCAAGCTCTATGAAGTATCGCTAGACGCGCCGCTCGCGCCTCTGCATCAACAGATGATTTCAGATTATGGTATTGAAATTGGCGATGGTGTGTCTAAAATGGGCTTATCTAAGCTAAACGACACCCGTAAAAGCTGGCTGGTCACGCTGCACGAAGGTCGTAACCGCCAGATCCGTCGTACCTTTGCTGCTCTCGGCTATACGGTAGTAAGATTGCATCGTATCCAATTTGGCCCTTACCAGCTAAGCGGGCTGAAAGACGGTGATTTTACAGAAGTGCCAAAGCTGTAACCCAATTACCTTTCAATACTTGATTAATGTCAAAAAAATCACCTGTTCCAATCAAGAATCTTGAATCTTCGACTGTTTTTGACATATTCTCGCTTTCTAAGTAAAAATATACATAAAAACTATTGACTTTTTAATCAATGTGTGCTATAATGGACGTAAGCAATTGAAATATATTGTGTACTTTAGTATGATTTACTGGATTTACAATTTGTCTTTCCTTGGTAATATTATAATTTTAGCCATTACCCAGCTACTAGAGCAGAACTTTTTGTTTGCTGGTGAGCTTGGTGACTTGGTAAAATTATGCTATCGCCTGAGCAATTCATTGTAGGAATGGTTCGTTGTGATCTGCATTGATACGACGATCCAAACTACAATGAATTGAAAGGGGAAACAAATATGTACGGGAAAGACTTCAGAAGCTACATTAACGCCATGGATAGCAAGGAGCGCAGGATTTTCCTGCACGGTTTTCTGACCGCGGCCGACGCCTTTGGCGTTTCCCGCCCTCTCTACGACGACCAGGAGGCTCAGAAATGGGCTCTGAACCAGCTGGTGCTCCACGCCATCCACGAGGATGACAAGAAGCGTGAGGCGGCACAGCTGCTGCTCAATACCTTCACCTATGACAAGCAGGAGTTCCGCACCATGATCCTGCACAGCCAGGTCAATGACGAAGGCTGCGACGTGGATATGGTAGGCAACCCCACCAGCTCCCCTGTCGATCGGTCGTCCTTCGTGGCAATCCTGCCCGATGGGCGCGAGATCGACGAGAGCGCCTATGACGCCCTCAGTGAGGAAGAGCAGCGGGCCTGCAAAAAGGTTCGCTACATCGAGATGAAGGATATCAACACCGGCATTGTGTGGCCCGCACGCGAAGACGAACTCTACCTGATGCAGGAAATGCTGACGCGCGACATTCTGATCGGCGACCCTATCAACAATCGCTACAACGAAGAAGTTTTCTTCGAGGATGGTGCTTTGCACCATCTCTACTGCGGGTCGGTGGCGGTTGCCCTGGCGGAATACCGCCAGGAGTTGAGCGCGATGTACAGCACTGACGGCACCGAAACCCCTGCTCAGCACGCTACTCGCCCCTACGCCTTCAGCGAGGGCGACGACCTCAGCCAGCAGCCCCAGCATCAACATGACAATCCCCTCCGCGACACCATGGTACCCAAGTCCTATCGGGCCGGCTTTCCGCCTCGCGCCTGCATTCGCGCTCAGATTAAGCAAACTCATACGCTGCCCCAGCCCTACATGCAGTCGGCCCACATCAGTGGCTCCGACGAAACCGGCCGCAACGCCGACACCCCTGCTGGCCCGTCCAGCGACCCCCAGTAAACCTGCAACTCACCTCCAATCTTAAGCCTACATAGGCAGAACGGAGGCAGCACCCCTTCACCGGGGTGCTTTTTCATAGATATTTCAATTCCATCCATATTATTAATGCATGGCAACCATTACCCTACTCAAAATATGCTATAATCTACTTATGGCTACAGAATATTTTGACGTACTCGATGAAAATGGATACAAAACTGGTCGCACCAAACCTCGCGACGCCGTACATCGTGACGGCGACTGGCATGCCGCAGTGAATATTTTTGTGCTTAATCCGCAAAACGAGGTCCTCCTCCAACGCCGTGCGCCCAACAAAGATAGCTATCCTAATATGTGGGACTTATCCTGCGGCGGTCACGTAACGGCCGGCGAAGATTATCAGGCTGCCGCCATTCGAGAACTAAAAGAAGAACTTGGCCTCGTAGTTGACCCAGAAGATCTAATTGAACTTGGCAAATTCAAAACCAGCTCACGCCCAAGGCCAGATTTTATTAATAATTCTATCGAAAAGGTTTACTTATTGCGCACTACTCGCAAGCTAGAGGATTTTACGATTCAAGAAGATGAACTCTCGGCAATTAAATATGTGCCGTGGCGAGAACTCCGCACTATGATAGAAAATCCCCAGCTATCAAACATACTACGACATCGACAACAATATGCTGCATTGTTTAAGACGCTAGAGCAAGCGGGGTAATAGTTTACTAAACACCACCAGGCTAAGCTTAGCTTAATGCCGAAACTAGCGCAAACCTCATCTATCGCCCGATTTACGTCAATTTTACGCAAGTTTAGTATTCACAACCGCTACAAAGTGTGCTAGAATAATTTTAGTATAGTAGATATACCTACTTACGATATGCCGCGATAGCTCAGTGGTAGAGCACTTCCATGGTAAGGAAGGGGTCCCGAGTTCAAGTCTCGGTCGCGGCTCCACGAGGAGAAATATAAAAGCGAGTTTGGGTTTAATGCTACTTTCGTGTGTATGGCTATGCTTGTACTATGATTTATAT
>CAZWCY010000016.1:0-21000 GCA_964633035.1 uncultured Candidatus Saccharibacteria bacterium | reverse complement strand
CCGTCAGCATAAACTGAAGATTGTCGAAATCATATTCAAGAGAAATTACTCGCCCAAAGGTGTCCATATTGATCAGTTCATATTTACGATCGCCAATCTCGACATTCTTAGGGATATTTTTCCCGGCATAGCTATTATAATAGTAGCCTACTGCATCTTCATAATTTGGGAACTCCACAATATAACGAGTTTGTAGCACTTGAGCTTCGAGATATTCCTCCGCTGATGTATATGGGCTGCCACTATCAACTTTCTGTTGAGCAAGCTTAAGAAAATATTTATGCACCGCTTCTGAACCATTATCAATAATCAGCGGTCTCGCGTTAATTCCTGATCCATGTACCATTCCAAGTAATAAGTTGGCTGGATTTAATCCTGGCAAAGTCGGACTGCCTTGTTGCGTGGCAGGGTAAGTACCCACGGTATAATAATCTCCGCGGTCCACGGTGGCATATTGGCTTGTTTCTGCCGGCATTAATACCGCTACTTTACCATCTGGCACATTTGATAAATCGATTTCACTAGATATACTTTCTGCTACTGCTGGCGTAATGGTTTCAAAGATATTATTAAACTGATAGCTCAATTTCTCGCCGATTATTTTACCGTTGTAATGAGCGGCCCCTTCCTTAATGAATTCGTCCAGCTTTTCCTCACTATCAGCCTTTTCTACTCGCCCCGGACCAAACCCTGCCAACTCTTGATAACTTACCTCTAGATAAACCTTTCCATCATTCGCCTGCAGTGCCGCATCGAGAATCGTTCCGCGTAGCCCTTGAAGTATAAAATTGAAGGCCATAATCACCCCAAAGAGCAAAGAAATTGTCAAAACAATAATCACACTGCGCTTTTTATGCTCAGCGATATTGCTCCAACTTAAGCGTAGCGCATCAGAAAACTTCAACCCCATCTCTACTTTTCCTCCGTCGCTCGACCATCTTTGATGTCGATAACCTGCGTCGCAAACTTCTCCACCATCGGATCATGGCTGGCGACAATCATGGTTGCGCCGGTGTCCTGCTGGATTTTCTTTAACATCTCGATCACGTTCTTCGCATTTTCCGGGTCAAGGTTATTTGTCGGCTCGTCAGCGAGGATAATCTCGGGGCGCATAAACATTGACCTTGCGGCGCAGGCTCTCTCCGCTTGCCCGCCTGATACCTCTGCCGGCAACTGGCCTAGAACTTCAGCAATGCCAAGTTCTTTTGCAAGTTCCTTTGCTCTCGCTTCGCGCTCCTTCTTTGGCATCCCAGCAAAAGTCCCCATCAGAGCGATATTTTCGCCAATGGTGAGTTGTGGTTGGAGATAAAATCCTTGAAAGATAAAACCGATTTTGTGACGGTAAAAATCAGTTCTTGCCTTACCTTTGAACTTACTAACATCCTGCCCATCAATCAGCACTTTACCGCTTGTCATTGGCTCAATACCGCCAATAATACTCAGCAAAGTGGATTTTCCGGAACCGCTGACACCGCGAAGCATCGTGAAGCTGCCAGTCGGGATTTCCAGGTTAATATCAAAGAGTACTGGCTTCTTGCCATAACTCTTATTAAGATTCTCTAATTTAATCGTCATAGCTTAATTATACAACTTTCTCCAGTGTTTTTACACGTAGTAAATCTGCGCCTCACTTTCGCGCGCCAGCTGGCAAGCAAGCGTCGGTCGCTACACTCCCTCTCCTCGGGCGTCAGCTCGCCTAGCGCGCCCATCAATTCTGCTCTTCCTAGCGGCCGCCGACTATCGCCGTCGCCCGCAACCCGCCTTTCCAAAAAGCCAGCCTTTATTTATATAACAGAGGGTGATATAATATAAGCATGATAATGAGAGGCAAAAACCAGAAAAATCGGATTATTCTAGTGCCCGGACGGATTATTTGGCCACACGAGATGCGTGTTGCGCAGGTTTTGTCAATGGCAGGCCATCGAGTGGAGTTTCTACCCGAAAGCAACCTACCAACTCCAGATATTTTGCTAGACGGCATTGAATACGAGATTAAGTCACCCGAATCATCTAATACCAATACTTTGAAGCATATGATTAAAAAAGCGACCTATCAGTCGCCAAATCTAATCATTGACGCTTCTCGTCTGAAAGGTATGACAGCAAAGAACTTTACTCGCTTCTTGGTAGCCGAAGTAAAGGCTATCAAACAAATCAAACGAATGATTTTGACTACCAAAACCGGTAAAATCATTGACATATTTTCTTTAATTTGATACAATGTAATCAAAGCAAGTCCCCGCAGGGCGCATTGAGTGCTTAGCGTAGGGGGCTTCTTTTTGTTGGTTATTATACATCACGCTGTTTCGTGCGCTACGGCTACGCCGTCGGGCTATTCGTTCCATTGAGCGGACGCTTCGCCGATCGTTAGTCGCTTCGGGAGCGGGGGCGGGCGCTCGCCTAGCCTACTCGCACCCCTCTTTACCCTCGTCCTCGCCACAGCCTGCGCCAAAAACGCACCAAAAATGTTATAATTAGATAGAGATAACTTACAATTTCTGAAGTGGAGATATAAGAAATGAAAGAACAAATCTGCCAAAGTTGCGGTATGCCGATTGCATCAGACGACCAACTCGGCACCGAAAAAGACGGAAGTATTAGCGAAGATTATTGTAAATACTGCTATAAAGACGGCGAGTTCATAGACAAAGTACCTATGGAAGAGTATATTGAAATGTGCTCGCAGTACGGCGAACAGGCAGATATGACGAACTTCGAAATGAAAACCCATTGTGAGAAGTTATTCCCAACCCTGAAAAGGTGGAAACAAAATGCCTAACCTACAATTCGCAAACCGCACCGAATTCAGAAACTGGCTAGGCAAGAATTGTCAGTCTAGTGACGGAGTTTGGCTAATCTTCGGCAAAAAGTGTAGTCCGAAAACTCTCACCGCCACCGAAGCCCTAGAAGAAGCTCTTTGTTTCGGCTGGATTGACGGACAAATGCGAGGCATTGACGATAAAACTTACAAAAAGTATTTCGCACCGCGCCGCGAGAAAAGTCGGTGGTCGAAGAAAAACAAAGCCCTAATCGCTGATTTAGAGAAGCGTGGCTTAATGGCCGATTTCGGGCGAGAGAAAATTGCCACTGCCAAAAAAGACGGCTCGTGGGACACACCTGATTTGATGAAACTCACGGACGAACAAATAGAAGTTTTATCGGATATACTGAAAGAATACGAACTTGCCTATGCTAACTATCAAAATATGCCACCATCCGTCCGTAAAACCTATGCTCGCGCATACTACGATGCTAAAACTGACGCTAGACGAGAGAAACGACTAGCGTGGATTATAGATCGCCTAGATAAAAACCTACGACCGATGTAGATATTACCTCACCCCCGCTTCCATATCACGCAGAGCGTAGGCGATCGCATCCATTGCGTGGTCGTTGCCGTCTTGAGGCTAGTCAATGGTCTTGCCTGACGCACTCTTATCGCAAGGTATCGCACGCAAACCCGCCTCTTGGAGGTCTTTGATCATTTCCGGCTTTGCGTTATCGCAGACGAATAGTCCTTCCTGCTCGGCATTAATCGCCTTAGCTCGCGCCACATGACCGAATTGACGATTTTTTGTTGGCAATTATCTTTCTTATCGTCTAGAATAGTAGTCACCAACTTTAAAACAGTTGCAGTGTGCATCATCACACCCTGAGACTAATTCCATGTTATAATATATACTATATGTTCGGTTTAATAAAAATAATTGCAACAGTTTTCTATGAAATGCGATAGTAAAGAAATACAACAATTCCTCGAATCCGCCAAGCAGAATCAAATTGACTATGGCTGGGCAAAACATTCCCAAGCCGTGGGCGACGCCGCCTTTACAATTGCTGCTGCACTCAAACAAACCGGCGTAGAAATTGATCCAGAGCAAGTTCGCCTAATGGGCTACGTGCATGATATCGGTAAGTTAAATGGTAATTTTAACTTTCTCGGGCATCTTTTAGGTGGTTATGCCTATTTAAAACGGCAAAACTTCCCGGAGCCATATTGCACCGTTCCGCTCATACATTCATTTATTAAAAATGATCCCTATTTTACGCTCAGCGGATCGGTTTTTGAGCCAGAGTTTTTGCCAAGCGCAGAATACCTTGAAACCCTCTCGGACATTATTCCAGAACCGGATAAGCAGCTCTTCTTAATTAATTATATCAAAAATCATGATTTTACTTTAGCCGAGAAAATTGTAAGCCTGTGTGATTTAATGTGCTTTTATGATTTACTAACACTTGAGCAAAGAATGATTAATATCATTTCTCGGCATGGCACTTGGGAGAATACACAAAAATTCGTCAATGCGGCGCTTGCGCTCAAAACCGAAATCGACGCCCAGCTTGGTCATAGCCTTTACGACTTATTTCCGGAACTCAAAGAGCATCTATAACGCCCATTCTATTGTAGAATATTAAGAAGTATGGCTATTTTTTCTTAATAGCCGGCTCAACCTGAACCCTAGCCCCATCACCGGCAAGCTCGCAATAATTAACATAACAATTGCGTATTGTAAGGGCAAGAATAACAGTATTGCAGAGATTGCTAAACCAAGTAAAAACTTGCCCGCCTGTTGCATGACTACTAGATAAACTAAAGCGTCACGGCGCTCAGCCTTTTCTACCTTACTAAGCAAAACCGTCTGGCTAAAGATATGCAAAGGGTCGCGCACTGCCGGCAATAAAACAAATCCGCTCGTCATCAATAGAATTCTGGTCTGGAAATCTGCATTCAAGAGAAAACCTACTAGCACTAATCCTATCGCAAATAGCACCCAACAGCTTAGAATAACTGCAATCCTGCCCTGTAATTTTTGATAAAGTTTAGGATAAAGCAAATCTACCGCAATCCGAATAACCCGCGAGATAAACCAAGCTAAACCCAAAAAGGATACCACCTGATCAACGGTAAAGGAATTTTCTAGCTGATATTGCAAAAGCAGCTTGCTATTGGTCTGACCGAGATCAACAATACCGTAAAGTACACCGCAAAAAATCATCACCAGTAGCGACAACTTAACTGGATGTGGCAAAGTCAACTTCTGCGCGGTTTCTGCTTCCGGATTAGAGAGTTCTTCTAGCTGCGGACGCTTGATGTCTTCGATATCAAACGCAAAGAATGAAAGAATCACTCCGATTCCGCAAATGGCAGTACCCAAGATCATTGGTAGGGCCTGCCATTCAGCGAAGAAGACGCCCACCAAAAGTGAAGCCAACATCGTAGCGCAGGTATAAATTAGATGCGCATAGCTAGAAACGCGAATATATTCTTTACCGCGATGCAAATAGTTAAGGTTATTCTGGATTAATACGTCTCGCATCGCCGCCAGGACCACCGCAAAGGCCTGAAAAATCATTGCGAGCATAAATATCCAGTATTCAGTGCCGAATGTCAATAAAACGCTAGTAATAAATAGAGAGATAGCACCTAGACGCATCGCCCAGGTATTACCAATCCGTTCAGCAAGTTTGAGCATCAGCGACATAATGGCACGCACTGCAATACTCACACAAACTTCTAAGAAAATTACTTCCGTGGCATCAAAGCCCTTAACATTAGTTAGCCAAACCGTGTTAACTACAACATAAAAAATCAAATTATTGGTTAGCCCAGCCAACCACGGGTAAATCTTATTAACACGCTGAAGTTTATTTTGCATTATCTTTATTATAACTTAAAAACATAATAAAAGATGCTATTGTATCCGCAATGAAAAAGTCCCTTACGGGACTCTTTCATTACTTCGTATTGCGTTTTTCGATAATCTCGTTGGCAACGTTTGGTGGTACTTCTTCGTAACCGAAGAGCTCCATCGAGCTGGCTGCGCGACCCTGCGACATTGAACGCAAGTCGCTAGTGTAGCCGAACAAGTTGGCAAGCGGAGCAAAAGCCTTAATCAACTTAGCGCCACCAGTTAAATCTTCCATGCTATCGATACGACCACGACGAGCATTAATATCACCAATTACATCGCCCATGAACTCTTCTGGGGTAGTAATCTCAAGTTTCATCACTGGCTCGAGCAAGACTGGGTTAGCCTTCTGAATACCAGCACGAGTAGCCAAGCTACCAGCGAGCTTAAACGCGAGCTCTGAAGAGTCAACATCGTGATAGCTACCATCGTAGAGCGTAGCCTTCACATCAACTACTGGATAACCAGCAATCACACCACCGTTCAAGGTTTCTTCGATACCTTGCTGAACTGGCTTGCGATATTCCTGAGGCACCACGCCACCCTTAATCTGATCGATAAACTCAAAGCCTTTGCCTGGTTCGTTTGGCTCAAATTTCACCCAAACATCACCATACTGACCACGACCACCGGACTGCTTAATATGCTTACCTTGCGCTTCGGCAGTACCGCGAATAGTCTCGCGATAAGCTACCTGTGGGGCGCCCGTATTAGCCTCAACGCCGTGCTCCTTTTGCAAACGGTCAATTGCGATTTCTAGATGTAACTCGCCCATACCAGAAATGATGGTCTGACCAGTTTCTTCGTCGGTATGCACGCGCAAAGTCGGATCTTCTTCTACCAATTTCTGCAAACCAAGACCCATCTTTTCCTGATCAGATTTAGTCTTTGGCTCAACGGCAATTGATACTGGAGGATCTGGGAAGGTGATGTCTTCGAGATGAATTGGATGAGTTGGGTCACAAATTGTAGTACCAGTCGTAACATCTTTCATACCAACCACAGCCGCGATATCGCCAGCAGTAATCTCAGAGATTTCCTCACGCTTATCCGCAAACATCCGTACAATACGCCCAATACGTTCCTTATCACCAGTCGTGGCATTTAAGACCGTATCACCAGACTTCAATCTACCGGCGTAGACGCGAATAAAGATCAATTTACCAACAAACGGATCAGTGGCGATCTTAAAGGCCAAAGCCGTGAGCGGCTCGCTATCACTGGCTTTACGAATCACCTGCTCGCCAGTCTTTGGATCAATACCGACAGTCTGGCCTTGATCACGATCCAGCGGGCTTGGCAAGTAATCCGTCACCAAATCCAACACCTTCTCAACAATCACGCCACGACCATCACCACCAGTGACAAGATAGAAGTCACCATCCAGCACACGCTTACGCAAAGCGGCTTTCAGCTCTACCTCAGTAATCGAGTCTTCGCCCTGGCTAAAGAACTTATCCATCAGAGCCTCATCGGCCTGCACCGCTTCTTCTACCAGCAAGCTACGAGCGTTCTTAGCCTTCTCTAGCATATCGGCCGGAATCTCACCCACCGTCAGCTCGTGATCGGCATAATCTTTGTAAGTGTACGCCTTCATATCCACGAGATCGACGATACCACAAATATCCTTTTCAAAACCAATTGGCAAGTGAATCGCCACAGCGTTCTTAGATAAACGCTTATGAATACTATCGAGTGACTTATAGAAATCGCCACCAATCTGGTTAATCTTATTAACAAAGCAAATGCGTGGCACACCATACTTAGTAGCCTGGCGCCAAACCGTCTCCGACTGTGCCTCTACGCCCATCTTACCATCAAAGACCACCACAGCGCCATCCAGCACGCGAAGCGAACGCTCTACCTCAGCAGTAAAATCAATGTGGCCCGGAGTATCAATAATATTAATCTTGTGATTTTTCCAATACACCGTCACCGCAGCCGAAGTAATCGTAATACCGCGCTCTTTCTCCTGCTCCATCCAGTCGGTCGTAGCACCACCGGTGCCACCTTTTACTAAATCAATTTTATGCTTGAGACCGGTACGATAAAGAATCGCCTCGGAGGTCGTAGTTTTGCCCGCATCGATATGGGCAATAATACCAATATTGCGGAGCTTTGATAAATCTGTGACTTCACTTGCCATGAAAGTTTTCCTTAAAATTATTAATTTTGACCACACTCATAATCTGCTTGGCTAATGCAAAACTCACACAGCTCAAACACCTTAGAGAAACGGGCTTTTCTTTATTTTAGCATAAAATTAGTAATTTTGATAGAGGTTTTTATGGATTTTTAACAATATTAATCAACATTTTTGCATAATCTACGAAAAATAGCATAAAGAGTATTGACAAATCACTTATGGTGTGCTATAATGGAAGGATAGGCACCTTAAAAACGCTTTGGAGGGAATAGAATATGTTTAAATTTTTCCACGCAAAGTCAAAAAGTCACACTAAGCCCGACGACAGCGCGCAACCCAAAGAACACACCGATCCTAAAGAAGTTCAGACATTGGACAACACTCAGCTGATGATGTATAGCATCGGCGGGGTAATCGCCCGTTTCATGCATTCGCGCTGTGGTAGCGGTCTTTCGAATACCGAACTGTTGCAGAAAGGGATGCCCTACGTCCTGTCGCTACGAGCCGCCGTTAAGCATGAGCCGAATGTGAAGAATCCGGCCCTGATCCAGGAAGTACACGACACTCTAATGCAGAAATATCCCCGTCTGGACGTAGCCGACTGGGAGCATACCGCACTAGAAGAACTGATGGCAGAAATCGCTTTCGAGATGCACGCAACCTGGCGAAAAACATCTGCACAACTCCTGCAGCAGAAGGACTACCATCTTCACTACACTCACCTACCGCTTTATTTTCTTAACCAGACCGAAATAACTCTCTATTTACAGCTTTCTCAACAGATTTTTGCTGCAATTGGATTTGAAATTGATCTCGAGGTACTCAAGGTTGCATTTCGAGAATATGCAGCAGAGAATTTCTATCGCTACGGATTTGCTAACATTGAAACCATCGACGATGCCCTACAAATATTGCCACAAGTCGATCAAGAGATTACCGGACTAAGTGCGGCGGAGCAAGCCTTGCTCAACTCCGCCGAATATCGCGCCCTGCTAAATCAGCAGCTAATCCAGCACAACTGCGTCACTGCCACTCAACTACGAGATAGCGCCCGCTATTTTGATCTCACTATCAACGACGCCACACCGTTACCGCGTAGCACATTGGATCAGCAGCTGCATGACTTACTCCCTTACTAAGCCAACTTGGAATTCCCGCTAAATCCTACAGCGATTCAGGATTCTAAAAAACTTATCTTATTTTGCCTCGACCTCAGTCGGGGCATTTTAAACTATGCATTGTTTGTCACGGCTCAAAATATAAAGCCTTTCTTTTGCTCGCGTCATTGCCACATATAATAAACGCTGCTGGTCGGCGCGTTCGGCCGCCAGATTATCGCCAAATAGCTCAAAAATCGTGGCATGCGGATGACAACTGACAACAATTTCTTTGTCTACTTCTAGCAAAATCACAATTTCTGATTCCAGCCCCTTCGACTTATGCATGGTCATACCACGGACTCGCTTAGCAAAATCTTGCGCCGTCATGATACGCCGTTCTATCAATATCTTCTCTAGCGCCCGCAAGAAAACGCCCAGCGTAACCCCAAGACATGAAGTAAAATTATGGCGATGTAGCAAAAGAATCTCGGCTTTACGATGACGCTTAATAATTTTCACCACGGTTTTTAGGAGTTGCGCCGCTGCGGTGAAATTCTGGGGATTTTGCTGCAGCTTCCGGTTAGTTTTTGAGATTGAGCTCGCCCTTCCGCCAGATGCCAGCGCCGCACCCGTCCGATTACTGGACACTAATACTACGCCAGGTACCGCCCTACTTGCATTACTACAAACTTCGGCCAATGCCAGCTGATAGCGCGCATCGCCTAAGCCGTCTTCATCTAAATCCGTCGGATCAAAGCGCGTCTTGTTAGGATTGATGCGGATGATTTTGCCAGATTTTTTACTAAATGGAATCGCCTTCTTGGCCTGCGGATCGTAATTTGCCAACATATAGCGATTGGCATTTTCGACGATCCGGCGCGCGCTACGATAATTGGTACTGAGCGGGATATTGGTCACATCTTCAGGAAAATAAGTGGCAAAATTCAGGAAATAATCCACGTCCGAGCCAGCAAAACGATTAATCGCCTGCCAATCATCACCTACCGCAAAGAGATGCGCCGCCGGGCAGTTCATTCTGAGCACCCGAATTAAACTCAAAAATAGATACGAAAAATCTTGATATTCGTCCACCATCAAATACTTGTAGCGCTGAACTTTCTTGGTTAACAACTCTTGGCTACGAGCTTTTTGCGCTCTTGAATCACTACCGTCCGGCATCGTGCTACTTGTATGCTGCGCCTGCTGCTTGAGAATCCGGGTAGCTCTGGCCATCAAAATATTAAAATCCAATCGCGGATAGTGCAGATTTAACAAATATTCTTGATAAGCCGCCAGGCAAATCTGGTGTAAGAAAATCTTCTGCGCATAATCAGCGTCGTCTTGATGCGCGGCGGCATAATGCGCCACTGTTTCACAAAGCTCGGAAAGACCACTCTCGCCAGTATATTTTTGCCCTGCCCGCGCAATAAAACTATTGGCTAGCCGCAAAATCTCCACATATTCCGCTGCTGGTACTTTACGTTGAAGTTCAGAAACCACTTTGCGTACCGCTTGTTTCACCAGCGCGTCATGCTCAGTTTCCGAAATTAAAACCGGCTGCTCGCCGCTAAGTTTTGCCACATCCAGTGCGAACTTATGAAAAGTTGAGGCGACTTTAATCTCCTTGCCGCCGTTTAGCTCGCTCAGGCTTACGCCGTCAATCTCGACCGCGCCAATACGCTCGTTTACCTCCGCTGCCGCGGTGCGGTTAAACATAAACGCCGCGATTTCCGACAGGCGCGCCTGACGCGTGGCGACTAAGTAGGCAATCTTCGCCACGATCACCCGCGTCTTACCTGAGCCAGCCCGTGCCGTCACTAGAGTATTCTTATGATTATCAAAAACTGCTCGCGCCTGATCATCATCTAGAGTATAAGGCTTGCCGCCCAACGCCACATGTGCCTCAAACCAAGCCTTATCACCTCTAACTGGAGGCGCTAACAAAGGCCACCTTTACCAAATTCACGTTTCAACAGCGATACTATGCTTGCATCCTTATGCATATTCTATTGCAGTTTCTGGCGCAAAATTTCCTGCGCGGCTGAAGGGTTGGCTTTGCCTTTAGATTCCTTCATTACCTGCCCCACCAAGAATCCTAAGACTTTCTCTTGACCGGCTTTGAAGTCTGCCTGCGCCTGCGCCGTTTCTGGCTTAGCTAGCACCGCATCCACAATCGCTTCTAGCGCGCCTAAGTCATTCTCCTGAATCACGCCCAGCTCCTTGGCAATTGTGCGCGTATCTTTATAGTGCATTTCGGGATCGAAAAACTTAATAAAGACTTCTTTTATACCTGTGCTAGAAAGCTCGTTCTTCTCGCTCATAGCGACGAGTTCAGCCAGCTGTTCACTAGTCGGCAATTCATCATTCAGTAAACTGGTATTTTCTTCGGCCAGCAAGACACTACTAAATAAGTTGGCAACTTTCTTCAATTTTGCAGCCAAGGCTTTGCCATCAGCCTCGGTAGCCGGCTTCTCATCGCTAATACCGAGTTCATCAGTAAGATAGCTATTCAGCTGGAAAAGTGCATCTGTCAGAGTCTTGTAGTCCAACAAAACTTCTACCAATTCTTCAGATAAGAATCGGCGCAAGAAATTACGATAAATCCATAGCGGCACCCCCATCAACGCCTTCTGCTCCGCTACATCTTGATCGGTCAAGCGAAGCGGTGGAATATCCGGCTCCGGCATGTAACGATAATCTTGAGCGGCTTCCTTACTACGCTGCGCAGTTGTTTCGCCGGTAGCGTCGCTCCAGCCGCGGGTTTCCTGGATGACTTTTTCACCTTTTTCTAGCACTTTTGCCTGGCGCTTGATTTCGTACTCCACCGCGCGTTCCACGCTGCGGAACGAATTGAGATTCTTTACCTCAGTGCGAGTACCGAGCTCCTTACTACCTTCCGGCGCAATCGAGATATTCACATCAAACCGCATGTTGCCATTATAGAGATCGCCAAAAGTCACGCCGGCATAAGTCATCAACCGCCACAATTCTTTAGTATATTCGCGCGCTTCTACCGCCGAATGCATATCTGGCATGGAGACAATCTCTACCAGCGGTGTACCAGCACGGTTCAAATCCACCAGCGTATCGCCACTTTCGTGGCTAAGCTTGCCAGCATCTTCTTCTAGATGCGCATGTTCAATCCGCACCTTGCCGCCACTTGGTAATTCTACATAACCTTCGCCGATAATTGGATGGTATAACTGCGTAATCTGATAGCCCTTTGGCAAATCGGGATAGAAATAATGTTTGCGATCAAAACGGCTCTCAAGATTAATTTCAGAGTTCAGCGCCAGCCCAGCGCGCACCGCATAACGCACGGCGGTTTGATTAAGCCGTGGCAACATGCCTGGCAAAGCGTAATCAACTGGCGACACACAGGCATTTGGTTGCTTTTGTCGCGCATCGTTATCAACTTCCGAAAACAATTTGGTCTTTGTGCAAAGCTGCACATGGCACTCAATACCAATCGTTGGAATATATTTTACTTTCTCCGCCATCTTTACTCCTCTCCCTGTTCCTTGGCTCCCGAAATCGCCGTCATTAACTTCTCTGCCATTAGATTGCTCCTAAATTTTTTAATGCTTGCCGAAAAATCATCAAAGCCTGTCGCGCTTGTTGGTAATTTACCGAAAAATCACTCTCGTGCACAATCTGATTACGCAACTTATGCGCCTGCCAGATCTTCTGAATATCCGGCATTTTATCGCCAATCTTCTTGAGGCGCTCGCCCATGCTCTGTCCCGGCAGCCCCATCTCAGTTAAAGCTTTGTCTAGGAGTTTATCTGCCTCCAATACCGCAAAATTATAGCTCCGCGGATCATCTTTATCCAGACCGTTTTCAATCTTCAGCCAACGAGTCTGATATTCCTGCACATTAAACTCATGCCGGCGCTTGCCAGTCAAAATCATCGCAACCAGCGCCAGTAGCGCCACGGCAACAATTGCAATCACTAAGAAAACCATCTGCGGCATACTAGTTAATCCTTCCCACTTTCTTTGCTGGTAGCTGAGCTGATGCTATTACTGCTCGGCTTTAAGAAACCGTCTTTGCTGCCGGATTTTGCGCCCGCCGCTACGCCGCCACCTGTAGCCGAGCTCATGCGCGCACCAGTTGACCCAACCCGATTCTCAGCACTGAGCTCTGAGTCCACGCCAGTCAAATCGGTAGCATCCTGACCATCAAATCCATCCCGGATTTGCTTAGCAAATTTCAACAGCGCTTGATCACTCCGCCGCGGCCCCACCAGCTGCAAACCGAGCGATAGTCCTTCGGCTGTC
Organism: uncultured Candidatus Saccharibacteria bacterium; assembly: GCA_964633035.1. Classification (GTDB taxonomy): domain Bacteria; phylum Patescibacteriota; class Saccharimonadia; order Saccharimonadales; family Saccharimonadaceae; genus Nanosyncoccus. Next base: position 7,783 of record CAZWCY010000016.1, on the reverse strand, counting down.
TCACCGACCGGAATCGTCAAGCCCGGTACACCAGCGAGATTCAAAGATACCGACATCATATCTTCCAGATACATCGCTACCGGATCATCTACCTTTTCACCGAGCTTAAAGGCTGGGTTAGGGCTGACCGGCGACAAGATAAAATCACACTGCTCGAAAGCCTTGTTATACTCATTAATAATCATGGTGCGAGCCTTGGCTGCCTTCAGATAATAAGCGTCATAAAAGCCCGACGACAGCACAAAATTTCCAATCATAATCCGGCGCTTGTTCTCCGGCATAAAACCTTCGTTGCGCGTGTTTTTGTACAGCTCACCCAAGTGCTCACTCTTGGCGCTGCGATAACCATAGCGCACGCCATCATGACGCGACAAGTTGCTGGAAATCTCCGCCGGTACAATAATATAATACGCTGCCAAGGCATATTGCAAAGCCGGCATCGAAAGCTCTACAATCTCATGCCCACTCGCGCGCAATTGCTCTACCGTGCGGCTAAGCGCACCCCGAATTTGTGGGTCCACTGAGTCACTATCAAACTCTTTAATAATACCAATCTTTTTAATCGGATCGTCAAAATATTCTTCCTGGCCATAATAATCTGGCAAAGTTGTCAGATCTTTGGGATCCTGGCCAGCCGCTACTTCCATCAAGAGATTTAGATCTTCTGGATCAGCCGCAAAGAACCCTACACAATCAGTACTGGAAGCCATCGCTACCACCCCATAACGGCTAATCGTACCGTAGGTCGGTTTAAGACCATAAATCCCGTTGAACGAGGCCGGCTGCCGAATCGAGCCGCCGGTATCCGTACCGGTCGCAAATGGTACAATCCCCAGCGCCACCGCCACGGCTGAGCCACCAGAGCTACCACCGGCTACCCGCTCCAAATCTTTGCTGTTCTTGGTAGGGCCAAAATAAGAGTTCTCGGTGGACGAGCCGTGCGCAAACGCATCCATATTGGTACGCCCAATCATAATGGCGCCCTCGTCTTCTAGCTTCTGAATTGCCGTGGCCGTCACCGGGCTGGTAAATTCCGTCAAAATTAAGGCCGAAGCCGTGGTCTCACCTGCTGGCGTTAAAAAATTATCCTTGCAGGCATACGGCACGCCCGCCAACCGCCCCACCGGCTCACCGTTTTTAATCTTCTCGTCAATCTCAGCCGCCTTCTTGATGGCCTCTATATCATTGATAAAATTAAAAATGTGATACGTTTCCTGATATTCGTGCGCTTTCGCCAAAGCCTCTTTGACCAGCGACATCGCACTGACTTCTCTACTCGCAGTTTTCATGTTTCTACCCCTTATCTTTTCCTCTTCGTAGTTCGCGTTTCGCCAGCTATATCTGGCGTTTCTAATTCTTTATAGCACCTTTGGCACCACGATTTGATGATCTTTGGTTTGTTTGGTCAAGCTAAGCAAGGCCTCGGGATCAGCGTCTTGTGGCAAAATCTCATCCTCGCGCCAAACATTTTCCATCTCAAATACTTGATAAGTCGGCTCAATGCCAGCTGTATCCAATTGATCAAGCTGGGAAATATAATTAACAATCTCTCCGATGTCCGACTTCAGCCGGACACTTTCTGCCTCTGTCAAAGCGAAATTCGACAACTCCGCCAAGTGAGCAATAGTATCCTGATTAACTTCCATTCTTCTATTATACTACATCATAGTGGGTTTGTAGAAAAAATTAAAGACTTATAGCAGATAATACCTTCGTCATATTCATAAAATTCTAGCCCGTTTGATCAAACACAAGAATTACAAAAATGATTTCTAGAAATCATTTTTCGTTTTATCCAACAGAGGTCGAACGTTTCAAAAATGATTTTCAAAAATCATTTTTATTAAATCCATTCACCGGTATACTCCGCCTTATTATTCAGAATCTGATCGAAATATTCCTGCTTGCGATTCAATCCATCCAGCAGTCCATGCAGATCTTCCAGCTCCTGCATTACTTGTTGACGCTTAGTTTCTAAAATCGCCTTCCTTTGTGGTAAAGTTATTTTACCTCGTCGGCATAAATTACAATATCGCCGCAATTCTGCAGTACTAAAACCACAACCCCTCAGTAAAATCAGGGTCCGCAGCCAATTAATTTGCGCTTCCGTTAACAGAACTCGCCCCGATCGCGAGCGCTTAAGGTTTGGCACCATTCCTCGATTTAAGAAATATTGCATCTTAACTTTCCCTAGCCCTAGCAGCTCCCGCGCCTGCTTAGTAGTGTATAATTTTGCTTCCATAGTATTCCTTTACTGGTTTAATTATAGCATAAGCGAAGCAAAATGAGGGTATCTCTGCCAGTATTGTCATTTCGCGCGTGCAAAAATGCTATAATTTTATCAAGGCAGAATTCAATTCAAAGGACTAGCATGAGTAAATACGAGCCGCTATGGCAATATTTAAAGAAGAATAATAAAGAAAGCTACCAATTATCCTATGCAGAAATCCGGAAAATTTTGGGGATTGACCTAGACCATTCGTTTCTAACTTACAAGAAGGAAGCTAGAGAATATGGATACGAGGTCGGCAAAATCTCCATGAAAGAGAAAACGGTGAGTTTTAAGAAAATCTAGCACAATTCAAATCATCTCCACATAAGTGTTATAATATACTCGTGAAGCTAACCCTTCATGGACTCCAACGGAAGCAATTGAGGTCAAGCTCCGGCAACCTGCGGTATCCTGATTTTAGGATCGAGAAGCTCTTCTCAAAAGCTATATTAATCTAGCCAGAGAGGTTAGTATTTTGTTTTCAGCTACGGCCGGAATCAATTCATAAGAGCTTCAATACCTTATGTGACTTTGGATTCGCTTATACCGGGTACGTGAACAATAGTAATTTCTATGATCCGGCTAGCAACCAGAACGGCCGCTGGTGGTCACGTACGGCCAACAGTAGTACCAACGCGTACGAATTGTACATCGATAGCAGCAACGTGAACCCAGGTACCAACAATCCGAACCGTCGCAACGGGTACGCAGTGCGGTGTGTCGCCCAGTTCCGATCCTAAAGAAATATAGGGTATTACAATAATGTAATCCACAACTTATCAGCAAATGATATAATGAATAGAATACTACTAACCAAAGGACACTATGCCCCGACCACGCAATAAAGACGATCTTCTCAAAGCCGCCGCCGAACAATATCAAAAGTTGGCCGATTTAATCGCTTCGCTAACTGAGAAAGAATTAAACACCGAGTTTGATTTTAGCAACGATCCTAAGAAGACCGAGCGCCATTGGGGTCGCGACAAAAACTTACGCGACATCTACATTCATCTTTACGAGTGGCACCAGCTCTTACTGAATTGGATCAAAGCCAACGAGAGTGGAAACGCGCAGCCTTTTATTCCCGCGCCGTATTCTTGGAAAACTTACGGTGATATGAACTGTGAATTTTGGAAGAAGCACCAAAAGACCAGCCTAGCAGGCGCCCGCAAGATGTTTGAGCAATCACACGCCGAAGTTTACAGCCTATTAGACCACTATACCAACGAGCAACTATTTGGGCGCGAAGTCTATCCGTGGGTCAATACCGATCTCGGTTCATATTTTGTGAGCGTTATGCCCAGCCATTACGACTGGGCAATCAAGAAATTAAAAGCTCACCGCAAGAACTGCCTTGGTAAATAAAATCAGATTTAAGCAATAATTAAATGAATATCAAGATCATCAATGGCATCGCAGTTGTAAAAAGCGATCAGCTCGTAATTAAGGACGTCGCGTCGGCAGTTGATTTCGTGATGGATATCAAACATCAGACCAACTGTCATAAAATTGCGCTCAATAAAGCTGCAATCACCGAAGATTTCTTTATCCCCAGTAGCGGTTTAGCTGGAGAGATCCTGCAGAAGTTTGTAAATTACGGCATTAAGTTTGCTATTTATGGCGATTATTCTAAATACACCAGCAAACCGCTCAAGGATTTTATTTACGAAAGCAACCAAGGTCAAGACACATTCTTCGTTGCCAATGAAGACGAAGCAATTAGCGCCCTATCCTAGTTTCTCATACTCCGCATCGCTCACCGGTTCACACCACTCATTAGTGGTCTCCTCGCCCGGTACTTCCACTGCGATGTGGCTAAACCACGAATCCCGCTTGGCGCCATGCCAATGTTTCACGTTCGCCGGAATTACCACCACATCTCCAGCCTGCAAGCTCTGCGCTGGTTTACCCCACTCCTGATACCAGCCTTCGCCGGCAATACAAAGCAGCATTTGCCCACCACCCTTCTCGGCATGATGTATATGCCAATTATTACGACAGCCCGGCGCAAAAGTCACATTCGCTAACAACATGCCGACTTGCGCCGGATCGTTCAACGGTTTCAAAAAACTCAGCCCACTAAAATACCGTGCATAAGCATCATTTGGCTCACCCAGTCCAAATAAATTCACTTGCTCAAATTGTTTCTGATCATTAATCTTCATCATTTACCTCCTTTAGGTAATTTTACCTTAAACTATCTGTCCAACTTTTAATCTCGGTGCTGGCCGGATTGGAGCTAAAGCGCCGCCCAGTCAGCCATTCGCCGCCATTTGCCATGGCTTCTAGGAGTTCACCACTCTGACCCAAGCCCGAAGAAGTCGAAGTAGCAAACGGAATTACGGTCTTACCCGCAAAATCATTCCCTTTTACAAAGTTATCCACCGGCCAGGCTGCAATCGCCCACCAAATCGGATAGCCAATCAGCACAGTTTCATAATCGCCCCAGTTTTCTGGCGTAGTCGTCACCAGCGCAATATCACGCAAACTTTCGTCATTATGTTCACGGTTTACGCGTGAACCATCGGCCGTCCAATCCAAATCTTCCGCCGTATAAACTTCCTGCGGCACAATCTCAAACAAATCCGCGCCCAGATTCTCCGCGATCTGCTCCGCTACCGCTTTAGTATGATTCTGTGCCGAATAGTACGCCACTAAAATTTTTCCGCCCTTCACTTTTATCTCCTCCTGATTATTATTAGAATCGCTTGCTTGGTCGGTATTCATATCAGCATCCTTTGGGCGATTCAGCAAATACACTACGCCCGCTCCTGCCAGCAGCACGACCACAATTGCTATAATTATACCAATAATTGACTTTTTATTCATATGTTGCCTCACTTCTCTAGTTGTACTGAATACATTAATTCTTCTTACATCCCTTATTGGTCCACTCCAGTATTACCAATTCTTTTTTCCTTCCGGCAATCTTCATTCTGTCGCCGCTCTACCACCATCTGATCAAACCACTTTACCATCTCCGGATCCTGATGGTTAAAGAACAGGCTCTTTCTCGTGTCAAGCGTCTTAATTTTCGCCATATCCGCTTCCGAAAGCTCAAAATCAAACACGTTGAAATTCTCCGCCATTCGCTCCTTATGGGTAGATTTACAATTCACAATCACACCACGCTGCACTAGCCAGCGCAATACTACTTGCGCCGCCGTTTTGCCATAATGTTTGCCAATTTCCACTAAAGTTTCATTGCTAAACATATTATTACGGCCTTCGCCAAATGGTGCCCAGGCCTCCATCTTCACACCAAATTCATCCATCACCGCTTATGCCTGATATTGCGCGTTCAGCGGATTCACTTCTACCTGATTGACCGCTGGCACGACCTTGCGACCAAACAAACACATGTCCGCCAAGCGATCCGGATAAAAATTACTAACGCCTATCGCCCGAATTGTACCTGCTTCATATAGATCTTCCAACGCCCGATAAGCGCCATAGTAATCACCAAATGGCTGATGCAAAAGCACCAGATCAATATAATCAGTCTTCAAGTTCTCTAGCGACCGCGCTACCGAAGCTTTGCAATTTTCATAGCCATAGTTATCAATCCAAATTTTGGTCGTAATAAACAGCTCCGAGCGCGGCACACCACATTCCGTAATCGCCTCGCCCACCTCAGCCTCGTTAAAATAGCTTTGCGCCGTGTCGATTCCGCGATAGCCTACCCCAATCGCATCCAGCACACAGCGCTTAGTTTCCTCTTGCGGAATTTGATAAACCCCAAACCCCAAAATCGGCATTTTCACCCCATTATTTAAATTCACTGCTTGCATATTTAACTCCTACTTGCTTTTTACTTTGCTATGAGTTATTCTAATTATAAAATACGGGTGTTACTCCCGCACAAGAGGAAAATTGGAAAATTTTTGGAATAACGTTTGCAGAGCTTTATCAATTTGAAAATAAGGAGTTTTAGCATGAATTACAGCATGAAACAAGCTTGCGCTGCAACCGGCCTTAGCTATGACACATTAAAGTTTTATTGCAATCAAGGCCTCGTGCCAGACGTGCAGTGTGATGCTAATAACCGCCGTGTTTTTGATGAGCAATGCATTGCCTGGATCAAAAGTTTAGCCTGTCTCAAACAATGTGGCATAAGTATTACCGAGATGAAGATTTTTGTTAAACTTTGCCAGGGCGGTGTCGCCACCATTCCCGAGCGTCAAACCATGTTAGCCCAAAAACTCGCGGATCTGCGCACTAAAATCCACGAGCTTGAGGCCAGTATTACCTATATCCATCGTAAACAGCAGTTTTACAATGACGTATTAGAAGGCAAAGAGGAGTATTATAGTAATTTACGTGGAAAGTAGCTCATTCTGATAGTATTTTCTTTTATAACCATATCCTTACTATCTATTACTTCGCCAAACAACGCATAGTTCCGCCTACGCTTCGCGCTAAATTGCCTTGCGCCGCAATCACCGAATCACTGAAGTTTAGAATATAAGCACTAGTAGAACTTTGCGCCGTACTCGACCAGTAATTACCATATACCCCATCGACGTTGCCATAATCACCGTTATACATCCAACCTGCCGGCGTAAAGAAATAAGGTGCTCCTTTAATACCCTTTACACCAGCGGCACTATCTGTAGCTAGACCTGAAGCATTAATCAAGGCCTGATATTCATTATTGGTAGGTAATCTCCAACCAAGTGGACAAATACTATAAGCTGCATTACCACTAGAACCAACCGTGCTACCGCTCGTCGTTTTACATCCAGCTGTAGCCGCACACCAAGTATAATAGGCGCCATAGCTAGCATTATTATCATAAAATACGTTTTGCCCGGAGTTACTATTAAAACCAGTCTTGGAGGATGCATTTAGAGTATAGTTAGAGTTTACATCCGAATTCTGTGCCGTCAGCGCCGCCACCCCTTTGGCAGTCATACCTTCCTTAGTCAAACGTAAATTTTGCGTCATCCAACAACGATTGTCGGCGAGCTTTGCTACATTATACTTCACGCCATCACGAATATCCTCTAGCTCATATTGCTGAGGGCCAATAGGAGTATTTGCACAAATTTTTGTAGTCATTTCTTGCATCGTTGTAATATCGTTTAGAGTACGCGTATCATCCAATACGCAGCGCACTGAAAAACCCGCAAACCGACCACTAGCAAAAATACCTACACTGGTTTCAGTAAAAGTTGGTGCAATAGCATTCAACCGATCATAGCCCAAGCTCGTCCAATAATAAGCGCCGTCTGTATTTTTGATCTCTCCTTTTTCAATATAGCCACCAAGCTTAAACTGGTAAGGATAACCAAGAATCTTCGCTCCGCCAGCCGCATTATTACCAATTCCTGCTGCTGTAAGCAAGTTTTGGTAGTCAGTCCGCAAGGGTAGTTTCCAGTTCTTAGGACAAATACTGCTCTCCACGCTAACACCGCTATTAATACTTGAGTTACCAGATTTCGCGGTGGCAGCATACCACTAATAACGATAACCGCCCCCTACTTTATAAAGATTAAAATTGCCAAAACC
>CAZWCY010000015.1:0-22437 GCA_964633035.1 uncultured Candidatus Saccharibacteria bacterium | reverse complement strand
ACGTGCGACCTTTGGTTCCGGAAACCAACGCTCTATCCAGCTGAGCTACGGGTGCGTATGGAGTAATTATACCTCAAAGCTCCTCAGAAGTAAACCGTCGGGCTCGTATAGTAGCTTTCGACGAATAGGCGCCATGCTTTTGGCCATGGCCACAACAACATATCGCGGAACATTCAGCCGGTATTAGTGTGTTATAATAAAGACAGAAGAGGAACGGGAGCGTATGGAAAAGTTTCGAACATACATTAAAAAACATCGGCCACTCATAACTAGCATAATCATTCTGCTGATATTAATTTTAGTGGGAGTTGGGGCGTGGGCGATTTACGATATTGAGGAGAATCGGCGTATTGATGCCGAAGCTGTCACTTTGGTAGAGGATTTATCAGTAGCCTACGGTAAACAAGCTAAAGTATCGGATTTTCTGGCGCAGCTGAATGGGGAATTGGTGGATGATTTTGTAATCGATACAAACAATTTAGGTCAAGCCGAAATTACTTTTGAATATATTAATATCAAGAATAAAAAGCGCACCAGAACTTTTACGATTGAGATAGTTGACAATACTTCGCCTACAATTTATGGTAATAATGCATATTATGTGAACGTTGGGTATGATGGTGATTTGACAAACCTCATGTTGAGCGGTGATGACTTAGATGATAATCCGCAGCGCGAGATTGTGGGGGAGTACGATCTCGCTAAAGTCGGTACTTATGATTTGGAATATATTGTAACGGATCGTTATAATAATGTAGCCCGTAAGAAGTTTACACTCTATGTAACGCAACCTACGGTTGCGGAAGAAAAACCAAGTGTACTAGCCCCAAAATTGCCATTTGCGCAAGTTGTTAAAGAACATAAGAATAATCAAACTCAAATTGGGATCGATGTGTCGGCTTGGCAGGGCGAAATTGATTGGCAAAAAGTTAAAGCTGCTGGTGTGGAGTTTGCCATGATTAGGCTAGGCTATCAAGTTGATTTTGGCGGGGAATATGCACTAGATAAATATTTTGAGCGGAACATTGCCGAAGCCGAGAAAGTTGGTTTGCCAGTAGGTGTGTATTTTTACTCTTACGCTAATAGCGTGGATGAAGCGCGAGCGCAGGCAGAATGGATCGTCGAAAAACTGCGTCATCACAAAGTGGCACTAGGCGTGGCTTTCGACTGGGAAAGCTGGAGCGAGTTTAATCAAGCCGGGATGAGCTTTCAGACAATCAATCAAGTTGCAGCAAACTTTATTGACGTGATTCAAGATCATGGTTATCGCGGCTGGCTTTACGGCAGCAAAGTTTATCTAGAACGGATTTGGGGCTATAGTAACTATAATAACGTTTGGCTGGCGCAATATTTTGATTATGCTACCTATAATGGCGATTATCAAATGTGGCAATTGAGTAATACGGGCCGGGTGGACGGCATAGACGGTGATGTGGATATTAATGTAATGTATCTAGATCGCGATAAAATGATGACGTTTTAGAGGCTGAGTGCTTGAGATGTGTGGGTGAGGGCTGGGAATCTTTAAGGCTTGTTATGAATTTGCGCTATTGCTTATGCTTTTAATCTTGGTGAGATATGCTATACTAAATCACGTGAGACTTACCAAATAAGTCTTCACGGCAAAGCCACGATGCTAAGCAGAGGAATACTATTAATTAAATATCGTCGTCTACAATTAAGATATGAAATTAAATATTTTCTGCAGCATCGGGCTTTTTGGTTTGATAACATAGAGCGTTATAGCCGTTTATTATATCTACAGAGCCATAAGTTTACGACTTCAAAGCCCCGATTGATACAACAAAAAACAGACTTGTAAGAGTCTGTTTTAAAAATAGATGCCTAAGCATCTATATCATACCCATCTTGATGGTGGAGTGGAGGCGACTTGAACGCCCTACCTCAGCAATGCGAATGCTGCGCTCTACCAGGTGAGCTACCACCCCATCCGTGCTTATTGTAGCATACAGGGGCAAAATACGCAAGGACTACACGATGCGAAACATTATGATTACATGAGGCATTCACCAAACTGGCATTAGCCGATTATTAAAGCTTTAGGATCCAAATCGTTAAAAATCCCCAGCCGTAGCTGGGGATGGGGTTTGAGAATTGTAGGCGATATCTTTACTCCTTGTGGCCCTCTAGCCAGGATTGCGCTTCTGCGAGCGTTGCTTCTTGTTCCTTCAGCCACTGCCGCAGTCGCATGTAGCCGATATCGGAATAGGCGAAGCGCTGGGTAACGCGTCCGGCATCCTGAGTGCCAAAGACGTGCACCTTAAAGGAAACTTCGGCGTAGCCGGTGCTAGAGGTGGTGTCGAGCTCGCCGTAGCAAGCCTGGATGCGTTGGCGTAGTGCTTCCATTTTGGGTCGATATTTCTCGTAACGCTTAGCTTCACGAATCAGTCTCTCCAGCCATTCCTCGATGTCGTCGGCATTGCAGATGGCGCTACCATTTTTAAGGACTCGGCGGCCATCCGTGTAGGGTACAAATTCGGCTTCAAAATCTTTGAATCCCTCGAACTTATGCAGATACCGAACATAATCCGCAAACTCGTCGCATTTTGGCTGCAACACAGTTTTGACATATTCAGCTTCCGCTTCGAGCTGCTGCTCGTAGTCCTGAAGCGCTTTTTCGCGCAGCCGTCGGGTAATCTCGGCTATGTCTGGAATCAGATCATCTGGCGTCGACGCCCATGATTTTGCGCCACGTTCGTCTTCAATCCAGTAGCCGCCTTGCTCGCGGTCGTATTCCGGCCAGCAGTAGCCAATCGGATAGAGCGTAAACTCCCAGTAGTCGTCGCAGGAGTCTAATTCGGAAATGGCCTGCATCACGGCAATAGCCGGGCGGCTGGCGTCAAAATCGTGCAGTACGTCGCGCAGGTGAATCTGGGTCCAGGATTGCTTAGGGTTAAGGGTTTTGCGCAGATAGGAAGACTGAGAGCGCTTGACGACGGTCATGAAATGGGTGGCCTTGCTGGGCACAACGTTGGTTTCAAATCTGAAGGAACGCATGTTTATGATGCGGGAGTCGACTTCTTCTTCCGATAACTTGCCGAAATATAACGGTGTATCGTCGGTGATGGTGGGGACTTTCAGAATACGTGCCAGTCCCGGCATGGCAATGTTGCCAAACGGAGCGACCGGCTGATTGTTCCTGTCGATCAACATATAGGTCGACAGCACAATAGTCAGCGGCACCGCCTTGGAGCATTCCAGCGGCAACTCGACATGCTCGTTGTCTGAACCGTATTTGTACTTGCCGGCATTCCAGGGTGGCTGAGCCATGATCTGTTTGATCTCAAGGGGCGTAGCGATTCGTTTACTCATTTTGCATACAACCTTTCTGTGGCTTTACGCCGGTGTCAACGCATAATGGGGAAGCCCCGCGTTGCAAACTGCCCAGTAGGCAGCACTAAAATTGCTAGGAGCATAATTAGGAAAGGCGTCATAAAACACCTTAATATCTTATGCTAATCTGGTAAATTTAGCGCTACCTGCGGGGCAAGGACCAGTTGTCGGATATACACTTAGAGTTGACAGTGAATGCTAATCCTGCTCGGATGCTAATTTGTAAATACCAATTCTCAAAACATTAAAATACGAACCTAACTAAAGGCTTACCTCTATACTAGCACAGACTAGCATTTTTGTCAATAAGGATAAGCAGAATTGTCGTGCAGGTATACTATACTGTTATGAGGCGCGCCAAGCTCATGATGGCGGCGCACCTCTTGAACACTGCTATCCGATCGCTGGCACTGGGAAACGGAGCGCCAGTGCTTTGACCTCTTCACGAAGCGCGTCAAGATCTTTTTGATACTTTGGTAAGGATTTTTCGTCGCCGGCTTTGGCGCAAATTTCCGCAACTTGCTGCATCCATTTGGCGATTTGCTTCATTTCGGTTTCGCCAAGACCGCGCGTAGTCATAGCTGGGGTGCCAAGGCGTACGCCAGATGGGCGGAAGGCAGCACCGTGATCAGTTGGCAGGGCATTAGCGTTTAAGGTGAGGCCGATTTGGTCGAGGGCAGCTTCATAGAATTTACCGTCAATACCGTAACTATCCTTCACATTCACCAGAATCAAGTGGTTTTCAGTGCCATCACCTTGCAACTTGAAGCCAAGTTTTTTCAACTCATCGGCGAGGACGCGGGCGTTTTTCACAATATTTTGGGCGTAAGTTTGGAACTCAGGTTGCAAATCTTCTTCAAAAGCCACCGCTTTGGCGGCAATCACATGCTCCAGTGGACCGCCCTGGGTGCCAGGGAAGACGGCGCGGTCAATCAAGGTTGGAATATTTTCGAGCTTATGCTCGGTTTTCTTGAGCGGGTTACCGACTTTGCCGTTGCTAAGTATTAAGCCACCACGTGGGCCGCGCAGAGTTTTGTGAGTAGTAGTGGTGATGACATTGAACCCGTGTTCGAGCGGATTTGGGTGAACACCACCGACAATCAGACCAGCGACGTGCGCCATGTCGGCCATCAGCAGAATTTCTTTGCCAGACTCTTTGGCGACGGCGTCGGCGATTTTCTTGACGCGGTCAAAATCTGGGATTTTCATAAAGGCGGAATAGCCTACTAGGATCAAGCTTGGTTGATGCTCGTGGGCGAGTTTTTCCAGCTCATCATAATCAATATCGCCATCCGCGGTAACACCGTAGCCCACGAAATTATAAATCTTGGCACTGCGCGTAACCGGCGAGCCGTGCGTGAGATGGCCACCAGCCGGCAAAGCCATCGCCAGAATCGTGTCGCCCGGCTGGCACCAGGCAAAATAAACCGCTTCGTTGGCGTTGGCGCCAGAGTGCGGCTGCACATTAGCATGGTCGGAATGGAACATCTGCTTGGCGCGGTCAATCGCCAGCTGCTCCACCTTATCGATATTTTCGTTGCCGCCATAATAGCGTCGATGCGGGTAGCCTTCGCTGTATTTGTTAGTTAAAACCGAGCCCATCGCTTCCAACACGGCTGGCGAAACGTAATTCTCGCTTGGAATTAACTCAAGACCCTCGCTTTGGCGCTTTTTCTCCTGCTCAATAATTGCAAAAATTTCATCGCGTTGTTCTGACATGTTGATACCTCCATAGTTTACTGTCGTTATTGCGTTGATACTTTGTATCGGCAGGAATTAGATCATATAGTTTTCTCCGTACTTTTCTCCATTATACCATAGTTCTTTGCACTAAAAGCTCATTGCAAAGATAATTATTTTAGCCAAAATGTATTGATTGGTGAGAAATCCGCAAAAAACTATTGACAAAAATGACGATATGTGCTATAATGGAAGTATATACCCATTTTTGGCGTTTTTCACTCAAAATTGATGAGGAGGGGTAATAATGGAATTAGTGTGGGAAACTCGCAGGGTAAGTACTTCTGAGCGTACTTTGGACAAAATCGCCAACGAACTGCCGGCGCCGGTCGGAATTATCGTCATGGGTGAGGATGGCGACTTCAAAAATCAGGTGATTGACCGCCTCACAAGCGGCGATCTCGGTGAACTGATGATGGGGTATTTCAATGCTGGCCTCAACGACTTTCTGGAGTTTAACAACGGTGGCGTTATCTTGCTGCTGGATTCCGCGCAGTCGCGCGATCGCAGCATCCGCCTGATGTGTGTACACAAGATGCACGCTGCCGGTGCGAAAACTGTGGTAGGGGTTTATGCCGCCCGCAGCCTCATATTGGAACCGCCGCCGGATGCCGACGAAATGGATTATTTGGTGGCCGTGAGTGAGGAGACTCGCGGAAACTCTCGCCCGCTGCTGGCCGCCGATACTCGTCCGCTGTAAAACGCTCAATTCCCGCCCTTAGGGGCGGGAATTCTATTGTATTCGAATTACTGAGTCAAATTATGAATGTGAGCTTGTATATGATGAGCCGATTGCTCATATCTTGGCAAAATCTATTATCCTCCGCCCAAGAAACGGCAATGGCTTGTATCTACATAGTCATCTAGTTGTTTATAAGTTAGTTTTATGCCGCTTGCTTTATTGCCGCCGCGTACCTCATATCTATAACTAGAGAAGGCTCCCGGATTTCTCCTCCAAATTGTAATGTCATTGTCGCATCTAGCAGCAAGCTCTGGCTTCAGCATCCAACCCCACAATAAATATGCGCAAGATAATATGACAACAAGAAGGATGATTCCAAAAACACATAGTCCTGTGAATAGTCGTTTGCGCACAAATATTTATCCGTCTTCGGTGATTCTTCTTAAACAAAAATGGTGGTTCCGGTCGGACTTGAACCAACGACACAAGGCTCTTCAGGCCTCTGCTCTACCAACTGAGCTACAGAACCACGATATTCATATTGTAGCATACTTTTTGTGAGTTGTGTAGAGGTTTTTGCGGGTTAAAATCGAGATTTTGGCGGTAAAATTGACTTATTCAGCAAAGTGTAGTATTATATATAGCATAACGTGGCTGAGTTTAGCTCAGTCGGTTTGTGGGTATTCACGGTGCGTAGAATCAATTTTTAGGGGGTGAAAAAATGGGTGAAATCGCATTGGAGTTACCAAAGGCAGTACCAAGGAAAGAGCCAACTCCGGACCAGATTCGGGTTGAGACGGTTCAAACTTTGCAGCGACGAGAGCAGTTTTCTGCGGACGAGTTGCGACAGATCGAGACCTATCGGCGGCGTATTGATCCGCAAAGTAGCGCGAGCTTGCTCTGCTACGGCGAGTCGGTTCAGAGAAAATTTCAGACTTTTACCGATGGTGCGCTAAAGAGCGTAATGGGGCGTGATATCGGCGAGATTGGGGGGTTGTTGTCAAAAATGAGCGCTACCGTCAAAGATTTTGATACCGATACTAGGCTCGGAATCTTGGGTGTGTTTCGCTCGGCCAAGAAAACAGAATCGTTGCAAGCCAAGTATGCTGAAGCTAATAAGACTTTGACACGTACTCAGCAAGAGTTGGACGGTTGGCGAATGAAATTGCTGGTAGACCTGAAAGCACTAGATGAACTATTCCAGCAGGTCTCAGAGTATTATCGGACGCTAATGATGTACATTACGGCTGGACGTCAAAGACTAGAGGAACTGCGTGCGAGTAGTTTGCAAGCATTGCATTTACAAGCCGAGATTATGCGTACGCCGGATACTATCCTGACGTATGGTGATTTAGAGGATAAGTGTAAGACTTTTGGTGAAAGATTAAAAGATCTGGAACTGACGAAGACTATCTGCGTGCAGACTGCGGTGCAGATTCAGCTGGTGCAGAATTCGGATCGGCAGCTAGTGGCGAGCATCCAAAGCAGCATTCATAATGCGGTGGCGCTTTGGCAGCAAAATATTGCGACGGCGCTGACCATGCAACGTACCCAATCGGCACTAAAAGCGCAGAATGCGCAGCTGTTGACGTCGCTTGACGATGTGATCACTCTACAAAAGACAGCTAGTCGCCAACGCGCTGAAGCCACATCTATCACGGTTGACGTGATAACTTAGGTAAGTCTAATCAACAAGGTGACTTAAACTTGTACCCGGTTCAGCAAACCAGTTAAGAACTTTAACAAATTGGAGGCGAGAAAATGAAGGATGGCAAACGTAAGCCTGTGGTTTGGCCATTGGCTTTAAGCTCAGTGGTCCTGAGTGTCGGTGCTTTGATCAAGATTTTATCTAATACGGTCTTCCGTAATCGGATTATCATTGAACATGGCGTGCGGGCACTCAGCAAAGTGCAATTCTTTGGTAATTGTATGGTTGTAGTCGGCGTGCTATTGTTGATTGTGGCGTTGGTGCCGATTATGCAGGCAGTATTACGCTCAAGACAAGTACGACGGCAAGAAACTGAACGCCAAACGGCCAAGGCGCGTATGCTGGCAAGTTATGCTGAAGATAGCGACAACCCAGAGTTAACGCGTAAGTGGTTGGAGCAAATGCGGCAGGAAATGCCAGATTATCGTGTTGTGGTTGACGAATGTTTGAAACAGATGGACCGCATGGATGAGCTGCAAGATAAGCAGGAAGCTTTGATTAATATGAATTCCGCAGCTTATCTTAGAGATACAATTACGGTGTTGCTAAACGTAGAGAAGCGTATTTGCCGGAATTTCCGCAATATCGTAAATCTTTGTATCGCCGGCAACATCACCTTTGAGCACGGTTTTCGTTCTAATGTCCAGATTATTCTGGATAGCAACGAAAAGAAACTCGACAAGGCTAATGAACTCCTGAAAGTTTCGGCGGACTGGATTAATCATTATAACCAGGACAAGGCGGGCGATCGGAGTGAGTTAGAGAATTGGATCGCGGTGATTCGCGACTCTTTGAAGGAGGATTAGACTCATGAAGAAACTTGTGGGCGGCCTGTTGGCCATTGTGATGCTGATGACCTGTGCTTTGAGCGGTTGCGGCGACGCGTCGGGTGGGTCTGGCACGTTGGGCGGCCGCGAAGAGGCAAAAACCTACACTTACGACGAGGCGGTTCAGGAATTGACCGCCAAGCTCGACCAAGTGACAGTGACCGAAGTAAATGCACCGCTGGATATCTACGATCTTGACACCACGACGACAACTTTGGCCGACATTGATACTTTCCCGTTGACGGTGCGTGGCAATGGCGCGATTGATATTGAAATCGCGGCACCCTCGGAGTTGTCGGGTGATGCGCCGGATGACTTGATTAACGTGCTGGCGAAAAATTTTAATAACCAGCGTTTGCAGGTCAACGGCCGGACGGTTAGTGTGAGTGTCCGCAGGATTGCTTCCGGTGAAGTCGTCACCTATATGACGGAAGGCAATTATCGCCCGGACGTTTACATCCCGTCGTCGTATGCCTTAGGCGAAATGCTGAGTGCTAAAGGTCTCGGTGTTATCAAATTGACCGATCGTATGGCCGGTAATACTGCGGGCGTCCTGATGGAGAAGAATACTTATCAGGAGTTTGTTAGTAAATACGGCGAAGTGACGGTCGACAAAGTGTTAGAGGCGAGTTTGGCGGGCGATTTAACGTTTGCTTACACTAATCCCTATACTTCGGCGACTGGATTGAATATCCTGGCCACGATGTTGCATAGCTTTGATGCTAATAATCCTTTGTCGGAGCAAGCGGCGCAAAAGCTGCTGGATTATCAGCGTCAGTCGCCGCCGGTAGCCTATACCACTGGCGTGCTGCGGACGCAAGCTGCTAAGGGCATCATCAAGGCGATGGTGATGGAGGAGCAAGCATACCATAATACGCCGGAGTTGAAGGATTATGTTTATACTCCGGCCGGGATTCGGCATGATCATCCTGTCTACACTTTTGATTACGTTTCCAGCGAAAGGCAAGAAGCGGCGCGGTTGTTCGTTGAGTATTGCTTGAGTAATGAAGCGCAAAAGCTGGCAGATAATAAAGGCTTTAACCTGCACGATGATTACAAGAGCCAGAGCGCAGGGTTAGATGGGGCTGGCTACCTGGCGGCGCAGAGAATTTGGAAAGCCAACAAAGACGGCGGCAAGCCGATTATTGCGGTCTTTGTGGCGGATATTTCTGGGTCGATGGACGGTGAGCCGCTGAATGCACTGAAAGAATCGTTGATTGCGACGGCCGGCTATATCGGTAGTGATAATTACATTGGCCTGGTGTCTTATTCCGACGATGTGTACATCAACCTTGCGATTGATCGGTTTGATGAGACGCAGCGGGCATATTTCTCTGGTGCTGTCAAGGCCCTGACGGCGGGTGGCAATACGGCAACGTACGACGCCACGCTGGTAGCACTGAATCTGTTGCGTCAGAAGGCCACGGAAGTTCCGGATGCTAAGTTGATGCTGTTCGTACTGTCAGACGGCGACCGCAATGTGGGCTATAAGCTGAATGGTATCACGAATATCGTTGGCGGCATGAAAGTTCCGGTCTATACGATTGGCTACAATATGAGTAACCCGGCGGACCTGCAGCGCTTAAGTGAAATCAACGAAGCTACGTTAATTAATGCGCAGACTGATGACATCGTCAATCAGCTGCGGAACTTGTTCAACGTGCAGCTGTGAGACTCGGCACTTTTCTCGGCCTCCAAATCCACTAAAGGCACGGTTTATACCGTGCCTTTTTAAAATTAATCCTAGAAGTGAAATTTTGCTCTCCGCTCTCAAGCGTAACGTGAGCAGAATGGAAGAAATTTCCCACTACATCGTCATAATACTTATGCTATAATATATAATATATGCAAAAATTACACTATCAAGGACCAGTAGTTTTAGTTGTTATGGATGGCGTAGGTTTGTCGTCACGACGCAGTGGTAATGCGGTGCGACAGGCGCATCTCGAGTTTTTGGATCACGCCATGCTAAATTATCTTAATATTCCCCTAGAAGCTTCGGGCGAAGCCGTAGGAATCATGCCGGGACAAATGGGTAATTCTGAGGTCGGTCATAATGCCTTAGGTTCAGGGCAAGTGATCAAGCAGGGCATTGCGCAAATTGAAGCTGCTTTTGCTACGGGTGATATTTGGATTTCCAAGGCATGGCAAGGCGCTATGAAATTTCTTAAGGCTAACGAGAAAGTTCACCCGACTTTGCATTTTGCGGGCATTTTCTCGGATGGCGGCGTGCATAGCGATATCAAGCATCTTGAGCAAATGATTCGCCAAGCTTATAACGAAGGCGTGCGCAAGATTCGGATTCATTGTGTTTTTGATGGTCGTGATGTGGCGCCGCAGTCGGAGCCAAAATACATTGAACGTTTAGAAAACTTTTGTAAACAATTTCAGGATGCCGATTTCCGGATTGCTTCGGGAGCAGGGCGGATGGTGGCCACGGCGGATCGTTACGAAAGTGACTGGGGAATGGTTAAACGGGGCTGGGATATGATGGTGCATGGCAAAGCGCCGCGTCAGTTTAAGTACGCTACGGAAGCTATCAAGACTTTACGTCAAGAGCAGCCGGGTTTGCAAGATCAGTATTTGCCGCCGTTTGTGATAGTTGAAGATTTGGCGGCGCATTCACCACTCGCAGCCCGCGCCATCGTAGCACGAGCCTCAAGTGGTAAAACTGGTCGCAAAATGTTTCCGATTGGCAAAGTCCAAGATGGTGACGCTTTTATCTATTATGATTTTCGGGCGGATCGCGCGGTGGAAATTACGCAAGCTTTTACCGAAGCGAATTTTGATAAATTCGACCGTAGTTTAAATGGCAAAGTTGCGAATCGTGCAAACATTAGTGAAAATAATAAAATTAAAGACGCTGATCGTCAGACTAAACTCAAGGCTGCTAAATCCAAAACTCTCGAAACTAAAGTTGAAAATGGCAAACTTTCACTCAAAGGCAAAACTAGCATCAAGATTCCTGCAAAAGATCAAAAAGCCTCTGAAGATCAAAAATCTGCTAGCACGCAGAAAACTACCGAAAAAGTTGAAAACTGGTTGCCGAAAGTTTATTTTGCTGGCCTCACCGAATATAATTCCGACAAACATATTCCGAAAAACATTTTGGTGCCACCGATTAAAATTGAGTCGCCACTGAATACTTTTCTCGGGCAGCACCGAATTTCGCAAATGGCGATTTCGGAAACGGTGAAGTTTGGGCACATTACTTATTATTTCAACGGCAATAGTTATAAAAAAGCTCCGCGGGAGGGACAAGTAGAAATTATTTCCGATACGCAGCCGTTTAATACGCGCCCGTGGATGAAAGCTGCCGAGATTACCGATGCGGCGTTGCTAGCGTTAGATAAGTTCCAGTTTGTACGCTTGAATTATCCAAACGGTGATATGGTGGGGCATTTTGGTGAGCTGGAGCCAACGATTACGGCGATGGAAGCCCTAGATTTACAACTCAAACGTTTAGCGGAAAAAGTCGATGCTTTGGGCGGCATGATGATGATCACGGCCGATCATGGTAATGCCGAGGAAGTTTTGGAACGAGATGGCACG
Source organism: uncultured Candidatus Saccharibacteria bacterium (assembly GCA_964633035.1). GTDB lineage: Bacteria > Patescibacteriota > Saccharimonadia > Saccharimonadales > Saccharimonadaceae > Nanosyncoccus. The sequence continues at coordinate 10,574 of CAZWCY010000015.1, read as the reverse complement.
CCACGTACGGCGCATACTACTAACCCGGTACCTTGTATCTTTTACGATAATACTCCAAATGCAAAACTCTATCGTGCTGCAAAATTAGATAATCCCGGTCTTGCAAACGTGGCCGCCACGATAGCAACTTTACTAGGTCTGCCAGATTATCCAGCATTGTGGCAACCACCATTGATTAAGGTTAAATCTTAATTTGAATTACAGGATATTGCATAGCATTGCCGTACAAAGTTTTGGCAGCACGGTTATAAATCTGCTTATGCAATAAATCTGTGCTATAATTAAACTATGTTGATCAATGGTACAAGTTTGATAGGTTGCCCGATACTCAGTTTACATATTGGTGGTGCAGTGGCGCGGGTGACAGAATTAATCATTGATCCGAATAATCTCAAGATTATTGCTCTGCGAGTTGATGGCAAGATTATTAATGAAGATACTGGTGATATTTTGCCGATTGAGCGCGTGCGTGAGTTTTCGCGCATGGGTATGGTGATTGATTCGGCTGATGATTTTGCGGTGGTTGATGATTTGGTAAAAGTAAAAAAGATTGTGGATTTAAATTTCTCGCTGATTGGTCTAAAGGTCGTAACGCGCAGTGGACAAAAGTTGGGCAAAGTCTTAGACTATACGGTAGATGTGGGCGGTTGGGCGGTACAGCAGATCATTGTGCAGCGCCCTACTTTTAAAGCTTTCTTTGACCCAGAGTTGGTGATCGCTCGTCAGAAAATTGTGGAAGTTGATGATTATCAAGTTGTCATCAAAGATGAACATGATAAAGTTAAAAGCAAAGTCAAAGAAGTAGTGCCGGCGGATTTTGTGCCAAACTTCATTAATCCATTCCGCGAACCAGATTATGCTAACGAAAAACAATAAAACTACTTGCCAAAACCGCTTGAGTTTAGTAAGATAGAAGTAAGTAAGGTCAATACAAAAGAAACAAATTTAAAAAGGTAAATATTAAAATGAATTTGGAAAGTATAGTAAAAAAGCTTTTCTTGGGCGGTACGCTCGTAGTAGCGGCAGCTGTGTCGATGATGGCGGCATCGTCGTTTGCGGTAAGCGCGACTGGTAGTGCGGCCGCGAATGGCGTGTCTAGTCAGACTACGTTCAGCTTAACGGTTGATAAGGTGCTGACGATTTCGACTAATCCAACTTCGGCGGAGATTACGGCCTTGCCGGGTCAGGTTGCGACTGGTACTCTGTCGGTTGGTGTGCAGACGAATTCCCCATATACGATTTCACTGAGCGCGGCACAGCCGAATTTAGTTCATACCACGGATAGCAGTAAGGTCATTGCAGCATCAAGTAGCGTTTCTGGAGCAGCCAACACTTGGGGTATCAAGAAAATGACTAATGCCAATGTGCCTACTGGCGCTTATGTTGGTCTAACCACTGGGGCGGTAACTTTCTTGGACAGCGCCGCAGCAGCTCCTGCAGGTGTGCTTTCGAATTTTGAAATTGGCGTCGGCACCACGGCAACTTTGGCAGACGGTACTTACAACACGGCGGTAACGGTGACAGCGGCAGTAAAGCCATAAACATCCAATGAAGCAAAAGTTTCTTTTCTTGTTGACAATTCTCTTTGGGTTGGGCTTGTACGCCCAGCCCGCTTCGGCGCTGTTGGATGATGATATTGCCTTGTCGATTTATCCAGCATCGCAGACGATAGAATTGCGTCCAGGCGCTGAATATCGTGGTAAGGTGGAAGTTGCCAATAGTGGTCAGCGAGCTTTTGATTTGATGATTGCGGCGGCGCCTTATAGCGTAAACAGTGAAACTTATGAACCGGATTTTGATAGCTGCGGCAACTATACGCAATTATTTGATTGGATTTCTTTCCCAAATGAGAATTTTCATGTTGAGCCAGGCGAATCTGCGCAGGTAGAATTTGTGGTTAACGTACCGGAAGATGCCGTTGGCGGTGGTCAATATGCGGCGATTTTAGCGCGCACCGAGGATAGTATTAACCCAGAAGCATCAGTGCAGGTAATTTCGCAAGTGGCGGGAATTCTGTACGGTCGGGTGAGTGGGGAAGAGATGCAGCCAGAAGGCGAAGTGGTGGAGCAGAAGATTCCGGGTTGGATTTTTGACGGACCACTCAAGATTTCTGAAATTACTTATAACACTGGCAACATCGATTTTCAAGTTTATCATTCTATGAAAATCCGTAATTTCTTTACCGGCGAAGAAGTCGTCAATTCGGAGTCGACTACGGCGGAAGGAACAAAAATCGGTTCGGCCACGCAAGTAATTTATCCAAAAACTTCGCGCGAGAATACGCTGACCTGGGAAGGCGCGCCGCAACTTGGTGTTTATAAGGTTGAGCAGAAAATTGTCTTCCTTGATCAAGAAGTGACAACAGAACGGATTGTAATATTTTGTCCGCTTTGGCTGATTTTGGCAGTTGCTGGTTTGATACTATTATTGATTTTGTGGATTTTCTTGGTAATTCGTCGTCACAAACGTAAACAGCCACAAGTGTTTTAGGCTATACCAAACTTGTCGAGTGTTTTTACATGATTTCATAAATGCGCTTTTGCTTGGGGCGCAATTCCAACGTCTAATCTAGCTAAAAAGTAGTTGTAAAAGCCAAAAATACATGCTACAATGATAGTAATAAAGGTAATGTATTCCAAAGATAAATAGGAGCAAACAAAATGAATAAAAAGTTTAAGAGCGTAATGGTAGCTAGCGGTACTTTAGCCGTGTTGGCTTCATTAATTCCGATGGCATCATATGCTGTGACCGATACAGCGAATGTCAGCGTTAAGGTGAGTCCGTATATTACAATTGATGCTACGGCGCCAGCCAATATCGGTAGTGATACCGAAGGAGTTACTCCGAATACACTTGCCAAAGGTACTTTTTCTGCTACTGTAACGGCCAACAAAGGCTATACGCTATCACTTCACGCTACACAGCCCAATTTGACTTCTGCTGCTTCAGATGCAATTCCGGCTATTGCGGCTGGCGGTACCAGCAGCTTACCGGCGGGCACAACGGCGTGGGGTGTCCAGAAACAAGCCGATGCGACAGCTAATAATGGTGTTTACACTGGCTTAACCACCTCTCCGGTTGAATTTTTCCGCTCTGCTACTGCCGCCGACAAGATCTTAACTAGCTTCAGCGTCGGCATTATGGTCACGCCAAGCATTCCTTCTGGTACTTATTCCACTGATGTAACGATAACCGCCAGTACCATTTAGTTTATGTTTCAGAAGCTTTCCTCCGCCATTTCTGCAATCTACCTGAGTCTCGGCTCGCTAGCGATTGCTGTGATGGCGGGGTTAAGCCTTTCGACGAGCCCAGTCGCCGCGCTTGAAGCCGGCGATATCGTCATGTCGGCCACGCCGTCTGAGCAGGATTTAGAATTACAGCCCGGAGAAACTTCCGACGGGTATATCACAGTCACCAATATCGGTCGTTTGGCTTTTGAGCTCCGGGCTTCGGTTTCGCCGTTTCGGGTAGCTAATGACGATTACACGCCTGATTATTCCACGGATACTTCCTATACCCGTCTTAGTAACTGGATTAAGCTTGAGCAAGACTCCTATCATCTGGAGCCGGGGCAAAAGACGCGTATTAATTTTACCGTTACCGTGCCTGAAGGCGTAGCTGGTGGCGGGCAGTATGCTGCCATTATGCTCCAAAGTGATAGCGGTATCAAAGAAGAAGGCTCGGCCGTGAACGTGAACGCGCGAATCGCGGCGGTGCTCTACGGACATGTCGATGGCGGCGAAATGCGTGCTGAGGGTGAGCTGGTAGATCATTCCTTGCCAGGGTTCATGTTTAACGATAAATTTGCAGTTTCGCAAACGGTGCGTAATTCCGGTAATACTGATTTTAAGGTAGTACAAAAGCTCACGGTGACTAATTTCTTCACTAATCGCGACGTGATTAATCCAGATTCGGTGTCGGAAGATGGTCAAGCGCTTGGCTATAGCAATTATACTGTCTTACCTGGGACCTCGCGCACTGGGATTCTTAACTGGCAGGATGCGCCCAAGCTGGGCTTATTCCGCGTCACTCAAGAGATTAGTTTTTTGGATCAAGAATACCCTTTTTCGCAATTGGTACTGATTTGTCCGACTTGGCTATTAGTACTAGTGATTGCGCTGATTATTGCAATTATCATTAGTTTAATCATCAAAATTCGTCGCAAAGCCCGCGCTACGGAACCATCGGATCTGTTCTAATAGGCTTTGAGGCTTGTTGCACTATTGGTCAGTTCTAATAAATCCGTAGAGTGCCACATATCCAAGCTGTAGTGAGGTTTTGATTATTTTTTAAGCTTATTTTAAGATTCGGAGCACAAAATCTGCAATTTTGGCATAAACTTATTGCTTTTTTCTCTAAAGTGTGCTATAATAGAAGGATATGGTAGATCAGATTCGTAACGTTGCTATTATTGCGCACGTCGACCATGGCAAAACAACCTTGGTGGACGGTCTTTTGAAACAATCCCGCACTTTCCGTGATAATCAAGCCGAGATGTCGCAGACTTTGATCATGGATTCAATGGATCAAGAGCACGAGCGGGGGATTACGATTACCGCTAAACAGACCGCGGTTTTCTATGATGGGTACAAAATCAATATTATTGATACGCCGGGCCACGCTGATTTTTCGGGCGAGGTAGAGCGTACACTGAACATGGCCGATGGCGTGCTGCTGATTGTTGATGCTCAGGAAGGTCCGATGCCACAGACTAAATTCGTCTTGCAGAAGGCGCTTAGTCTCAAGCTCAAGCCGGTAGTGATCATTAACAAAATCGACAAGCCAGCCGCTCGGATCGACGAGGTGAAAGACGAAATTGCGGATCTGTTCTTGGAACTTGCTACCGATGAGAGCCAGCTTAATTACCCAATTTATTACGCGATTGCGCGCGACGGCAAGGCTGGCAAAACTACTGTTTTAGATGATGATCTGCATGTGATTTTTGAATCAATTATTCATGACATTCCGGCGCCAAAAGTCGATGAGCGGGCTGAGAAAGGTGCGCAGCTTTTGGTGGCGGCTCTGGCGTCCGATAATTATCTTGGTAAATATGCCATTGGTAAGATTATGCGCGGCAATCTTAAGAAGGGCGAGAGCGTAAAAGTCTTGCACACCGATCCGGAAACCGGTGAGGTTACTACTAGCAATGCTAAGCTCGAAGACCTCTTTACTTACAAAGGCTTAGGTCGCGAAGAAACCGCCGAAGTTGAAGCTGGTGATATCGTGGCGGTAGCCGGTGTACAGCAGGCTAATATCGGTGATACGATTGCTACGGTGGGTGCCAACGGCGAAGCTCCAGAAGCTTTGCCGACCATTGAGCTAGAAGCTCCTACTCTCAGCATTTATATCGGGCCTAATACTTCGCCGCTGAAAGGTCAAGAAGGGGAATTTACTACTTCGCGCCAGATTGCCGAGCGCTTGGAGCGTGAGCTGGAGACGAATATTGCGCTCAAGATTGTACCGGATGGCCTAGGCTACAAAGTTTCTGGCCGTGGCGAGTTGCATCTCTCGGTTTTAATCGAGACGATGCGCCGCGAAGGTTATGAGCTAGAAACTGGCCGCCCGGAAGTAGTTTACAAAGAAATTGATGGTAAAAAATGTGAGCCAGTCGAGGAACTTACGATTGAGGTTGATCCGGAATTTGTTGGTGCAGTTTCGCAGGAGTTAGGGATTCGGCGTGCTGATTTGGTCAGTCAGGAATTAACCACTACTGGCAGCACACGTTTTACTTATCATATTACCACGGCCGCCTTGATCGGCTTGCGTAATAATTTGCTCACGGCCACGCGCGGCACAGCGATTATGTCGTCCTTGCCGGCTGGTTATCGCCCGGTAGAAGGGAAATACAAGCCGGAGCGCAATGGTGCTTTGATCGCCTTTGAAGCGGGTACCAGTACCGCTTATGCGTTGGATGCGGCGCAGGCGCGCGGAATTCTCTTTATCCCGCCGCAGGTGCCAGTCTATCAGGGCATGATTATCGGCCTTAGCAATAAGAAAGAAGATGTCGATATCAATATTTGCAAGGAAAAACAGCTCACTAATATGCGCACACACGCGAGTGATGGCGCAATTCAGCTTACACCACATACGCAATATTCGCTGGAACAGTGCATTGATTTCTTACTTGATGACGAGTTGCTAGAGGTGACGCCAAAGTCGCTCCGCCTGCGTAAGCGTCAGCTTGATCCAGTTAAGCGTAAGCGCGAGAATAAAGCTTAGTTATTCACCAATGATATTCTATTGTTGTGTCAGGAACATTCGGTAAATCGCCAGAAAATCCCAACAAATTTATCCACCTCCCAAACATATACTCTTGACAATTTTGATAAAGTGTGCTACAATGGTAGTATAGGTTAGTTTTTGACGTCCTGATATTTGGTAAAATATCATTTATACAGGGGCAGAACTCTAATTTTAGTACTTTGAAAGGTTGGTGGTAAAATGCAAGTTCTTCTGGATTTCCTGAATCGCCCGGTTCCACCGTGGCTGTGGGGACTGGTAGCAGTATTAGTGGCCGCGGAGATCATTGTCTATCCGTTTTTTCGGTGTCTGCGTAACAAAACACGAGGCTACGAGGCCGCCGAATATCTCTTCTCGCAGTTAGAGAAAATCTACTTCTGTGGCTACGATCTCAAGACAATCCATCTGACGCAATTTTTCCCACGCTATCGCAAGGCGGTGGACTGGGGCTTTTGCGCGCCGGTGGCGGGGCTGAGCATGATTGCACTTCATGATAACCATACCGCGCGTTTTGTCTGTGCTCTGGCTGGCAAGAAGCGCACCGAGCATTGTTGGGTAGAGTTTCAGCATGATAAACAATGGTATATTATCGACCCCTGTTGGCATTGGCCGTTCCTCGTCCCCAAGCGTAGGTATTATCGCGAAAATCAGCCAAAAATCTTGCAAGCCTGTGGTTATGATGAATTTTGGCAGTACGGCGTCACGCAGCAGTTTTACGAGAAATTGCAAAACCCGCACACTTCTTGGCTGATTTGGGAGTTGATGTCGGTCTATACGCTTTACTGTGATGATCACCCCAGTATTTTCTGCAAGGATATTGCCGAGCTGACGCTGGAACCGCAGAATGGCGAGCATATTAATTTCGGTTTGTTCTATTATTATCCGGAGATTGTTTTCTCGCGCCGAATTATGCATCAGATGATGCAGCGCTCAGCCCGGACGCGCCCCAAAGCGCATACGATGCGTCAAGTGCAGTACTATCAGAAACAGGTGCAGGATTATTTCGACAAGAAATTTGTTGAAGCTCATGAAGAGGAGCTCCTGCGCCGAGAGGTACGCTCGGACCAGAAGACTGAGTAAAAGGCCTCGTAAGTCTCCTAGTATGCTGTTGATGGTTGCCTGGTATGCCGTTGATGGCCGGCGGAATCCAACAAATACCTACTCCTGCTGTTAAGTTTTACCTCCGCTTAAACCCCTGCCAATTTGGTGGGGGTTTACTGTTTTATTCGCCTAGGATTGTGGCTGCTTTTTGGGCTAGTGCCACGACCGGCAAAAATATGATATAATATGAACTATGTTTGATTATCTCATTGATTCGCATTGCCATTTGCACGATCGGGAATTTTTTACGGCAGCGCAAGCTGAGCAGTTTTTGCAAAACGCCGAGGATGCCGGGGTGCGGCAGATTATCTGTATTGGCACCGATCCGCAGGATTCTCTAGCGGCGCGTGAATTTGCAGTGGCGCATTCCGCGAGTGATTCTGTGGTGGCGCATTCTGATGATAACCCTGCTATGCGCCCCGATGTTTACTGGACTTATGGTATACACCCAGAGCATGCCGGCCGCTGGTTTGCAGAGAGTGACGCGGACATAAGATCTGATTCTTCCTCAGAGCATGCTGATCGAGATTTTGCCAGTTTTCAGCCGCAGCGTGATGCCAACTTGGTGGCGATTGGCGAAATTGGTCTCGACTATCATTACGAGGGCTATAGCCGCACAGCGCAGATTTGTCTGTTTGAGGAGATGCTACAGCTGGCGCAGGATTTAAATTTGCCAGTATCACTACACATTCGTGAGGCTTTTGCGGATGCGTGGTCGGTTTTGGATAATTTCCCGCAGGTTACCGGAGTGGTGCATAGTTTTACGGGTAGCAAAAAAGACCTGCGTGAAGCCCTGCGGCGCGAGTTTTTGATTGGCGTTAATGGGCTAGCTACTTACACTACGCCAGCTTTACCACCGCTTGAGAAAATGGTCTTAGAAACGGATGCTCCTTTCTTGACTCCAGTGCCTTTCCGTGGTACAATAAGCTTAAATCAGCCGGCTTACGTGCGCGAAATTGCGGCGTATCTGGCGCAGAAATTGGGTGTGGCAGAAGTTAATGTAGCGGAGCAAACCACCAAAAATGCGAGACAACTTTTCAACCTTAGGGACATCAGCGCGTAGAAGCACGGTTTCGTATGGCCGTACGGAACGGGCAGCTTACGCCAAAATTTATAATGAAATCATGAATGTGGCAAGGGAGATTGAGCGATGCCGTGCGTCTGTCTAGTCAATACTTTTGCATGTTGGAAAAGCTATAGAGCACAGAAACTTGCTGTGCGCAAGGCGGCTTTGACGGAAACTCAGGATTCAGCAGCTCAGAAAATTTTGAGGCATGATACGGAAAAAACGAGCGCGGCGAAAGTAGCCACTGCGGAGATTTTGCGAGATGGTGCAGTAATAAAAGTGCCGCATACCCGTAAAAAATTAGCAATGGCTAGTCAAGCGACCGCTGATGCAATGACGGCTACTCAAACGGATCCAGCTGCTCGGTCAGCCACTGATGCGGCCTCTATCGTGCAATCAGCTTCTGGTATTAGCTCGGTTTTGACCGCAAAGCCTGTCCGTAAAAAAATGACTTTATATCGGCAAACTAAACTAACGCAAAGAACACGGTCTTATGGAGTGGCACAGAAGCCAGGGCTAGCTAAACTGATGCAAAAAACGCACTTAACTCGGCTAGCTCAGAAAACCCGACGGGCCAAGCGAACGCTCGGGACTAATGATGCACCAATTATTGATTATGAGCACCCTCCGGTACATTTGACCCGTGCCGATTTGATTAACGCAGAATCGCAATTAGGCAGTACGATTTTTGGTCCCATTCCAGCAGGACATCGGCGGGAGTTCTTCCATGATCGCAATAATGTTTGGATTTGGCACGAAGACTGGAGCGATGGTCAAAATAATCCACACCAGATGACGGTGCGTTACGAGGTGCGCCCTACTGGAGTATATAAGAAAATTGCACAAGGAAAGTATCTCAAGCTAGAGGGCGACGAATTAGAAAATTTCCGTAAGGCTACCCATGCCTATCTCTATGTGATTAAGAAGAATCTCTATCAGCGACTAAATATGCACCAAACGGCTTAAAGATCGCTGGATTTTATGCTATTTTCTAGTCTTATGGGCAAGAAATAGATATAGGAGTATTGTGTTTGCGTAAATCCTGTTTTTCCTATTGACTTTTTTGATAAAGTGTGCTACAATAAGAATAGAACTTAGTTTTTGACGTATCAAAATTCTGCTAAATCTGTAAGAAATGGCAGAAACGTCAAGACCAAGAGCACATTATGAAAGGGGAATTGTTATGGGAATCGCAACGTTTGCGCTGTTGCTGGTGTGCTTGGCAGTGTGGTGGGTGTTTCGGAACAACTATCATAACGCCGTGATCAAGTACTGGCAGCGGCGCCACATCATTGCCGGGCGCAAGCGCGCCAACGAAGTTTACCGTAAAACATTCGAGAAGGAGCTGCGCCAGTGCCTGAAAGACACTGGCAAAGACAAGGCCGTATATGCGGCATACGCCTGCGGAGTACTGTTTATCCTGGCCATCGTTTTCTTCGTGATCAACTACTGGATCAAGCCGGCAGGACTGGTCACGAAGCTGATGAACTGGGCAATGCTGCTCGGTAGTGGCGCTGTGATAGTGAATGGCTGGTTAGGCTACGTTGAGTCCGCTATTGTCGCTGACGAAAAGGGCTTCAAGAAGGTTCGCGCCGAACGCGCAAAAAATCAGCAGCTCTTGGCACGGCCGACTTCCGCGTCGTCCGCTCAACCTGCTCAAGGAACTTCGGCGGCCTCATCTGCTGGTCAATCTGCGTCTGCAACTTCGACCACTGGTCAGACTACGCCATCCGCAGCTCCGGCTGCCGCGCCGGCTACGCCGACACGCCCGAGCATGTCGGAAATGGGGCGTCGTCCGCCCACTGCTACCTAATCCCCGCACCCGCCCTCTCCGGAGGGCGGTTTTTACGTGGCAAAATTTGAAAAATGTAACCGGATTTCTTGGAAAGGCGGATATCCAGAAAAACTTCACACAAAGCCGCTCATGTATGGTATAATGAAAATGTTTCAAGTTCAAAATGTGTCAAGCATCCTCGTGGTGTAATCAAAGACGACACCACGAGATCATTGCACGCGCGAAGCTGCTTGATTTTGGACTTGAAACACCCCTCGTGGTGTCATTTTTGTTTAGCGTTTTCGGCAAAATTGAAGACTCTGGCAAGGGGTGAATTACTAAAAGGAGGGCCAAGATGCTACATACTAAATACAAAACTAATTCACCGATGCG
>CAZWCY010000014.1:0-24135 GCA_964633035.1 uncultured Candidatus Saccharibacteria bacterium | reverse complement strand
AGGGTTACAAGCCACAGTTCTACTTCCGCACCACTGATGTGACTGGTGAAGTCGAGCTTCCAGCTGACAAAGAAATCGTCATGCCTGGCGATACTGTCACCTTTAAGGTTAAGTTGCTTGCGCCAATCGCGATGAACAACAACGACCGCTTCGCTATCCGCGAAGGCGGCAAGACCGTCGGTTCTGGTGTTGTCACTAACATCATCAAGTAATAAACAAATTACTGACGCAATAAAAACTCCCCACTAAAGTGGGGAGTTTGCGGTGGTTAGTCGGTAAAAGAGGAAATCACCATCCGTTTTTGACGGTCAGTTGGATTTGCCGAAATGTTCGGCGTAGAGTTTTTCATCATGAATGATAATCTTCTCGAGTATGTCCAATTCTTCGTCCGAGAAGTACCAAGTTTGAGCGACGTGCGATCGTTTTCGATAGGTTTTAAGCATGTCTCCATCTGTGAAGATTGCTTTCTTGGTTGTGCTCCTGTAGCTGTATCGGCAGCGACGATGGTATGCAATTTCGTGTATATCGCGGACTTCAACTCTGTGACCGATTCGCCAGGCTCGGGATTTAAGATTGTCCAGGGTTATTCCGTCGGTGTCGGACTCTTGCGTTCCGACCGCAGAGGCGTCCTTCAGGGACTTCTCGATTGTGCTGGTGTGCTCTTCTAACTGGTCGATGTGACTCGGCTGCGCTGACGCGCTGGTGCCAGCTCGATCGAAATCAATGATGAAGCGCAGGATGGGTACCATCACATCAAGGGTAGTTTCGCCCGCTGGGCAGGAATAGAGCGCGCCGTACTGATTCTGCAGCATAAAGCCGCGCTTCAGGCTGCCGGTTTCATCTTCCGGGCACAGAATAGTATAGCCAAGGGATGTAGCCATTCTGAAAAAATCCTGGGCATTGTCGGAACACTGCTTATTAACAAACTCTTCCGTCAAAATCATAATAAAACTCTCCTTTTTTGAGTAGTTTAAGACTGCTTTTTTGTGAAAACAATCTTATTTCTACCCAAAATAGGGAATTTTGACTAACCAAAAAGGTACTTAAACCGTTACAGAGCAAGTCTATAACAGGCTTATACTTACATTGTAGCACAGATTGCATAAAAAGTCAATAGTAATTATGGTAATATGCTATAAAAACAACTATTACTACATAAGACAATGCATTCAGCTGTAGATGGTCGGCGCCCTTTTATATAAAAATCCCCGACCGTAGTCGGGGTGAGTGGTTAGTCAGGCTTGTCGAAAGCTTCGGCGTAGATTCTTTCGTCGTGAGCAATAAACCGCTCCAGCTCGTCAAGTTCGGAGATACTGAATCTCCAGCTGCGCGGGAAGAGGCCTTTTGCGTGCTTAGGGTTGAGCGCATTCGCTTTGGTAAAAATAAAGGAACCGGATTTTCCGGCATCAGGAGCTTTATATAAGCCGCGCCGGTAATCGATCCCTTCAGACAGCATAGGATCGATATACATTTTATTACCGATGTGTTCTGCCCTCATTCTCAGCTCATCAATTCTATTCCTGAGCAGGGTGAGATCGTCGCTTGCCGCAGCTTGCTCTTGTTTTTTACGCTTATTTTTGGCGTGGTTCAGCACTCGTAGAGCCTGATTATAGCCAGCGTGATTGATAGGATAGTGGACAGGATGGCGACGGCCATTCTGATAAACAACCTCTCGGGTCTTTTCGTCAATAGTGAGCGTGAGACCATATTCTTCAAATAGAGGCTTCTTCTTGTAGAATTGCTTGAGATAATGCAGGTATTCGTCCTGAGTAGCAAGGGTTTGGGTATCCCTGTTGGTATCAATTAGCAGTGCTTCCAGTCTGGCTATGCGGGTTTCCAGCGCCTGGCTAACAGGCGCCCAGTGAGCAGTGTTAAGAAAAACTAACACCTTAATGCCTGTGACATCGTCGAGAGAGATCTCGGTATTGGTCAATTGATGCTGAAGAATAAAAATCTGGCGTTTGGGATCTTCTTTATCTGTGTCGATCAATAGCTTGAAGCCCAGAGACTCGGCCATCGCCACAAAGCTTTGGTAACCGTATTCTGCCGCCATTGGTATTTCCCCTCCAATTGTAAGTAGTTTAGACTAACTCGAAAATATTGAGTGAGCCTATTTCTACTTACAAAAGTGAAAATATTTAGGCATAAGAGACTGACCAGCGCTAACTGAAAAATTGTAAACCTAACTAAGAATGTACTTAAGCCACTACAGATAGAGCCTGCGAGAGGCTTATACTTACATTGTAGCACAGATTACTAAAAAAGTCAATACCTTGAGCATAAAATCTTGGCCAGACAAGCTACTTAAGAGGCGGCATAGGAGTCAGTTTTAGGAGTTTAGCGGTAATAAATATCTTGCGGTTTGGTTTTATCTATGATATAATGAAAATAGTTAATAAATTAATAATTAGCTTCACCAACTCATTGCCGTTCCGACTAGTGGACTGCTGAGGTTATGAAGTAAGAAAGGAACTCAAAACATGGCTGAAGCCAAAAAAGATGAGGGTCTCAAGATCCGGATTCGTCTCAAAGCCTATGATCATCGTGTGATCGATCAGAGTGCTAAGCAAATCGTTGATACGGCAATTCGTACTGGTGCCACCGTTTCTGGTCCAGTGCCACTACCAACTAAACGCAGTACCTTTACCGTCGTTAAGTCACCACATGTTTACAAGACTGGCGGTGAGGCTTTCGAGATGAAAGTGCATAAGCGTTTGATCGACATTTCTAACGCCACGCCAAAGACGATTGATTCATTGCAGAATCTTTCGCTCCCAGCTGGCGTCGATGCCGAAATCAAAATGTAAGGAGAATGAGGGCTAAAGTTTACTTTAACCCTCATTTGACGAGCATGCAGATTTCTGCAGTACAGAAATCAAAATGTAAGGAGAATAGAGGTTGAGATTTGCTCTGGCCTCTATTTTTATGGATTTTTCATGATATTCTGGGTGTTAGGGCAATCTGTGCTATAATAGAGATATGACTTTAGCGATGCGGTTTAAGAAGCGGTTTTATTTCGTTGCAGCGCGGTATTTTCGTTTTTTTGCAAATTTTGCTTTTAAACGCTGGCGTCCGCGCGTTATTGCTGTGACCGGTTCGGCGGGTAAGACTACCATGTTGAACATGGTTGAGTTTGAACTGGGGGGTCGCGCGCACTATTCGCACGATGCTAACTCAGCCTTTGGGATTGCCTTTGATTTGTTAGGCATGGATGGGGTGCGAGGGTCGAAGTTACGCTGGGTGAAGCTAATTTTGATGGCGCCGGTGCGAGCGGTTTATTATAAGCGCAAAGGGGAATTTTACGTTGTCGAGATTGATGGTGAGCGACCGCGCGAGACCGAGTTCTTGGCAAGTTGGTTGAAGCCGGAGGTAACGCTGTGGGTGTCATTTGGTTTGTCGCACGCGGTACAGTTTGAGCAACAGGTACGAGATGGCATCTATGATTCTTTGGAGGCAGCGATTGCACACGAGTTTGCAACTTTGCCAGCCAATACTACTAAGCGAGTTTATATTGATGGCGATTCTCCGGCAATGGTTGAGGCTGTAAAAGGCATCAAGGCTAAGGTGGTTAGCGTGAGCCACAAACAACTGAAGCGCTATAGCGTTTACCCTTCGCGGACGGATTTTGTATTCGATGGTGCTTCGTTTCATTTCTCACAGCCGCAGCCGCGCGATCTAGCGATTCAACTAGCGATGTTACTAGATTTAGTAGAGTATCTCAAGATTCCATTAAAAACTGATTTTCATGATATGGCGGTGCCGGCAGGACGAAGTTCGTATTTTAAGGGCATCAAGGGTATTAATATTATCGATAGTAGCTATAATGCTCATATTATCAGTATGCAATCGATTTTAGAAATGGCGCGTCATATGAAGGCAGGACATAAGTGGCTGGTAATCGGTGACATCGTTGATCAAGGCTCAATTGAGCAAGAAGAGCATCGTAAATTGGCGAATTTAATTGCTGATGTTAGTCCGGAGATGGTGATTTTGGTGGGGAGACGCACCAAAGAATACACTGCGCCACGCCTGAAAGAGCTGGGCATCGTCACGCGGACCACACTCGACCCCAAGAAGGCATTGAAATTTATCGAGAATAATGTCACGGGCGATGAAACCCTGATTTTTAAGGGTAGCCAGTATCTAGAGTGGATTATTGAAAAACTCTTAGCCAATCCTGAAGATGCACAAAAATTACCACGACGCGAAGCTGCGGCCGTGAAGCGCCGTAAAAAATGGGGGTTAGAATGAAACAACCGCAGATATTATATATTATTCATGGGTGGACATACACCGTCACGCCGTGGGCAAAGACTATCGCCTTGCTTGAGAAACAAGGCCTAAAAGTTGAAATGCTGCACGTGCCAGGCCTCACAGCGCCTTCCAAAAAGGTCTGGACGATTGAAGAATATGTCAAATGGGCGAATTCCAACATTCCGAAGGGCGCAGTAGCGCTCGGGCATAGTAACGGCGGGCGTATCTTACTGAATTTATGCAGTGAGCAGCCAGACAAGTTGAAACATTTGATTTTGCTGGACGCGGCAGGGGTTTATGAGAGTTCGGGCAGGCGTGATGTTTCGCGAGCGCTGTCTAAAAAATTTAGTTTCTTGAAGAAGATTCCGGGTTTGACCAAAATTTGGCATAAAATCACCGGTGCTAGTGATTATGCGCAAGCTCCAGAGAACATGAAACAGACTCTGACTAACATGCTCGAGAGCGATAAAAAGCTGGATTTATCCAAAGTAACCGTGCCGACTTCGATTATTTGGGGGGCTAATGATACGGTGACGCCGCCACATCAGGCCAAAATTATGCATGAGCAGATCAAAAACAGCACACTTGAGCTCCATCGGGGCTGGACGCATGCGCCATATATTTCACACCCAACTGAATTAGCCAAGGCTATTTTTAAAGCTTACAAAAAGCCACCCGTGGTGCCACCCAAGACAGAGGTGACACAGGCGGCCGAAGTTTCAGCTTCGATGGCCATGAAAAAAGCCGCTGAGCCGGTATTACCTAATCCGGCGGAAGTGTCAGCTTCAATGGCGCTCAAGAAAGCTGCTGGCCCGGCTGGTATGAATACCGCCAAGGTTTCGGCATCGCTAGCAGTAGGCAAGAAAGGCGAGATTGACGGTGTAGTTGCCAATCTTAAGGGTGTAGAATATGAAAAAACCGACCTAGAATTGCCGAAGCGGGAGGTGATTTCGAGCGCCTCGGTGCCAAAAATCAGTCGTATCGAGAAGATTAAACGGGCAACTCGCCGTAAGCGTACAGCGAAGCGGATTAATAAGGATAAACGCAAAGTTGTCAAACAGGCAGCAAGGATTGAGAAGGATAAACGCAAGGCCACTAAGCAGGCAGCAAAGGCGCGAAAATGATTACGCTTGGTCAGGCTTCTAATTACTCTGCCGGTCAAGTTTGGCGGCAGCTTTTCGCTTGGGGTACTAGACGCGATTCGGAGAAGTTAACCGCAGCTTTGGCTCAGCGTTATGCGGTTGAGCCGGGGCAGGTGGCGCTTTATCACACCGGGCGTTCGGCGCTGGCGGCAGCCATCTTGGCAGTCGCACCAGAGGGGGGTAAGCATGTAATTATACCGGGCCTCACTTGCATCGCGGTCGTGCGAGCGGTCAAAGCCGCGCATTGCCGGCCAGTCTTTGTAGATATTGAACGTGAGAATTTAGAGTATAATTATCAGCAGCTTGAAGCTACTTTGGCTGAATTAGGGCGGAAATCTCGTAACAATGAGCACAATAACAGCAGTATAATCCTAGTGCAGAATACGCTCGGGATCTCTTGGAACGTGGCAAAAATAGAGAAAATTGCTCGTCAATATCATGCGGTGATCGTAGAAGATTTGGCTCATTCAGCCGGTCGGATTTATCCGGATGGGCGCGAAATCGGTACGGTAGGTGCCGCCGCTGCGCTATCTTTTGGTAAGGGCAAGGCAATTGATACGATTGCGGGCGGAGCTTTGGTTATGCGTGATGGTAAAATGCCAGCATTGCCAGTCAAAAAACCCAAGCTTGGTGATCGCTGTCGTGACCGTTGGTATCCGCTGTTTGGCAGCTTGGCGCGAGGGCTGTGGCGTTGCGGGCTTGGCAAAATCTTAATTGGCGGGTTGGTAAAAATTCATTTCGTACAGCGTTCGGCGGATGCGGAATTGAATCTTGAACACCGTTTAACGCATTGGCAAGCCAAACTAGCCTTGCGACAATTGCAGAATTTGCCGCAGACCCCTTTGCGTAAATATAAATTAGTGCGTGAGCGCGAACAGTTGTTGCAAAAATTGGAGCAAAATGGTTATTGTCTGCGCGAAATTTGGTATGATACGCCGGTTTCACCCGTGCGCTACGCTAAGGAGGCAGATTTTCCGGACGCTAAGTGTCCGACTACAGTGAAAATTGCACAGGAAATTGTGAATTTACCAACTTGGTATCCACCAGAAAAATTGCAGCGGGCTGAAGAAATTATAAAGGAGTATGAGATTGATGATTGATTGGGCGGCAGTACTGAAGCGGTTTCCAGAAGCAAATTTTTTGCAGTCACCGAGTTGGGGTAAAGTGAATGATTTAATCGGTCACAAAGTAATTGTCGAGTATAACTTGACCGATGAGGCTGGTAAATCTGGCGAAGCTCCGCACTATTGGTGTCAAATGATTGTAAAGGCAGCAAAACGAGGGCGCTATCTAGAAGTCCCAGGTGGACCGCTACTTGACTGGGATGACGCGACGGTAAAAACTCTGGTGTTTGCGAAAATTCGGGAGGTTGCGGAGCGAGAAAAGTGTGTGTTTGTGCGCTTGCGACCGCAGTTGATGGTGTCGGAGCTGGACAAGCTAGCTGGTTTGGGCTTGCAAAAAGCGCCGATGCATTTGCATGCTGAGCATACGGTGATTTTAGATCTCACAAAGAGCGAAGAGACCCTGCTCAGTGAAATGCGTCGCCAGACCCGTTATGAGGTACGGCGAGCAGAGAAAATGGGCATGCAGGTGACTTGGGGCGATAGTTTGGAAAGTTTTAAGGAGTTCCATCAGGTGCAGGTGCAGACAGCACAGCGACAACATTTTGTGCCTCCCGATTTGAAGACTTTGCTAGCGGAGCGAGAGGCTTTTGGCGAAAAAGCGCGACTATATGTAGCCAAGACGGCGGATAGTGATCCGGTGGCGTATGGGTTAATTTTGATGGATGGTGAGGAAGCGGAGTACTTTGAGGCGGCTTCAACAGAATTAAACCATAAATTGCCAGGAGCGTATGCTCTGCAATGGCGCGTCATGCGTGACCTGAAACAGCTGGGTATTAAACGATACAATCTCTGGGGAATTGCTCCGCCAGGGCAGCCGGAGCATCGCTATGCTGGAGTGACGACTTTTAAGAAGGGATTTGGCGGCACGGTAGTGGAGTTTGTGCCGGCGCAAGATTTGATAATTAAGCATAGTCGCTACCTAGTAAACCAAGCCGTAGAAACGATGCGTAAGAAGGTGCGACACTTGTAGTGGCTGGCTCTAAAAGCCGCTGGCGTTTGTTGAGTAGCTGATGCGCATGGCAGAGGAATTAAATTTGTGAGCAATAAAATAGGGCCTCATGATAGAGGCCCTTTGAAGGTGCGGAAATGGGTAAATCTGTGCTGGTTGAAGCGTACAGCCGTTTTTACCAGCTGCGGTAAGTGCGCCAGTAATCGTTCATGCGCTCCTGGTAGTCGGGCCAGATAGTGGCGACGGCAGATTCGGCTTGGTCGGTATAACGCTGAACAATATAGCTCAGCGAGTAACCGTTGTTCAGCAGCGACCGTACGAGGCCGCAGTCGTGCCCATACAGAGTGTTATGGAAGTTGCGGTATTCCGGCGTTTCCACCACCAGGGTGCTAAGCTGCAGCAGCTGCTGGGCGCTCATATTTTTCAGCATCGCTTCCGGGAAGAAGAACGCCAGCCCTTCGCGGATATTGGGCGCATAATAACGCTCAATGTCGTTGAGCGCATTGTCGACGATCCGACGGACAGTGGAGTTGTTGCGGTATTCCGAATAGCGCTTCAGATTCTGCAAAGTCTCGATGCCGTCGTTGCCTTTGCAATTGCGGTAGGTGCTGTTGGAGAGGTAGTCGCGCAGAGTGCGGGAAGAATTGCCATAAGTGAGAGCCATGACGGTGGAGATACTGTTTTGGTCCTGCAGGGCGATATGGGCGTCGTAGAGGTCGTAAGCGTCGTTAAAGGTGAGGCGCAGACGCCGCAGCAGGTAGTCGCCAGTGAGGAACTGAGTGTCCAGCTGGCAGCCGGAACGATCCCAATCGGTACGGATGGTGTCGGAAGCAGATGCGAAGGTGACGCCATACTCGGTGATGATGGCGGCCGGGAAGCCCGGGTCAGAATTGGTGGCCATCGTGGTGGGCAGGGTGCCGTCGACATTGACGACAAGGTCGGACTGGCTGTCGGCGTTGGCGACCGCAGCGGTAGCACTGGCCTCGGCGGCAAAGCCCACCGTAGTCAGCAGCATAGCGGCGGTCAGGAACAGAGCGATCAGGGACGGGAACTTACTCAGCAGTTTGTGATTCTTCATTGTTCTTACCTCATTTCATATAAAATTTAAGAGTCCCAGGGCAAACCAATACCCTCTATGCCTATTTTATCATACTTATGAATAAAAGTCAAGAAAATAAATGGAATTTGTTCCATGAAAACGCTTTTTCTCGGGGCAAACCGCTTCTAATTTATATCGGTTTAGCATTTTTCGTGCTAAAATAGATGCAAAGGGAGTAAAATGGCAACACAATATCATCTGACCGATGCTACTGACAAGGCGCAGTGGGATCAATTTATCACTAGCCATCCAGAGGCAAATTTTTTGCAGTCGTGGGATTTTTACGAATTTTATCGCAGCCGTGGCAATCAAGTCGTACGCCGGCTGGCTTGGCGGGGCGAAACGATTATAGGAGCGTACGCTGGTGTGGTAGAAGATGCTAAGCGCGGACGTTATCTGGCGATTGCAGGTGGGCCGATTTTGGATTGGGATAACCGTGAGCTAGTGGAGGCGGTATTTGCTGATATTAAGGCGGAAGGAAAGCGTCATCGTTGTGTATTTGTGCGGGTACGTCCACAGCTGGAGCTGAGCGATGCAGGGCTGGAATTGATGCATGAACTAGGGTTGCGCCGGGCGCCGATGTATCTCTCGGTGGAGTACGCTGGAGTGTTGGATTTGACGAAGGGCGAAGAGGAAATTATGAAAGGTATGCGCCAACGCTTGCGACGCGCACTCCGTAAGGCTGATAAAAACGGTATTACCATTGCCAAGAGTACCGACCCGAAAGATATTCACGAGTTTTATGAGATTGAGCTGCAGACAGCAGGGCGACATCGTTTCGTGGCGTTTTCGGAGGATTTTTTGACCAAACAATTTGCGGCTTTTGCTCCGCATGGTGAAGCGGTGCTTTATACGGCTAAGTTGGGTGATGAGATTCTAGCACAAAACTTTATGATTTTTTACGGCAACGAAGCCTCGTATCACTACGGTGTTTCGTCGGAGCTGGGCACTAAATACTCTGGAGCACCGCTTTTACATATGGAAGCTATGCGCGATGCTCGGCAGCGGGGGATTAAGCGCTATAATTTTTGGGGTATCGTTGACGAAGATGATATTCATCACCGGTTTTATGGTGTATCGAAGTTTAAGCGTGGCTTTGGCGTCGATGAGTTAAAATATGTTCCGGCTCATGATTTAGTTCTCAATAAAGCTAAATATGCGCTGAATTATGCCGTGGAGACGGCACGCAAAAAGATACGGCATGTATAAAAATTCCAATAGAATTAGCAGTTTTGATTTTTTGCAGCAACAAAAGTTGTAAAATCAATAAAAAGCTGGGCTTTATCAGCCCAGCTACAATCTTTCAGGGGGCTTCGTTGCCGCCATGCTCTTCGTTGGCATCGCCGAGATAGTAGCACTGCATCACGATTTGGTGGACTTGCTCGGCCAACTCTGGATCATGGGCAATTAGCTTGGTAAAGTCGGCTACGTTAAATCGGCAGATTGTTTCGGTTTCAACTTCAACGTAGCCCGGCGCCTGGATGACTGTGCGGTTGTCACGGGTTTCAAGGGGAATTTCGTCCATGGTCTGCTGGTCATGAAGAATTTTACCTACCAATGCCAGCAACTCTTGGTTGGCTTGCGGATCTTTAAAGCGCTCAGCGTCGATGTAGAGGCACTGGCCGGGCTGCTGCTTGGCGTAGACTTCATCACGGCGTTGATCGGCCATGAACAACAACATTAAGCAGAATTCCGGACTCATTTGGATGGCGCCAGCCTCTTGGCCGAGAGTGCTATTTGGTTGCATTTTTTCGTCCATATTTACCTCCTAAAGTACATGAGAATTTGTGTACGGTGCCTCAAAACCAATACCTTGGATAAGGATTACCTCTATTGTAGCATAGATTAGCTAAAATGTCAATAGGAAAATCATGATTGTGAGGTTTGGACGTGTTCCCAAGGAAAAGGATTTACGGGAAAGATTGACCTACTGAGTTTTTTAGAAAATCACTATATTTTCCAAACCATTCGTGCTAAAATAAAGGAAACAGGAGGTATTATTATGGCACACATTAAGCGTAGGTATATAGATAGTCATTGGCTGGTCTTCATCTTTCAGGGAGCGGTAGCGCTGTTCTTTGGTTGCGTAGCATTGTTTACTGGTAGCGAATCTTCGGTGAGCTTAATTCCAATTATTGGGCTTTGTCTGTTATCTCTGGCAGTGGTAGAATTTGCGAATTCCTTGTATCGTAGCCACCATCGTGAAGGCTGGTTGGTTGCGACTTTAGTAGCTCTGTTTGATGCAGTATTTGGCCTGGCGCTACTCTTTGTCTCGAATTATGATATGGTCTGGCATCTCTCGCTCTTAGCAGCTTATACGGCACTGAGAGGGATTTTTGAGCTGGTAATTGGTTTTCGGACGACAGTAGATCCAACTGATCGGTTTATCTGGGTACTATGTGGTGTGGCTGGAGTAATCTTTGGCTTTGTGATCTTTAATTCGGGCCACTTAGCGAATATTGATTTTGTGCGTTTCTTTGGTGCCTATATGCTGATTTTGGGTGTTGCCAGCTTGATTTATGGTGTACACAACCGTGAGCAGGGGATTGAAGACCGTGAGGCGCGTTCGGAGGCGGCGCGGGCGGCACGTAAAGCCAAGCTTAAACCGGCAGTGAAGAAGTCTGGTAAGAAGTCATAAGGTGTGCTATAATCTGGGATTAAGGAGACTTTATGAAATATCGTAAACCAACCAAAGCTATCATTACTGATGCAGGCTGTGCCAGCCGGTATTTGCCGATTACTAAAACCGTACCGAAGGCGATGTTGCCAATTGGCGCTAAGCCGATTATGCAGCTCGTCGTAGAAGAATGTGCTGACGCCGGAATTAAAGAGATTATTATCGTGGCGACGCCGGAAGGTAAGCCAATTTATGAGGATTATTTTAATAACGCTGCCACTAAAATCAAGAAGCAGCTTGCTAGCCAGGGTAAGCAAGATCGCTATCAGGCAGTAGAGAAAGTCTTGGACTTCCCGAAGATTACTATTATTGAGCAGGATCCGTCATACCCCTATGGCAATGGTTCACCAATTGCTTCGGCAAAAAAGTTCATCCAAGATGACGAAGCCTTTATCGTGATTTATTCTGATGATGTAGTATACGGTACTTCAGATGTGAAGACTTTGATTGAGGCTTACGAACAGCATCCGGAGGCTAAAGCAATCATTATTGCGCAAGAGATGCCAAAAGAAGTTTTGAATAAATATGGCATTATTAAGCTGGCCGATGAACAGAAGATGACGCTCGCAAATATCGTTGAAAAGCCAGCGATTGAGGATGCGCCGTCAAACCTGACCAGCTACGGACGCTATCTTTTGACTCCAGAAGTTTTCCAGTACTTAGATCCAAAGAATACCGGTCTTGATAATGAGTTGTGGACCGTCGATGCAATTACGCGGTTAACTCAAGATGGTGATGTCTTGGTTGAGAAGACTAAGGGTGCATGGATGACTACCGGTGATCCGAAGAATTACTTCTTAGCCCATCTTAAATATGTGTTAGATCACGAAGATTATGCTGACGAAGTCAGAGCGATGATCGCAAAATAATTAAACTGCCCTAGCGGCAATATTGGAGGTAAAATGATAGTAGTAGAATGGATTTTAGTAGTGATGCTTTCGGTGGCATTGCTGATTTTCCTGATTGCAGGGATCGTGCTGGCGATCAAATTAATCCATTTGACTGACGAGGCGCATAAGATTGTGGAGACTGGTCAACATATTGCTACCAAAGCTGACGACATTGTCGACAATGTGAAGGGGGTGACTTCAGTTGGGGGGATTGTGAAGACTTTTGCAGATCGGGTAATTGAAAAACAAGAACGTAAATATGCCGCTGAAGATGCGGCAGAGGCAGCGGCGCAAGCAGTAGCCGAAGAAGCTATTACAGAGGCGGTAGCTGAAAATCTTGAGAAAACTACTAAAAAGAGCAAGAAATAACGGGCGCCATGACGGAAATAACGAAGGGCGATGAACCGTTAAAAGTGAGTGATTTTGTGCATTTGCACAATCACACGCACTACTCGCTACTAGACGGCTTGACTAAGATACCAGAGTTGGTTGATTTTGTCAAGGAACAAGGCATGGAAGCGGTGGCTGTCACCGATCATGGTACCATGAGCGGCTTAGTGGAGCTGTATAAGACTTGTAATGACGCGGGGATTAAGCCGATTTTGGGTCTTGAGGCCTACGTGGCGGCGCGCCATTTGGAAGATCGTGATCCGGCACATGATAAGCAGCGCTTTCATATTACTCTACTAGCGATGAATAATCAGGGCTTTGAGAATCTTTGTCGCCTGATGACGGATGCGGAAATTCATGGTAAATATTACAAGCCGCGAATTGACCACCGGATTATGGAGGAGTATAGCGAAGGAATCATCTGCCTTTCTGGGTGTGCTGGTTCCGAAATTTCGGAGGCGATTCGTGCGCATGACGATAAGAAAACGATGGAGCTAGTGGAATGGTACCATAAGATTTATGGCGATCGTTTCTACTTGGAGATGCAAGATCATGGTCATCCCGATTCTCCGACGCACTGGGAAGTGCAGACCGAGATTAATACTAAGTTGCAGGAAATTTCCAAACAGACCGGAATTCCACTGGTCGTCACTTGTGATGCACATTATTTGAATCATAAAGATCAGGATGCGCACGAAGTTCTGCTTTGCGTAGGTACGGCGGCAAATTTATCCAACCCGAACCGCATGAGTTTAAAGGACTTTGAGCTACATGTGATTCCACCTAATGAAATTATTGAGCGCTGGGGCAAGACTTGTCCAGAAGCGGTGCGGAATTCGCGCCGGATTGCCGATCGCTGTAATGTTGATTTGCAGCTAGGGCGAATTTTGATTCCAAAATTCCCGGTGCCAGAAGAAGCTCTGAAGAAGCTAGAACTTGATGATGTGGAACATGCCACTTCGCAACAACTTGAGAAGGCGTATCTAGATAAGCTAGTTTTTCAAGGTCTAGTTTATCGTTATTGTGGATATAAGCTTGAGGATACGGTAGATCTCAAAATCGCCGAATGCCGCAAAATGTTGGAAGCGGTTGATCAGACACCGGAGCGCGTCGAGGAAAAATTGAAGATTTTGCCGCGTATTGATTATGAGCTTAGCGTGGTGGACAAGATGGGCTATAATGGTTACTTCTTGATTGTGCAGGATTTCATTAACTGGGGTAAGTCGCAGCGGATTGTTTACGGACCGGGGCGTGGTAGTGCGGCTGGTAGTATCTTGGCGTATGCCTTGAGGATTACAGAGTTGGATCCGCTGAAGTATGATTTACTGTTTGAGCGTTTCTTGAATCCGGATCGTATTTCCATGCCGGATATTGATACCGATATTCAGGATACCCGGCGTGACGAGGTGATTGAGTATTGTACGCGCAAATACGGCGAAGGCCGAGTGGGCAATATTGTTACGTTCGGTAAGATGATGGGTAAAATGGCGGTGCGTGATGTGGCGCGGGTAATGGAAGTGCCGTATGCAGACGCTGATCGACTGGCAAAATTAGTGCCGGATCCCGAACAGGGGCATCATGTGCCAATTGGTCGGGCAATCAAAGAAGTGCCGGATCTGAAGAGTGAATATGAGACGAATCCGATTTCACACGAGGTCTTGGACTTTGCAGAACGGTTGGAAGGTACGATTCGTAGTCACGGCGTTCATGCTTGTGGCGTGGTGATTGCGCCGGATGATTTGGTAAAATTCTTGCCAATGGAAGTTAGTGCCAAGGGGCCGCTGACGACTCAATACCCGGGGCCGCAGATTGAGGAACTAGGTTTGCTGAAGATGGACTTCCTCGGGCTTTCAAACTTGAGCGTGATCAATAATGCGCTGCGTATGATTCGCAAAGTCTATCACGAAGAAGTGAACATGTATAACTTGCCGCTGGATGACGAGGAAACCTACAAATTATTACAACGGGCCGAAACTACGGGCGTTTTCCAGTTGGAATCGGCGGGCATGAAACGCTATTTGCGCGATTTGCAGGCGAACCGTTTTGAGGACATTATCGCTATGGTAGCCCTTTATCGTCCGGGCCCAATGCAGTTTATTGATAGTTTTATTCGCCGTAAGCACGGTAAAGAGCCTATCACCTATCTCCACCCGGGCCTCGAAAATTCCTTGAAAGATACCTACGGTATTATGATTTACCAGGAGCAGTTCATGCAGATTTCGCGGGAATGGTGCGGTTTTACCGGTGGCCAGGCGGATACTTTGCGTAAGGCGGTGGGTAAGAAAAAAGTTGACCTCATGAATAAGGTGAAGCCGGAGTTTATTAACGGTGCAGTCAAAGTTGGCGGGGCAACGGAAGAGATTGCTGAAGAATTTTGGACTGAACTACTAGATTTCGCAAATTACTGCTTTAATAAATCTCACGCAGCGTGTTATGGCTTGGTGGCATATTGGACGGCCTACCTGAAGGCGCATTATCCAGATGCTTTCATGGCGGCGCTGATGACGGCGGATATGCGATCGACGGATCGTCTGGCAATTGAGATTACTGAGTGCAAACGCATGGGGATTCCGGTGCTAGGGCCAGATATTAATGAATCTTATGGTGATTTTGGTATTGTCGGCACAGAGAAGAAGATTCGTTTCGGCCTTTCTGGTATTAAGAGTGTAGGTAAGGCTCTGGTGGAAGAATTCGTGATTCCGGAACGTGAGAAAAACGGGCCATTTAAGAGTGTTTGTGATTTTGCCGCGCGGGTAAATTCCACCAAGTTTAATAAAAAATCTTGGGAAGCTGCGATTAAAACTGGCGCTTTTGATGGCTTTGGCGAACGTAATGATCTGCTATTTAACTTGGAAAACATTCAGGCTTACGGTGCGAAACGCCAAAAAGATGCAGCTTCGGGCCAGACTGATCTCTTCGGTGCAATGGGTGATGCCGGGGCAGTGCCGGAACCAGAGATGAAGAAAGCGCCGAGCCAGGTGCCAGAAAAAGAGAAGCTGCTCTGGGAGCGGGATTTGATGGGTCTATATATCTCTTCGCATCCGCTGGATCGCTACGAAACTTATTTTGAAGAACAGACTCATCCTTATGATTTGGTAACGGCTGAGAATGATGGTAAGGCGGTGGTGCTGGGCGGAATTATTAGCGCAGTACGGACAATTATTACCAAGAGTAATACGCGCATGGCTTTTGTAAAACTAGAGAATAAGACCACTGAGCAGGAAGTGATTATCTTCCCAAGTCTATACGAGGAAGTCGGCGCAAAGTTGGAGCAGGATAATGTGATTCGGGTCTCTGGCCGCGTGAATGCAAAAGACAAGGATGGCAATATTTCCAGTGACGTAAAGGTGATTGCGGATTCAGTAGAGGTGATTGCTGATGAGACTTTGGAAAATTATCAGTCAACTGGTACAAAATTGCCTTTGCCAAAAGAAGCGCCTAAATCCAGTCGCCGTAGCACTTCGCGCGCAAGCAACGTGGGGGGTGGCTATCGCCGGGGTGGTTCTGGCTATGGTGGCTCCGGCAGTGCTGGTGGTTCTAGCGCTGATGATGCGCCGCGTCGGGTGATTACGCCGCCACATGATCCACGCAAGGAAAAGCTTTATGTTTTAATTGAGAACCCTAATGATGCCGATTGCCTATCGGAAATTCGCCATCTTTGTGAATTAAACCCTGGTGTACAAGAAATCATTTTAGTGCTCAAGGATAAAACCGGCAAGCGCCCAATCCGGCTGCCATTTAAGGTAGACGTGAATGATGAACTTACCAAGTCACTCGGCGAGTTGCTGGGTGAGAACTGTGTGAAGGTGCAGTAAGGATTAGGCGCTTTTGCTGGTTTCCGATTTTCCCGGCAGGCTGGCGGTAGCAAACTGCGTAGCTTTACCTTATAGATACACTTTTTAGTGCACCTAACCACCACCCCCCTCTCCTCATGATATCCAGGTTCTCCCGTCAAATTTGGTCAAGCAATGCAGGAGAGCCGGGCAAATTCTAAGATTGTTAATAGGTGGTGTAGTGTATTAGTTTGGTGGTGTGTCTGATGTTTTAGGATCGGAACCTACTGGGCGACACACCGCACTGCGAATCCGCGGCGGCGGACGTCGTAGTAGGTACCTGGGCCCACGAGGCTGCCGTCGATGTACAAGTAGTACGCGTTGTTACTATTGTACGCCGTACGCGACCACCAGTAGCCGCCGCTAGTATTCTGTGGCCCAGACCTATCGTACATATACCCGGTATAAGCGAAATTGTAAGGTGAACCCTGGACTTTAGCTAAATCACCGGAACCCCAGCTGGTATTACTTGTGGCAGATAGACTTCCGCTAATAGTTAGACCCATATTCTTAAAGAGATTATAGAAGTCGTTAGACGTATTGGATCCAGTTACCATACCGGTTGGTAATTTCCAGCCCTTAGGACAAATGGAGCTGCTAGCATTTTGTCCACCACTAGTGGCAGAAGAACAGGTTCCAGCAGTAGCGGCACACCAGGTGTAGTAACCGGTGTTATTGGTAATATAGGCGTTGGAAGCAGTATTATCGCTGAAGCCGGAAGTACTGGAAGCTGGGAGAGTCCAGTTGGCGGAAACATCTGAAGTAGTAGAATTAAGAACGCGCCCACCACTATGATTGCCCTCGGGAGCAGCATCACTAAGTTTTAGATTCTGCGTCATCCAGCACTTATTATCCTTAAACTTGTATACGGTGTAAGTGCTGTTATCACGCACATCGGTGAGATTATATGGTCCAGCATAGTCTTGCTCTGATGGGATAGTTGTATTCTTGCATGCATCTGGTGCATAGCCTTCAGCTAGTTGTTGCATTTGGGTAAGATCAGCTAAAGTATAAGTAGCAGCTTTTGGTGTCGCAACAAGTGATAATGTGCCGCTACCTTTATAATGCCCAGCTTCAGCACTACTAGCAAACTTGGCCCCAAAGGTAAGATTCTTAGTAAAACTTACTGCATTGTTAGATAATGCTGGTACAGTAAGTGTTTGTGCTGTAGTACTAGGTGCAGTATAGCTACTGGCATTATCCCACTTGTATCCCCAAGTGTTATCCGTGGTGACATTACCAGCCGTTAGCGTAGTGCCATTGGCAGTAAGATGAGCACTATCTACTTTTAATGTTAGGCTATAATTACTAGCATTACTTACATTTACGATTACATTAGTACTCACCGTAGCAGTATCACCAGGCATTACAGCAGAACTAGTCATATTGGAGTTACTTAAAGAAAGGGAGGCAGTAGCTGGGGTAGTAGTTCCACCGGAAACTGAAGATATAGATGTGTAGTCAGTGGCCGTGCCACCACATTCTCCGTCGGGACACATACCAAAAGCATAACATGTATTAGGTATTAAGAGATTTGCTATTTCTATCAAAAGGAGAGCTAAGACGCAGCCGCAAGGAATACTATATAACACACTAGACTTTACATTCTTCATTGCAATATCATCAACTATTTTGTTTTTGTATGACGATAAAGTTGGAATACTATGAAGTTGTTTATGGACAGAATAAGTTAGAGTGGAAGACCTAATCTTATCCTTCCAGTACTTAAAGTTAATATGTCTTTTGCGTTGCATCTTTGCGCCCTCCTTTTGTGGGTTGTAGAGCCAAATACGCAAACTATTTAGCTCTAGGATTTAGTATATATACTGGCGCCATTCTTATATTAGTAAGTAATAGAGCATCATTAAATATAAAAATGACACCGCAAGTAGGTGTTACAACAACCAGTTAGATAAGTATTGACTTACCGCGCTAATTGTACCCCTTTACGGTGTCATTTTACTCGATAAATCAATATGATATCCAAACAAATATCTTATCTTTTTGAAAACTGATTGTTGTAACATTTTCATTATATATCACAAAATCGGGCTTGGCAATGAGGAAAATGTAATAAAGAAGTGCTACCGTGAAATAAGAGCTAATCAATGGCAGGGGTATATATTTTTTTTGCAGTAATTATTATGGGCAGCGTTATCGCTCTAGGCGATCGCCCGCCCGTTGCTAAACTCTTGACAAAATCGCTTATCTGTGCTACAATAGAGATATAAGCCGCATTGCGGCTAGGTTTTGAGGCACTCATGCAAAGTCGCAAAATGCTAAAACGAAAAAGCTAGGGATAGGGGTTACCTAGATTGGGGTTTTGCGAAGATGCGTAATAGCGCCTCAAATCAAATCGTACTTTAGGAGATGAGATGATGAAAAAGCAACAAGATTGGCGGACTCTAGAAAGCCAGCAAGCTCAGCCATGCCAGAACCTTTCATGTAAGCAGCAAGATCCGTATCCGCCGGTGCCGTCGTTGGACTTGATGCGCGTGGGAATTATGATGTTCTTTGTGCTTTTGATCGGCGCAGGCATGGTGGCGTTGATGATTTTTACCCTGCTGAGTCTTTCCAGCTGTAACGCCGAGCCAGAAGTGAGGATTACGTTGACTGAAACCGAAGTTTCTCAGGAAGAACAGGTACGCATGTTTAGTGAGCTTTATTACAAAAGTCACGCCATGCCGGAAATGCTGGCAACCACGATGTCAGCCTTCCCGACCCTGGCAAAAGCGGCTGGTATGCGTGATGTGGACGCGCAGTCAATCGACTGGACTCTGAGTTTTGAACCGAATGGCGGCGAAGTACAAGAGGCTTTACTGAAGAGCTTGATCGAGCAATTATTGCTGGATGAAAGCACGGAAGTTAAGTTTTATAGTTGTACGGGCACGGTCACGCAGCTTGTGCTGATTATTCCTGATGACGCCGATCCGACGCCGGAAACCGTAGAGATTGGTGAAGAGGAAGTGGAACTAGACGGCGTTACGCTGATGGCGGTAACCGTGCACTATGCGGATGGCGCCTCCGAGACGGGGTATTTTGATGTTGCGTCTGACTATCGGCGGACCATCTTTGATCTGGCCGATGCGCGTATCGAGGAGAGCTGGCAGAAGGCAAACGCGACGGATCAGGATGCCTTAGGCGTAATTACTCAGAATATGATGGCTAACTTGTTCACCTAGGTGGTGATTCATCTTCAAAAATCCCCCAGTTGAGGCTGGGGGATTTCGCATATATAGTATAGATTTTGGTTGAACGACCGAATAATGCTAGACGCTAGTCCAGACGGTTCAGTTAGACTTAGCGTCCAAACGGTTCCGCTAGGCGCAGATCTGGGCGATCTTCAGAGATGCGAATCAACTCATTGTACTTAGCGATGCGCTCCGAGCGCGAAAGCGAGCCGGTTTTAATCTGACCGGTACCGAGGCCGACGGCAAGGTGCGCAATCGAAGTATCTTCAGTCTCGCCGGAACGATGCGACATCACGGTACGGTAACCGGCATCCTTGGCCATTTTAACGGCGGCGATAGTTTCGGTGAGGGTGCCAATCTGGTTTGGTTTAATCAAGATAGCATTACCGGCATGTTCTTTAATGCCGTACTCAAGCAGTTTTACGTTGGTGACAAAGAGGTCATCGCCTACTAACTGGATACGGTTACCGAGCCGCTCAGTGAGAGCTTTCCAGCCTTCCCAGTCGTGTTGATCCAGACCATCTTCAATTGTAACGACCGGGTAATTTTCAATAATCCATGTGTACCAGTCAATCATATCGGCGGAAGTTTTCCAGGAGCCATCAGTCTTGAGCTCGTAATGATCGTGATTCCAAAATTCTGAAGAAGCTACGTCGAGGCCGAGTACCACATCTTGCTGAGGCTGGTAACCTGCTGCTACGATGGCTGCCACGATGCAATCTAGTGGTTCGTTGTTGCCTTCGCGAACCTTCGGGCCGTAGCCACCTTCATCACCAACCGTGACTGGATAGCCACGATCTTTTAAGATCCGCTTGAGAGCATGAAAGACCTCCGAACCCATGCGAATTGCTTCGCCAATTGAGCCGGCACTGCGAGGAATAATCATATATTCTTGGAAATCAGTGGCCCAGTCAGCATGTGCGCCGCCGTTCATCACGTTCATCATCGGCAGCGGCAGGCACATATCGCGAGTGGTGCCAGCGATGGTAGCGACATACTGGTAGAAGGGGAGGTTGCGGGCTTTGGCCGCAGCTTTGGCGACCGCTAGGGAAACCGCTAGTATAGCATTAGCACCGAGCTTACTTTTATTTTCGGTACCATCCAGTTCAAGCATGAGTTGATCAACTTGAGCTTGATCGGCGGAATTACCCACCAAGACATCGTGAATTTCGTGGTTGACATTCCATACGGCTTTGGCAACGCTTTTGCCATTGTAGTACTTAGGGTCGCCATCACGCAATTCTAGCGCCTCGCCATCGCCAGTCGAAGCACCCGACGGCACAATGGCACGCGCAGCATGGCCCGAATTGAGAAAGACATCCGCCTCCACGGTCGGATTGCCACGGCTATCGAGCACTTGCCGGGCCTTAATGTCTTTAATTACAAAACTATCCATAAGTAGATTATAGCATACATTAACGGTTTTTGTGATACAAGTGAATTTGGTTTTATGATGATTTTGGTGCACCAGAATATAGGCGAGTCGAAATTACATAAGTGTAAGAATTATCACGTAAAAACTCTTACATTTATATTTTTGTGTGTTATAATAATGTCAAGCGAAATAGAAATTTGCTGATGTTTCCAAAATTACTTTTCTGAGTATAGGCGGAATGATAGGCAAGACAATTTAAGGAGGGCTATGGACCAAGATCCCAAGATGCAGGGGACGCAACCAGTAAAAACACCAACACCAACGACACCGCCAGAACCGGTTAGTGGTGGCGTGGCGGATGGAACAGCCGACACTGGTGCTCAGGTTGTTTCGGCTAACGCGCCCGCTACAGATCAGCCTGTGATTGCCGATACTAAAATGGTTCCACCAGCCTCAGGAACTGCTGATGCGGTATCAAAACCTACGGTAGCGCCGGCACAGCCAGCAAGCCCAGTTTCGTCAAAACCAAAACGTACTGGTTTAATCGTGACGATTATTATTTTGATCATCGTTTTGCTGGCTGGTATTGGTACAGCAATCTGGTACTTCTGTTTCTATAGCAATCCAGACAAGGTTGCTTATGATGCGGTCACAAGTTTTCTGAAGCAACCAAGCTTGGTGAGCGATGGTTCGGTGATGACTAGGATGGAATTAGACAACGGCAATACACTGTCGTTTGTGGTTGGACTAAAAGCGAAATCTGATGATAACTCAAATAGTGAAAGTATGGCCAGTATCCATTTCTTATTGACGGATGTTGATGGTCAAGAAGTTGTCAGTAGCGATGATTATGCAGTTGAGATCAGCAATATGATTACTTCGGATGGTGTGATTTACTTGCGTACTGACAATCTTGATGAGGTAGTTGAGCAGATTGCAGGTGATGTAAGTATTTATACCGAGACTGAAATTGATGAAGAAGCAGCGGAGTTAGTTTATGATTTGCTGGGCAAAATTGACGGTGAATGGTGGCAAATTTCGGTGCCAGATTTGGTAGATGAGTTGATTGAAGATAATAGCGTAGCGCGCCCAATTAAAGAGTTTTACACTTGTATGGTTGACGTTTCGCATCAGAATATTGGTGCCCAGATTGCCGGTATCTACAACGATAATCGTTTCTTGAAGATTGAGAAAAAAGAAGGTGGGCTATTCGGCGATTCGACTTATCGTGTCAGCTTTGATAACGAAGCAATGGCTAATTTCATGAATTCGACACTTGATATTGAGGCTGGTAAGGAAGCTGAGAAGTGTATTGAGCAGCTGGCGGATGATCTTGACGGTACTTATAGTATTGATAAAACCTATATTGACGCTGATGATATTAAAGATGTCTCTGATGAAGTTGAGTTTGAAATGGTTATTTCTAACTTTGGTCACGAGCTCAAGGCGATTTCAGCAGGTTTAACTAACTTAGGTGATGACGAATACTTTACTATAGGGTTCGATTTTAGCCATCCAGCAGTGACAGTTTCCGCACCACAGGATTATCGCCCAATTACAGAATTATTTGAAGAAATCATGACGGTGGTGATGGAATTTGGCCAGTCGGTGCCAGGAAATAATCCTAGTACAGAACAGCCTTGGATTGATCCGGAAAATCCGTGGAATGATGATTTGTTTGATTACGACTGGGGTGAGTATTGGAATTATAATTAAGAGGTAATAAAATGGGTTTCTTCTCAAAAACAGTGAATGCCACTAAAGCCAAAATGAAGGCCGCTGCGCAAGCGGTCAAGGCTACTGATGCGCCAGAGATTCCAGCTGATGTCGAGACGGAGCTTGATAATATTAAGCGTAGTGACGATACGATTTTGGCGCTGGATATCGGCACCGAGTTTGTTAAAGTATTGATTGCCCGGCAACGTAAGGGCGAGGATCTGGAAATTATTGGGATTGGTAAAGCTCGCCAAGAATCCAGTAACATGTATGCTGGTGCGATTGCGGATATTCCAGCGGTAGTAGGGGTTTGTGAACGTGCGCTAAGTCAGGCTGAAAGGATGGCAGGCGTAACGAGTCGCTTGGCGGTAGTGGGGATTGCCGGTGAGCTGATCAAAGGCACAACCTCAACGGTACGTTATCGCCGTCAGAATGGCAATAAACCACTCACTGAGCAGGAAATGGCTCTAATCATCAAGCGAGTGCAAGAACGTGCCGGTGAGCGAGCCCGCAAAGAAATTGCTGACGAAACTAATAACCCGAACGTGGAAGTGCGGTTGATTAACTCGGCAATTGTGTCAATCTCAATTGATGGCTATAAGATTTCTAATCCGATCGGCTTTAAAGGTACTGATATTGTAATTCAGTTTTATACGGCGTTTGCGCCACTGGTGCATATTTCTGCGATTGAGAAAGTTTGCGCTGAGCTGTCTCTTGATCTGTTGGCGGTGGCAGTAGAACCGTTTGCGGTTTGCCGGGCTTGTTTGGGCGATGATCTGGATGGTAATCTTTCGGCTATTGTTATGGATATTGGCGGTGGCACAACTGATATTGCAGTGATTGATGATGGCGGCGTTGAGGGAACGAAGATGTTTGGAATTGGCGGTCGTAGCTTTACGCATCAGATTGCTGAGGCTTTAAATGTGGACTTTGAAACTGCCGAAAAATATAAACTCAGCATTGCTAACCCCACTAAAGTTCCGGCCGATATGCGCGACAAAATGCTTTTGGCGGTACAGCGTAATCTCGCGGTGTGGCTTTCGGGTGTGCAGATTACGTTGGAAGAGTTTAAACTTAGTGAAATGCTGCCGAATAAGATTTTGCTTTGTGGTGGTGGTGCGGGACTTGCAGAGCTACAAGATGTCTTAAGCACGACTGACTGGTTTAAGGAGTTGCCGTTTGCGCGGCGGCCAGTGATTCACTTGGTGAACTCGGCGGACATTCCAGGCATTGAGAATAAAACTAGCACGGTTTTAGATCATTCCTACGTGACGGCGTTAGGCTTGCTGCGGGTGGCATTGGACACTTTGGTCGGTACGCCTGAAGAAGGTGGCGTACGCGGTAAGTTGGCGAAGTTACTGCAGAATTAGTAAAAAAGAAAGCTCTAGTATTGGATAATCTAGTGCTTTTTTGATAGAGAAAAAATAAGCGAGCAAACTCGGGTTTAATGCTACTTTCGTGTGTATTTACATATCTGTTCTTCTAGAGAGAAAAT
>CAZWCY010000013.1:0-25631 GCA_964633035.1 uncultured Candidatus Saccharibacteria bacterium | reverse complement strand
CCAACGACCAAGCGGTTATGAGCCGCCTGCTCTAACCCCTGAGCTACGCCCCCGTGCGATAAAACTGCCAACGTTAATGGTTGCCAGACTTTATCTACCTGTAAATTATACCATAGATTATGGTCTTTTGTGCTATAATTATAAACATGAGCGAGTTGACGACGAAATTTCGCAAGCTACAATACTGGCTCAAACACGATCTCTTTACATTTGAGAGAATGGTTTTTGTTGTGGCAGTGACGTGCTGTTTGATTTGGACTTGGGGTTCGATCGATTCGATGTCGCGCAACTGGTCTTTGGCGCAGGAACTAATGGAGCGCCAACGCGAAAAGGCCTTGCTGGAATTGGAAGTGGAAACGTTGGAGCTAGAAAACGAATATTATCGTTCGCCGGAATATAAGGAGCTGGCGGCGCGCAAATATCAAGGCAAGATGCTCGCGGGTGAAACGATGATCTATCTGCCAGATAATTCAGTCGCGGCGCGCACTAAACATAAGAATCAAAATGACGAAACAGACATTGCCACAATGACGATGGGGAATTTTGAGCAGTGGATGGCGTTTTTGTTTGGGATTTAATGATAATAAACTATAAGCTAAGTATGATGCGATTAAATTGTAGTGCAGAATGCGCACTATGAACTTGTAAGATTTTGTTAGAATTTGTCAGAATTGTGATAAAATATAAGCATGAGCGATTCTCCACAAATGAAAAAGAATGGTGAGGAAAGATTGGATTTGAAGTCTGCCACGAGTAATATGTCGGACAAGAACTCGACTGGAGCGAATGCGACGAAGCCGGATGTAAAAGTTCAAACCGAGATAGACAAGAAAGACGCAGGTACCAAAACCCAACCCGAGGCTAGCAAAGAAACTTCCAGTGCGAAAGTACAGTTTAAGTCGGACAATATCGGGCGCTGGGCGTCAAAGCAGGAAAATCCCTTTGCTGAGCAAAACCGCAAAACTGCTGCCAGAAAGCAGCAGCAGGCTGAGCAGCGCAAAAAGGCTGCACCATTTGTGGTGGTAGTTGTGAGTATTGTTGCGGTCGTAGCGGCAATTTGTGGGTTGGTTTTTCTAATTATTGCACTTATCAATAGTCGCCCTACTTTGCCGGATGATTTGACAATGGGTAGTGATGGTGCGGCCGAGATTAGCAATGAAGCGCAATCGGTTTATGACGAATATCTAGCAAATTCTGATGGGCAATCTGATGAGGAACGTTTGCAGGGTGCGCTTGAAGCAGCAAAGAAGTTCTTTAACAGTAAAAAAGGCTTGACCACTAATGAAAGTGTAAAAACTGATTTGCAAGTATTGGAAATGCAATTATACAACAACAATGCGCAACCGCAAGCAATTATTGATATGTCTGCAGACCTGAATTTTGATGCCATGAACGAAGAACAGCGAGGGCAATGCTATAGCATGTTGCTCAATGCAGCGGTCGATACGGATAATACGGAGCTGAGCCAGTATTATATGGAGAAGATTTTGGAGTTTAACGGGTCGATAGATGCTATTACGCCCGATGACGATGAGTGGGTGGAGGGATAATGAAAACTAAACGAAAAAGTTTGAAAAAAGTCGTTTCTTGGACATTTGTTGCTGTGGCAAGTGCAGCCGCAATGTCATCAGTGTTATTGCTATTGCCGGGGAGAATCCAAGCAGCGGGTTATTCCGAACAGAAATGTTTAAATAGTAGTGGCGCCTCCAGTGTAGCATCGGTACAATACGCATGTTCGGCCTGCGCGGCTTCTTCTACCGGTACTGCTCGTGGTACACTGTGGTTTAATGGGGATGAAGGCAATAAGAATAGTAATGTGATTAATGTTACGGATCCTACTGCTCAAACTGTAGACTTCTATTTATGGGGGCAGGTTTACTCGTGTGGAAAGAAGAACAAGTCGGTTAATAGCGCTACCCACATTTGGTTTGGTAGACCAAATGAAGATAAAACCAGTCAGTTTAATAATAAAGTTGATTTTATTTTGACAAACAATGATGGTACGTCCTCTTTCTCGCGCGGCGTTGGACAAGGGGTAGCAGAGACATGGTATATTCCAACAAATAATAGTTTACGATTAAAGATGAGTGTCCCGCTTTTTAAAACGTATGCCGAAAGGTATGGCAGCGTGAACATTGATACTCAAGCTGGTAAGGCAACCTATAAGGCGGATGTCTCTGTGAATCGCTGCTTTAACGATCCTTATGGTTCATACCAGAACCCATCTCCTGCAGGGGCTAAAGTTTCCGGGGCATGTTACGGCGATAACAGTACCATTGAACTTGTTATTCCTCTGATTGGCAATGACGCGGAATTTAGGAGCTGGTCTTATGCAAGTGCAGATGGCTTGAGCGCCTTTAATACTTTTGAAAAAGGTCCTGACAGCGAGGCTGAGCGTGAGGTAAGTACAGATGCGGACACAATCATGGTGAACTTTGACCATCAGCTAAGTTATGTACATCCGGCTGCTCCAACTAAGTACGATCCGGTTAAGTCGCAATGGGGGGTAGTAAGCGCATATTGGGACACTGAAGTAACAATTGATGGTGAGCCAGCTGGTTATAATTTCTCAGGCGCTTATACTCCGGAAACTTCTGGCCCAAAGGCGCAAGACGATTGGAGTCCGAATAATCTTGGGCGAGTTAATGTTCCAGTTAGTATACAACCCGGTGAAACTAAGAAGGTATGTTCTACTATTACATATCGTAAAAAATCTATTGTCTGGAAAGAAAGCCTTGTGTGGAGTTGGCAGTATAACGAGTATGTTACTAGCTATGAGGTTGACGAAGAAAAGTCTGGTGGCGAGGCCTGGTCTCGCGTTTGCGTGGTAGTGAAACGTGAAGTACCGGCAACAACCTCCGGCGATTATACCACTACGACGACAGTACAAATTAAGCAACAGGGTAGTGACATTAAGCAAACTCATACATTGACTAGTGATGAGGATGGGCATGATAATAATATCGTGATTAGCACTGATAATGCCCATGTAGATGTAGACTTTTGGCATAATATTTTGTGGCATGGTGATGTTTGCCCGCCAGCATATCATCGCAGTAAAATGTGTGACGATACTGCCAATACAGATTATATTATAACGGATGAAAGTGGTACATCTAGGGAGGAGGGGCATCATGTTGGGGGCGATGCTGAGCATGGTCGTACCATACCTTCGGTGGGTGTTGATTTAGCCAAGGGCGAAACCAAAAAGGTTTGTCGACGCATTACAATCTATTCATCTACGGTGACTTTTCAGAGTTATCCAGTATGGCATCAAGTAACTCGTTGGAGTGGACATATTGATACGCATTGGTATATCTCATATCAGGGCGGCACCACTTACTCCGAAGCTTGCGCTACGATTACGCGCCCGGCAGATCCGTTCACGCCAATTGATCCAGACCCCAATGACCCAGGCAGTCCAAAAGGCCCCACTGAGGGCGCATCGAATGCGAATTTAATGTATGCTGGCGAACAAAGTTCAATTGGTTGGCAAGCCAGTGCAATCACTTATGATACCCGGCGATTAATGGAATGGCAGGCGATTGTGTTCCAAGTACCGGTATATATTAACGGTAATAACGGCAATGTAAAAGTGACAAATGGCAATATTTCTCCGCAAGAGAATCAGCCGAAATATACTGATACTCCATGTCAGTGGTTTGATCGCGCCTTGGACTATCGTAATGGTCGATGTGATATTGCTCGGTCGTCAGGTTCTGATGGCGAAAAGATGGGTAGCGGCGGTAAACATCGTTATGCGTGGACCGATGGTCAATATACAAATTCTTCCGCCGGTATGAGCGGCAATCAAACCAAGTTTAGTACGCCATTCAAAATTGATGAATTTTCCGAAACGATTGTTTCGCCAAGCTTGGTAGGTGATAAACATTGTAATTCCTTTGGTTTCCAGATGCAGTATTACTATGCTTATATTAAGAATGGTAGCGCAACTTGGTACAAAGACACTAACAATGCTCCGTACTGGAAAACCTATGACGCCGCCTGCCTCACAGTGGCCAAGAAGCCATCAGTAGCAACTTGGAATGGCGGTCTATCGATTGGCAGTGGTAGTGTTACAACTTCGATTTCTAACCGTTACGATAATTCAGAAGTTGGTATTAATGTGTTCTCAAACGGTTCACCAATTGCCTTTGGTTCATGGTCGGAGTACTTGGCGGCAATCAATGGTGGTGTAGACGGCTTTGCGAGTGGCGCAGCATTGGCCAGTGGTTTGTCGGGGCCGTTTAGTCTCACTAAGGCGAGTTCACCGCTCACCATTGCAAATACTCCGTCGATTGGCTCGTCGGGAATTACCACGAATAACATTTTGCGCGATCGGATCAGTCAATACTTCTTAGGTGATAACTCTGGATTGCAACAGCGTGGAGCGAGTTTGCAAAATATCGGTAGCACTCTAGCGGGCGGGGAATATAGTGGCACTACAATTCTGCACGCGAATGGTAACTTGCGTATCGAGGGGAATGTTCGTACTAACAAAAATGTCAACACGATCTATAACT
Source organism: uncultured Candidatus Saccharibacteria bacterium (assembly GCA_964633035.1). Classification (GTDB taxonomy): domain Bacteria; phylum Patescibacteriota; class Saccharimonadia; order Saccharimonadales; family Saccharimonadaceae; genus Nanosyncoccus. Next base: position 21,108 of record CAZWCY010000013.1, on the reverse strand, counting down.
TACCACAAGTAATTATTTATGCAGAGGGTGACATTGATATTGCTAGCAATGTCACGCAAATAGATGCTTGGGTGATTGCGGGTGGCAAGATTAATACTTGTGCGGAGTTTACTGAGAATGTAACCGAAGCATCGGTACGCGGTTGGAGCGAAGGTACAACTTGTTCGCGAAACCTAAAGATTAATGGTCCAGTTTTTGCTGATAAAGTTGAATTTAAGCGTTCGTATGGTTCTGATGGCTACTCTAATAATGATAGAGATTTAGTAGAGGCTACAAATCGTGCTGCTACGGGCGAAGAAATCAATCTTAGCGCCGATAGCTACCTTTGGGCCTATGCACAAGGTGGGCGTTATAATTCTAGTTACACCGAAGCATATTCACGCGAATTGCCGCCGAGGTATTAGAGGCTATCCCAATAGTAAAGAAAGAATAAAATAAATGAAAAACATGAAACTACACAAATCGGATCCAAAACGCAATGATCAAACTCAAGCCGGGTTTACGATTATTGAGGTAATGTTGGTTTTGGCAATTTCGGGATTGATGTTAGTGGGTTTGATTGCGGGTAGTTTTTCTTCAATTGCGCGGCAGCGTTATAATGATGCGTTGCGGGACTTTTCTGAGTATATGAGCCATACTTATAACAGCGTAATTCGTCCAGAGAGCATTGGTAATATCCCGATTCGTGATAGCGAGGGGCATATTATTAATGTTCCGCTCGGCAACTCCAGTACGCAGGCGATTCTAGGTAAGGTGTTAGTTTTTGGTGCGGATTATGATGGTTATACGGATGACGAAAAACGCAGCGTGTATTCGGCGACTTTGGTTGGCAGTACGGATATTTTAAGATCAAGTGATAAAACCTTTTTACAAGAGTTAGCCGAAGACAGTAATCCTAGCCTGGTTTGTGGTGCGAAAGAGTTTGATGAAGTCGTACAAATGAGTAGTGTCGAAACCTATTTGCCACTTTGGGAAGCATACTTGCAGCCAACTGACGCAGCAAATGATACACAAAAGTTTAAAGGTACAATGATTATTGCACGGACGCCAACTTCAGCGACGGTGCACACGGCTTTTGTAAAAGATCTGACCTATGATTTCAAAAATGATTGCACGCCAGATAATGCGATAAGTAGTACGCGTTTTGTAGAAGATCTCAAAGAATCGGCGCTGGGGCGTTTGGAGAATAACTATCATACTGATGAAGACACCGTGATTTGTGTTGAAGCGCAGGACGTGAACTTCTCGCGTGCGGTACAGATTGATGCTAACGGGCATAATAGCTCGGCCGTGAAAACTTTAAGTGAAGCCGATAGTAATAGCGGAGAAATTCGATGTCGCTAAAAATACGATTGGCGACTAGGCGCGACGCTATGACTACGATTCCTAAGCGTAACGGCATAGTTGTGGCTGGCAAACGCGGCGACACGATCATCGAAGTGATGTTTGCTTTTGCAATTTTTACGATGATAGCAATCGTATCAGTAATGATTATGAACTCTGGTATTGCGGCCAGCGAGCGTTCGCTGGAATTAGTGACGGCACGTAATGAGCTGAATGCTCAAGCCGAAGCCCTGCGCTTTATCCATAGTTCATACATTGCGGAGATGAATTTACCGCATTGCGCAGAAGGTACAAACGTAGCGGCTAATGGTGATAAATGCCAACAGTACGAGGGGTTATGGGACGATATTATTAGTGATGCGCGCTTGTCGGCCACTAGTAATTCTCCCGATAAACGCTACTCAATTGAGACACCGTTACGTAGCTGTAAAGATGTTTACGAAGAAAAAGATGGGCAGCGGAATTTACTTTATCAGAATAATGCTTTCGTCATCAACACGCGAGAATTATTATCGGAAAATGGGCGCGCTAAATCAATTGTACGAGCGCGGAGTGCGAATGGTAACTCGATTTTTGTGGAACCATTGCTGGGCGCACGACTGCTCTATGGTAATAGTTATAGTAGTGATACTTCGGCCGATCATATGTCGGATAGCGGAGCTTTGGTTGGCTATACCACGTTGCTGCGGGCGGAAGGAATTTGGATTGTAGCGGTGGAAGGTCCGCGTTTAGGCACAGCGACAACGCCACAGTATTATGATTTTTACGTTGATACATGCTGGTATGGTGCAGGTGCATCTTCGCCAGCTACGCTCGATGCAGTAGTACGTTTATATAATCCACAGGGAAGTTAAAATGAAAAAGTTGCAACAAAAACAACAAAGGCAAAGTAAGCAAGGATTTACGATCATTGAGGTGACTTTGGTAACGGCGTTTATTGCCATGCTTTTGATTGCAATTGCCACGATTTTTGCTAGCATGATTTCGGTTTACCAAAAAGGCATGACTCTAAAAACTATCAATAGTGCTGGGCGTAATTTGATTGCTGAACTTACTTCCTCAATCAATGCAGCGCCGTCATTGGACAGCACTAGCTTATGTAATTCCTTGTTGGATGGCGAGGCCAACGTGAGAGCATGTATTGAAGACGATTCTTTTAATTTTGTTTACCAAAGCCTGGAGAACACGAGTTATTTTGATAACATCATTGATTTTACTAATACAGTGGAATCGGGGCCGATTCAGTATAGCGGAGTATTTTGTACCGGTGATTATTCTTATATCTGGAATACTAAGTATGGTCGTGAGAGTGATCGGATGATTACGCTGCATTATACCGATGCTAGTGGTACTCATGATGTGAGAGATTTTAAAATCGCCCGATTTAAGGATAAAACCTACCGAGCTTGTACTAATAATGTCGCGAAAAGTGATTACAATCGGATTACTTTGGCCGATAATCGGGTGGTTGATGTGACGCATTATGCAAATGGTGGCGAGTTATTAATTACGGATTTAGATACCGATTTTTTGGAAGTCAGTGTGAATGCTGAGAACGGAAATGAAAACGATGCCGAAATTAATTTAGATTTATATGAATTAACGATTTTCCCAGTTTCCCAAGATAGTGTTACTCTGCGGGCATTCTTCTCGGGTACTTTTATCCTTGGCACTGAACGTGGTAACGCGTCAATTGTACGAACCGGTGATTATTGTGATGTGACTAATGTTAACGGTACTGGTGAAAGTGCAAGCAATCTGCAAGATTTAGGGTCAGAATTTAATTATTGTGGAATAAATAAGTTTAATTTTGCTGCGCGAACGGCGGGAAGTGGTATATAATATTATTATGAAAAGGTTGTGGTTTGATCGGAAAGAAGTAAAACGTGGCGTAGCTTCGCTTTATGTAGTGCTATTCGCGACGATATTGTTTGGTGTAGTGACGTTGAGCTTCATGCGGATTATTCTGTCGGAAGCAGGACAGAGTAGCGATGATGATCTCTCGCAGTCGGCTTACGATTCAGCAATGGCAGGAGTAGAGGATGCGAAGCGAGCGGTAAATCGCTATTATGACTGTCTTGGACGAGGCGGTACGGCGGCAAGTTGTAATGCTGCGGCGCTTTTTACGACGAATTGTGAGAATGGCATTGGTTTAGCAAAATATCTTTATGGTGAAAATTATGGTTCAAACGAAACTGGCTGGGAAGTGAAGATTCAGGAGACGGAGGTCGGCACTGGCAATGTAGATAATGAGTCTGACCAGGCGTATACTTGCGTAGTGATTTCGGACACTGTGCCAGATTATCGTGGTACTTTGACAGCTGATACGCGCACGCGCGTAATTCCGCTAGCGGTGTTTGATGGCGATAGCCATAGCAGCACTGGTTTGAATGCGTTAAATAAAATCCAATTCAAGTGGTATTCACGTCTTAATGTTGGTACTAGCAAAGCTAATGATTTTAAGCTCCGCAGTGGTGGTGACCTAGAGGCCGAAGCAACGGTGCCGCCGACTATTCAGCTGACGTTTATACATATTTCGAGCGATATCAGCCATGCTAATTTTGACAGTGCCAATAATGGCCTTGATTATACTACGATGTTACTTTTGCCGAGTAGCGATAGTGGTATTGAGGGTAATAGTAATTTGGTAATTGCTCAAGATGTATTAAGGGATTCCGGTAATGCTAAAAAGAATAATAAGGACGATACTAATCAGCCGTTCAAAGTGAAGTGTTATGATACAACCGAGTTCGCATGTACTGTAGAGTTGAATACTGGCAGTTTTGGAAATCAAGATAGTGTTTTCTTGGTGGCTTCATTGCCATATGGCGATACAATGACGGACTTTGCGGTTTCGATGCACAAAAGTGATAATTCGACAATCGACCTAGTAGGATCGCAAATTAGTGTTGATTCGACTGGACGCACTAACCAGCTAGTACGACGTGTAGAGACGCGTTTGGACCCGGCTGATCTCTATTTTCCATATCCGATGTATGCTCTTGACTTGGGTGACGGTGGTGATGAAGCGCTCAAGAAGAACTTTTGGATTACGGCAAATTGTTGGTACAGCCAGCCTAATCAATTACACAGCGGCGATGCGCAGGTATGTACTGATGGTAATAATGGGCAATTATAAAGCAGCAGATAGTATATAATCAAAAATTCCCCAAAATAGTTGGGGAATTTTTGGCTGCTAGGTGCTTTTTAGTAATTCTCAGCTCTCAGCTCATAGAATGCTTGTGGATGCGCACAAACTGGGCAGATTTCTGGTGCTTGATCGCCGGTATAGACATAGCCACACTCGCGGCATTTCCAGACGGTTACCTTGTCGCTCTTGAAAACCATATCATTGTCAACCTTAGCCTTCAAACGTAGGTAACGGGCTTCGTGCTCCTTCTCAATGCCAGCAATAAGATCAAATTTGGCGGCGATTTCATCATAGCCTTCCTCGCGAGCTTCAGCGGCAAAGTTGTTGTACATGTCAGTCCACTCGTAATTTTCGCCTTCAGCGGCTAACTCAAGATTAATGTCGGTAGGATCAACTTCGCCGCCACGAAGTAGCTTATACCAAATCTTAGCATGTTGCTTTTCATTATCGGAAGTTTCGGTAAAGATGGCGCCAATTTGTTCATAGCCATCCTTCTTAGCTTGCTTAGCAAAGAAACCATACTTTACTGCAGCTTGTGATTCGCCAGCGAAAGCAGTCTCAAGATTTTTCCAAGTTTTGGAACCTTTCTCTAAAGTCTTCATTATTACTCTCCTTAATTATAGTATTTATTATAGCACGAAGAGTGTAAAAATAAAGAACTCTAGGCACTGTTCATTCTCGGAGCTATATCAGCCTAGGACGTTCAGATCTTACAGAGGTTAGTGAAACTTGACTTTTTCAAGATGCTTCTTGGCTTTAGGAGTGACGGCACGGCCACGCGGAGTGCGTTCAATCAAACCAAGTTGAAGCATATAAGGTTCATAGTAGTCCTCGATTGTGCTAGGCTCATCACCAGTAAGTGCGGCAATGGTGGTAAGGCCGACAGGACGGTCGCCGTAATTATCAAGCATCAATTGCAGCATGTTGCGGTCGGCTGGATCAAGACCAAGCTCGTCGATTTCCATCAAATCTAGCGCACCTTGGGCTAGCTCAACGCTAATTGTGCCGTCACCATGAACTTCAGCGTAATCGCGCACGCGTTTGGTTAGGCGATTAGCGATCCGAGGAGTGAGGCGTGAGCGAGTAGATAGCAATTCGGTTGCGGCGGGATCGATTTGGGTGCCGAGAATTTTCGCAGTGCGAGAAATGATTTGTGCAATTTCAGGAATTTTGTAATATTCCAGTCGGTGCATTAAGCCAAAACGGTCGCGCAGCGGCCCCGCTAGAGAACCAGTTTGAGTGGTAGCGCCTACTACCGTAAAAGCTGGTAAGTCGAGGCGTACCGAACGTGCTGCGGGACCTTTACCGATCACGATATCAAGCTTGTAATCTTCCATTGCTGAATAGAGCACTTCTTCAACGGTGCGCCGCAGACGGTGAATCTCATCAATAAAAAGCACATCGCCGGCTTGTAGGTTGGTAAGAATAGAGGCCAGATCACCAGCGCGTTCAATGGCAGGTCCGCTTGTCACGCGTAGGTTAGCGCCGAGTTCGTGAGCAATAATATTAGCCATGGTAGTTTTGCCGAGCCCGGGTGGTCCATACAGTAAGACATGGTCAAGACTGGTGCCGTCATCACGTTTTTTAACTGCATCAATAGCAAGCTTGAGGTTGCTTTTGAGACGTTCTTGGCCAATATAATCAGCGAAAGATAGCGGGCGTAAAGTCACTTCTTCGGCTTGTTCAACCGGATCGTTATCGTCGATGGTGGTATCTAAAACTCGACGAGGTTGCGTTGCATCAAAACTCCTCTCAATTCCCATAATCACATTATAGCATATTATCTATCGATGAGAAGTTTTCTATGCTGTTGCGAATTGAATGATGAAAACCGGTTTCTTTTCTGAATGAACGCAGTTGTTTTTAAGAAATATGATATAATAAGTTTATGTATAATCCTTATGAATTAAAGCACAAGACGCCAAGTCGAAAAGATTATCTCGACACGATGGATTTTGATCAATCCGAGATGCTTGACATGGTGAAAGTTTCTACGACCGTGCGTAGTTACATCAAGTCTGGTGGTACTTTGAACACACTTTATCATAAAAACCTCGCGATGATTTTTGAGCAGAAATCAACCCGGACGCGCGTATCATTTGAAGTGGCGATGGAGCAACTGGGCGGGCATGCTCTCAATCTCGCTCCGGGTGCGATTCAGCTAGGCGCGCATGAGACGATTGGTGATACCGCCAAAGTATTGTCGCGAATGGTGAATATGATCATGGCGCGAGTAGATCGTCATGAGAGTATTGTTGAGCTAGCAGAAAAGGCGACGGTACCGGTGATTAATGGTATGTCGGACTATAATCATCCAACTCAAGAACTGGGCGATATTATTACGATTTTTGACCATTTGCCAAAGGATAAACCACTGAATCAAGTGAAAGTGGTTTTTGCGGGTGACGCTACGCAAGTCTGTGCTTCGCTAATGATGATTGTGACAAAGATGGGTATGGATTTTGTACAGTATGGCCCGCCGGCGAAATGGCTCAATGATGATTATCTTAAACTTGGTCGTGCTAACGTGCAACAATATGGTGGCAGTGTACATGTTTCTGATAATCCCGAGGTGTTGAAGGGTGCAGATTTTATCTATACCGACGTTTGGTATGGTCTTTATGATAAGGAAACTCCCAAAGAAGTTTATATGCGCGAGTTTTATCCTAAATATCAAGTGAACGACGAAATGATGGCGCTGACTGAAAATCCAAATGTAAAGTTTATGCACTGTTTGCCAGCGATGCGTGGCGAAGAAGTGACGGATAGTGTGATGGATGGTCCAAATTCGATTTGTTGGGATCAGGCTGAAAATCGCCTCACGGCGCAACGGGGATTGGTATTGTACTTTGGTGATGTAGCGCAAGAAGCGCTCGACGAAATAAAGCGGCATAAGGAGGACAAGTAATGCCCAAGACGAAACAAAAACATAAGTTCAGGCTGTTTAGCGCCGTACTCGCAACAGTTTGTATTATTTTGGTAGGTGACGCGGTTGCGCCAACTGCTTCGATTGGTAATTCACAGTACATTTGGTGGGTTATCATGCTAATCGGTTTCTTTGTGCCTTATGGCTTAATTTCAGCTGAGCTAGGCACACAATATCCGTCCGAAGGTGGTATGTATACCTGGGTCAAGAAAGCTTTTGGCGAAAAGTGGGCTGGTCGGGTAGCTTGGTACTACTGGGTGAATTACCCGCTTTGGGTAGCATCGCTGGCCGATCTCGTGACGACTTATCTTTTGCAGATGCTTGGTTTTGAGATGACTTGGCCGGTAATTTTGGCGATTCAGCTGGGCTACATCTTGCTCGTAAGCGTGTTAGGTGTGCTACGGATTTCGCAAAGTGCTTGGTTATCAAATCTGGGTGCAATTTGTAAGTTCGTCTTCATGGCTGGAATTGGTGCACTTGGTATTTATGTGCTTTGCACACAAGGCAGCGCGAACCCGATTAATTCATTTACCGATTTATTGCCAATGGTGGGTGCTGACGGTAAGTTTGATTTTACGGGTTTAGGATTTGTAGCGTTGATTATCTTCAATATGCTTGGATTTGAGGTGGTCTCAACCTTTAGTGAAGATATGGAGAATCCAAAGAAGGAAATTCCAAAGGCTGTCATTTTCGGTGGCATTTTGATTGCTTTCTTCTATCTGTTGGCTTCCTTCGGTATCGGCGTGGCAATTCCGCTAGAGGAGATCAGCACTGACTCTGGTTTGCTAGATAGCTATAATATTTTGCTCACAACTGCCGGCTTCTCGGCTGCCGCGATCAAAGCGATTACGGTGGTGGTTGGTGGCATGTTCATCTACACTTTGATTGCTAATATTTCTTCATGGAATTTTGGCGTTAACTCGGTGATTGCCTGCGCTGCTGAAGATGGTACTTTCCCGAAGTCTTGGGCTAAGCGTAATAAGGCTGGCGTGCCTTACGTAGTTTCGATTTGGACTGGCATTGTCGGTGCGATTATTGCCGTGGGTGGCATCATCGTCTCTTACTTTATGCCAGAAATTAGTAACTTATTCTGGACTTTCTTCTCGCTCAGCTTGGTCACTTTGCTGCTTTCATATTTGCCGATGTTCTTGGCTTTCTTAAAATTGCACAAACAAGGGCCGGCCGTCAAAAAGGGTTATTGGATTAGTGGTGGTAAGCTCAAAATTACGTTATTTGGCATTGTACCGTTCCTGCTAATCTTGGTAGCACTCTTCTTTACCCTCTTCCCAGAATTCAATGTTGAAATGTTTGAGTATAATTGGCCGCTGATTGTTGGTGCTGCCATTGCAATTATCATCGGCGAAATCATGGTCTGGAATATGGGTCGTAAACAAAATCAGAAGAGTTTGAAGACAGCCAAAGCTAAGCGGGTGCGTGCGCGCAACTAAAATAATCAAAGAAAGGACTAGTAAAAGTGAGAATTACAGATACTACGCCAAAACAAGATGGGTTTTATATGCCGTCGGAGTTGGCAGAACATCGCTGTACTTATGTACTCTGGCCGGAGCGTGGTGATAACTGGCGTTGCAATGCTGAGTACGCGCAAGAAGTTTTTCGGACAGTGATTGAAACGATTGCCAAGTATGAGCCGGTAATCGTAGGAGTGAATCCGGGCCAATATCCACATGTGCTAGAAATGAACATGCCTAATGTCCAAGTAGTAGAAATCAGTAACAACGATTCTTGGATCCGCGACTGTGGTGCAACTTTCGTCATCAATGGCCAAGGCAATATGCGGGCCGTAGATTGGAAATTTAACGCCTGGGGCGGTCTAGTGAATGGTCTTTACTTCCCATGGGATCAAGATGATCTCGTAGCAGCCAAGATGTGCGCTATTGAAGCGGTGAACCGTTATCGTTTGAGTGAGTTTGTACTTGAAGGCGGTTCGATTCACAGTGACGGTGAAGGCACAATTTTGACCACTGAAGAATGTTTGCTCGATCCAGGACGTAACCCGGATATGTCGAAAGAAGAAATTGAGGAAAAGCTCAAAGAATATCTTGGTGCCGAGAAAGTTCTGTGGATCCCAAAGGGCATCTATATGGACGAAGATACTAATGGACATGTTGATAATATTTGTCAATTTGTCGCGCCGGGCAAGGTTGTTCTAGCTTGGGAAGACAACGAGGATGATCCGCAATATGAGCGTTCCAAAGCGGCGCTTGAGTATTTGGAGAGCGTGACTGATGCGCGTGGTCGCAAACTAGAGATTACCAAGATTCACGTACCAAATCCAATCACTATTACGGCCGAAGAATCGGAAGGCGTGGATATAGTAGAGGGAACTTTCCCGCGTAACGAAGGTGATCGTTTGCCAGCAAGTTATGTTAATTACTATAACTGTAACGGTGCGGTGATTTTGCCAGTTTTTGACGACGAGCACGACCAGGCGGCAATTGATACTTTGCAAGAATTATTCCCAGACAAAGTAATTGAGCCAATTTACGCACGCGAGATTTTGTTGGGCGGTGGTAATATTCACTGTATTACTCAACAAGTACCGAAACCGTAAGTTCCTGCTGTTGATTATTAAGCTGGTGTCAAAGCCGCGAGTTTAATACAGCTTAGTCGAAAGAGGCTGCTTTTATGGCAGCTTCTTTTGGTTTTTGGCAAATTAAGGCTTACGGTGATATGTCAATGCGAGATTAACTTTATTTTTTGAGAAAATACCACAATTTTTCTACCGCTGTTATACTTAACAAAGTGTTAAGTAACTCAGAAAAATCTAATTTTTGAACGAGGTTCTCGGTTTATAATGAAGCGATAAAAGGAAACGAGAATGTTAAAAGTCGTGGTATTTGATGGTGGTTGTGGCGGGGAAACGGTGGCAAACTTTTTGCAGTCAGAACTTAGTGTCGTCGATGCGATTACTGTAATTGACTGGCAACATGCACCGTATAACGCACTGGCCTTGCCGGAAGTTTGTCGGTTGGTGGATCGAGAGTTGAAGGAATATATTGGTAAAGTGGATTTAATTGTATTGGGCGGATATACCGTGACGCAGGCGCTGGAATTTCTGCGTCAAAAACACCCGCGCCAAAAGTTTATTGGTTTAGGCGTTAGCTATCAGCAGATTCTTAAAAGTAGAAATTACCCCGAGCGAGTAACGGTAGTAATGAACGAGAATTTATACGGTACTAACTTTTTAACGGAGCTGCGCGAAAATTTGCCATTTTCTAAAATCATTCTGCCGGATTGTTCGGATTGGGAAGAACTGTCTAATCTCGGTAGGCTGTCGCAGCCAGTGTTGTATGATGATTTGGTGGATTATTTTGCACTGGGCGGAGGTCCATTGGCGATTAATCTTTCTGGTGATTCTAAGGGGAGTACGAAAACACTGCTTGAAACCGTGCGTGAGCGGAAAAACTTGGGCGATGCTAGACTTTCGGCTAACAATATAGACAAACGGAAGATTCGCGGCACAAAGTCTCTGTTAGAAACCGTGTGCAGCCAGAAGGCTCAAGATGGTGAATCAAAGTCTTTACTGGAAGCTATGCGTGAACATAAGGTCAAGGGCGTGGACGTGCAGTCTTCGTGCAGAGCCGCATATGGACGGAAAACTGAAGTTGTCACGGATGAAATCGTAGCGCCACGCGAAAGTCGCGCACCCGCTGGATATAAGTTAATAAAAAGTGATGTTGTGTTGCTATTAAATACTAATTACTGGGATCTGAAGGAAACGTTTGAAAACTTGTTCGGATATAGTACGCGCGTGATGGACTTTCGGCAAAAGTTGTTGCATGATGTCTGTGCGGCTTTAGGATTATTAGGTGTGGACGGAGGTGGGAAATAAAAGGTGGTGACGTTCTTGCATGAGAGCTTGTTGACTAAAACTTTGAATTTATGTTGGTTGAGGCTGAATGTAGAAAAGTAGCTTCAACAAAAAACTTGAACCATCAAAACTAGTTCAAGTATTGCTTGGTGCCCGGTATGAGACTTGAACTCATATGGATTGCTCCATTCGATTTTAAGTCGAACGCGTATACCAATTCCGCCAACCGGGCTTAGTGCTATTATAACATATCGTAGGGGTAAAACGTAAAATTTCTTGAGAGAAGTTTCGTGACTGGCCCCCTAGATTGTCTATATGGTATGCCCGATAGGATTCGAACCTACGACACCTAGTTCCGAAGACTAGTGCTCTAATCCGCTGAGCTACGGGCACACACGTTATTATTATATCATATTTATATGTAACAGAGAAAAACTCAGCATATATTTTTGGAATTTTGAATGATGCGGAATATGATAATATATATCGTAAGCGTAGGGTTTGGTAGCATTTTATTAAAATTATGTTAAAATAGAGCCAGAAACTATAAAGGTAAACATCAAAAGGGAGAAAATATGCGTAAAGATATGGTAAAAACAGTTGGAATTGGGGCGTTGGGGCTGACGGCTCTGATAATACCGGTGACAAACCTGGGGAATTACCGGGCGGAGGCGGCTTGCGCAATCGGTTGGGAAAAAGTGGATCCGAGTAGCGACTGGAGTGGAAGTCCGAGCGTGAGCGCATGTGATGGTACTAGTAATGATGGAACTTTCGCTTCTAGGATTTCCGACGATCAAATCATCACAGTGACACTGAATAATTATAAAGGTGGAGCCTTCCAGATGAAAGGTTACGGGTCTGGTTTGTCAGTGAAGAAAGTGATTTTTAATCTGGTGGGTGAGAATGAAGTGACGGCGGAGAATGGGATTGCCTTCTCGACGAGCGTGCCGACGGAGTTTACTGGGGAAGGAAGTTTGAAGATTAAAGCGTTGATCCCAGTGTTGGCGAATTCGGCCTATGTGACCGAGGATTATCAAGAAGTACAGGTGACAGATTTGCTGAAAGACTATGCGGCTTATTGGTCAAATCATGGTGATGTGACGAGCGAGATTACGATTAAACCGACAGTAAAGACGGAGAACCTGACGGATGAAGGCAATAATAATACTGATGATGCCGGCGATGACGAGAAGGCAGAAAATTGTGTGAATGGCGGAACGACAAATAATTTGAAGAAGAATCCTTGGACGGTAGAGATGATTATGCTGCACGCGGTGGCAGGAATTTATATTCTTTTGAGCTTGGTGACATTTATTTTGCTAGGAATTCGGAAAATTATGCGCAAGAAACAGCCGAAAGAGGCTAGAAAGACTATCCTTGAAGAGAATAATGTAGAAGCAACAGAAGAAAAGCCTGAAGGAAAGAAGTAAAATTACTACTAAGTCAGAATACAACCGGCCTCTTGATTTTGATCCTGAGGCCGGTTGTATTCTGCTCATGTTGTGCTTGGGGGGTTGGGGGGAGTGAACCTGCAGCATTGGTATAGTTCATAAAATACTTTATGATGATGTCGGCTCGACCAGATGACGTCGTTAGATCTTCGTTAGAAGTTGAGCTAATCCAAAATAGACACCAGAACCCCCAGAAATCTGGAGGTTCTTGGCGGTTTATCTAAAACAGTAATAGTCTAACTTATTTGGTCGACTCCATGGAAAGAATGCTATTCGCGTATGCTTGGCCTTCTGGAGTATTAGCCTGTTCGCCAGCTTCATTGATGGCAGTGGTTTGCGTGCTATTCGGTACAACTTGTACATTGACGGTGCGGCTGTAGGTATCTGGGGCTTTGTTTAAATCAACTTTAGCACCGAAAGTTAAGCGATAAGATTTATTGGTAGTGGCAGCGTTTGTGCTTGTTGCAGCATTGCCCTTAGCGGCTGGCACGGGGCTGAAGGTTAAGCTAGATGCGCTCGGTGTGCCTTCGGAAAGGTTATATCCCCAAGTGTTATTTTGCATAGTTGCAAGCGTAGAAGATGCTGTGATCGACTCAATAGTGTTGCTACTATCGGTGCCAACCAAGGTATTGCCACCTTGTCCATAAACGAAAATTCCAAGGCCAGAAGTGCTATTAGTAGAAACCGTGAAATCCTGGTACGCGGAAGTCTGTGCTCCGGTACTGGTTGGCTGTACGGTTGCAGTAGTAGAAGCTGGCAAATCGCTCATCGAGATCGAAAGCTGCTGAGCTAGCAAGAAATCAATCGCGAAAGTCGCGCTAGAAGTTTTTTGTAGAATAAAATCAAGCTCAAATGTCGCAGTTTTAGTTTCATCGGCGGCACTCGCTTTACCGTCGTAATTAGATGGACAGAAAACCGCTAACCCCAACAACGCCAAAAGCGCAAAGGAGCTTGACAAACCAACTGTCCTGACCTTTGAATGTTTATTTAGGTTCATGTTTATTTTTGTCCTTTTTGTTTATGATCTTCTTTTACTCTATTATAGTAAAGCATAAACCAAATGTCAATAAGTTTTTTGTAAAAAACTACGATTTTTTTGAAAAAAGCTTTTATTGTCGTGAAAAGTATACGCGTATGAGTTTAAAATGAACTCAAAATTATGTTTTTTTATTTCACTTATGCTATAATATATTACATAAGATAAGTGGGATAAAGTAATTAAATGGACGAACAAGAAATCCAGCGGAAACGTCGTGATAATGAGGAAGAGGCGACTAAGCGCCGAGCGAGTTTGTTGGGACTACCGTATTTAGATACACGTTCTTTTGAGAATAGTGTGCCGTTGGTGCCGGATGTAATTAGCGTTGATGAAATGCGTAAAGATTACATTATTCCATTGCAGTTTGATGCTGAGAATTTATCTTACCGATTCATGGTGACAAGCCAAACGCCAAATAGCTTGATTCCACGCATGCGTGAAGAATATGCGCAGCAAGGCGCACACGTAGCCTTTTTCTTGATTTCTAAAAGCGCTTATCAGTCTTTTATGCTACGTTATGATCCACCCAAAGAGACTATTTATGATGATATTAAGATTGCTTCCGAGGGAGATTCGGAGACAATTGCCGAAGTAAGCCGCACGTTAAATACAGTATCGACGGAAAAAGTTTTTAACTTTTTGATTGATCAGGCGGATAAACTTGGAGCGTCAGATATTCATATTGAAAATATGCGTACCGAGATTCGGATCCGGATGCGCGTAGATGGAATTTTACATCCAGTGGCGAATATTGATAAAGATCGTTATCGAATTTTTATGGGTGAGTTGTCGGCGCGGGCAGATATTTCCACTGCTTCGACGAAGCCTCAGTCTGGTCATATGCAGCAAGAGATTCATCGTGACGGAGCGACGCATTTATTGAACATTCGTGTTGAGATGGTGCCGACGATGTACGGTCAAGATGCGGTGCTGCGCTTGTTTAACTTTGACGAAAGCTTATTGAATCTAGACCTGCTTGGGCTTTCGGACGAAGAAATGTCAACCGTACGCGAAGTGATTTCGCACCCGCGGGGCTTAGTACTGATGGTGGGTCCAACTGGCTCAGGTAAATCTACGACTTTGTATTCAATTTTGAATGCGCTCAATAGTACTGATCGTAAGATTATTACTCTGGAAGATCCAATTGAGTACGGTATTACGGGTATTTCACAGATCCCAATTCATACTAATGATGGTGGTTCTTTTGCTGATGGGTTACGCTCGGTTTTGCGGCTCGACCCAGACGTAGTCATGGTGGGTGAGATTCGTGATTCTGATACTGCCAGGACAGCTATCCAAGCGTCAATTACCGGGCATTTAGTCTTATCTTCCTTTCACGCTAATTCTACCGCGGCAGCATTTTCGCGTATGATTGATTTAATCGGCGTAAACCCGATTTTCGCGAGTTCAATTCGATTACTAATTGCGCAGCGTTTGGTGCGAAAACTCTCGGCCAGCAAAGAGCCGTATAAGCCTGATGCAGCCACGGTGGATTATATCCGTAGTCGTATGGAGGGTGTCGAGGGAGTCGGTCTGAGCGATATTACGCTTTATAAACCGGTACCCACTGATGATGCGCCATTTGGTTATCAAGGCCGTGCGGTTTTAATGGAACAGCTAGTAGTGTCGGACGATATTCAAGGCTATTTACGTGGAGATTTAAAAGATATTAGTACGAAGGCAATTGAGCAAAGCGCACAAGCGCAGGGAATGTTAACTTTGGAACAAAAAGGCATTATGGCGGCATTGCGTGGTGAAACGACATTAGAAGAAGTGTCGCGAGTGATTTAATGGATTGTGGCGCGATAGCATCATTGTTTTGTGATGTTTATATGAATTATGGTTGTTCCGGCAAGCAAAAACCTAATTTACAAAAATTTTTCAATTACTAAAATACGCGAAAATCTAATTTACAAAAAATTATAAAAAATTTTCAGCTCAAAAAGCGCTTAAAAATGGCCAAAAATTAAATAAAAAATATTTTTCAATTCACAAAACGGCTGTAAAAGTATAAGAAATCATAGTTTTTGTTATTTTTCGAAATATTTTGATAAGTTCTTAAAAATAAAAAACCGAATGACATTTTGCATGCAAAACTTACCATAAACTTATTTCACTTTTTGGTTATTTGATGTTTTGGAAATTGTCTTGGTAGTAAGAATTTTCTTGGCACATACGATATTGATTAAAAGCAGATCGTGGAGGATATTGGCGCATGTGAAATTCACGGAAGGCACATCATAAAAATGCCGACTTCTTTCTCAAAGATGCTACAATAATAGTATGGAAAGACTACTGAAATACTTTGTACCACAGCAATATCAACTTAACCTTCAAATTTCACGCGAGCAGGAAGAGATTACCGGCACTGTTGTAATAGACGGTGAAGTAATGGCTGATGAAATCAAATTTCATGCCGTTGATATGGAGATTCTAGAAGTGTCTTATCTTCCGTTTTTAGGGCAAAATCGCGAGCAGGTAGAGAATGAGAATCAGCCTAAGAAACATGATTATATTCCGTGTGAATTTCAGTATGATGGTGAAACTTTGGTTATTCCACTTAAAACCAAAATGTACGATGAAATTTATAGTTCAGAAACGGTGCAGGCTCTGCAGTCAACATCCAATAATGATAAACATCCAGCGATGACTCTGCAGATTAAGTTTAAAACTAAAATCAACCATAATATGCAAGGCTGCTATATGTCAACCTATCAGCATAATGGCAAGGAACGTAAATTAGTTACGACGCAATTTGAATCGCATTATGCGCGTGAAGCTTTTCCATGCATTGATGAGCCAGCAGCTAAAGCAGTCTTTAATTTATCAATTACGGTGCCGGATTTTGCAGACGATGATGTAATTTTGGCGAATACAGAAATTACAAATCGCAGCCAAAATCAGTTTATTTTTGCGCCAACTCCGCGGATGTCAACTTATCTTTTAGCGTGGGTGATCGGACCGCTTAAAAGTATCTCAGCCACGAACCAACACGGCGTTAAAGTTGCTTCCTATGCGGCACTTAATCAAAGTACGAGCGCGCTGGAGTTTGCAAATGAAGTTGCCTGCCGAGCACTTGATTATTATGATGAGAAGTTTGGCATTAAATATCCACTTAGTAAATTGGATCAAGTAGCGTTGCCGGATTTTGAAGCCGGTGCGATGGAGAACTGGGGTTTAGTGACGTATCGTGAATCCTGCATGCTAGCAGAGTCAGATGCAGCGGTAGATACCAAAGTGTCCGTTGCTACTACAGTGACGCACGAACTTTCGCATCAGTGGTTTGGTGATTTGGTGACGATGGAATGGTGGAATGATTTGTGGCTGAATGAATCTTTTGCGACTATTATGGAGTATTATGCCACTGACGCACTTTATCCAGAATTAAACGCTTGGCAAGATTTTTATACTGGTGATTGTGTGGCGGCGTTAAGGCGGGATAGTTTGCGGGGTGTACAGGCTGTCAAACAACAAGTCTATGATCCGGCAGAAATTGCCACCTTATTTGATGGTGCAATTGTCTATGCAAAAGGCGCTAGATTAGTCTTGATGTTGATTCATTTGTTGGGCGAGCAGAACTTCTTGCGTGGCGTGCATGATTATTTTGAGCAGCATCAATATCAAAATACGATCGGTGATGATTTATGGAAAGCTTTGCAACCGTATGCTGATTTTAATGTCAAAGATTTTATGCACGCTTGGATTTCGCAGCCTGGTTATCCGGCACTGCGGCAGCAAGATAATAGTTCGCAGGCTCAGAGTAATCAAACCTTGCAACAGTCAGATGACGCAAAGCAAACTTGGAACCAACAACGTTTCCTAATTGACGGCAGTACTGATGATACGAAATGGCCTTTGCCAGAAGTAAAAGATGATATGTCAGGGCACTACATGATTGATTTATCGGAACAATCCTTCGCACAAAAACTCGGTGATTTTGAGAACTTAGACTTAGAGCAAAGATTGCGCCTGCTGATTGACCGAATGATGCTGGCAAAAGCTCGCCAAGTTCCTAGCGAGAGCTTAGTAGAAATTCTGCCCAAGTTCACTAATGAGGGCGCGTCGGTCTGGAGCATTTTGCTGGATATTATTAATGATTTGAAACTTTTCTTCCCGCCCGAGACAGAAGTAGAGAATACTTATCGAGAGTTTTTACGCCAGCTCATTCATACGCGTATACATGAAGTGGGCGTTAAATCGCAGCCAAATGATGATAGTGACGAGAAGCGTCTGCGCAATATTTTGACGGTGATTGCGCGGTTTGCGCGTGATCCAGAAATCATTGCTGAATTGGCCAGTCAGTATCAAAGTGATTTATCAAAAATCGATGCAGAATTACGCGGTAATATTTTGATGGCTAAGATGCTGTCTAGCGAAGCAGAGATTTTTCCGGAGCTTTTGCAAAAGTATAATACTGAGACTGATCCAGAAATCAAAAGCGATCTTTTGGCGGTCCTGGCCGCTGCGCGCGATGAAGCCAACATTCGGGTGATGATCGGTTTATTGAAAGATTCAGCAGTAGTACGTCCGCAGGACCACTTATATTTGCTGATTTACCTTTTGCGTAACCCTAAGGCCAAGAGCATTGCCCTTGACTGGCTGTATGATAATTGGGATTATGTCGAAAAGATCGCGGGCGAAAAGTCACTAGAAGATTACGTGCGTTGTGCTGCGAATTATATTAATACTACGGCCGAAGCAGAACGTTTTAATGATTTCTTCGTTCCGAAAAAGGCTAATCCAATTCTAAGGCGTTCATTGGAGATGGCGCAGGTTGGCATTGATGCTCGTCTTGCTCTTATTGCTTCTGAATCTGCCGCCGTTCAAGCCAAAGTACGAACTACAATTATAGCGATGGAGAAATAAGATGGAAGAGACTAACGCAGTTATTATCGTTGGCGGAGTCATCGAGAAAGATGGTAAATATCTTTTGGTGCAAGAAGCTAAATCGAGCTGTCGCGGTAAATGGAATTTGCCAGCGGGACACCTAGATATTGGAGAGAGTCTCCAAGAAGGCGCCAAGAGAGAAATCAAGGAAGAGACTGGATGTGAAGTGGAGCTAACCGGTATTTGCCAAATTGGCAACCGTAAACGGATAGACCTAGCTTTCGTAGCAGTTATTTTTACCACTAGGCTAACAGAAGAAACAGTTCAGGCTCTTAATCCTAAGGAGATTTTGGATGTTAAATGGTTTAGCTATGAAGAAATTTTAGCGATGCGTGACCAGATTCGTAATACCGACTTACTAATTAATGCCATTGAAAATTACCGTAATCATATAGTCGCTCCATTAGAAATAATTAACTTGTATCAAGGCGGCGATCTTGCATATCAAAAAGTAACCGTAAAGGAGGATTAGTGAAGCTATATCTTGTACGCCACGGGCAGACTGATTTTAACGCCGGTAATATTACGCAGGGCGAATCAGATATTCCACTGAATGACACTGGCAAGCAACAGGCGCGCGAACTTGCCCAGGAAATTAAGGAGCGCAATCTAGATTTTGATATTTATTATGTATCGCCTTTACAGCGAGCGCGCCAAACTGCCGAAATTATTACCGATGGTAAAGCTGAATTTATTGTAGACGATTTATTAAAAGAGCGTTATTTTGGTGAGCTAGAAGGAAAGAAAATTGATGACTGGGGCAAGATTGGTGATATTTTCGATCGTCGCGTCAATCTGAGTAGCTATGGCATTGAGCCGATTAAAACTTTGCTGGCACGCGCACAGATATTCCTAGATAAGCTTGCCACTACTTATCCGGACAACGTGTCCATCCTAGTAGTAGCGCACGGCGCATTGCTCAGAGCGATACATTTTAATATTGTGGGCTATGACGATGATACAGATTTTCCGGCTTTTCGGTTTCAAAATTGTGAAATGCGAGAATATAATTTGCCAAGCAAGATCAAGTAACTTTTGAGGGTGGGTATATGAAGTCAAAAAACGCAAACAGGGCATCCGTAAAGGTAAAACATGCACATTCCCTTTAGTTTGACGCCATTAGATGGCGGCCACAGTGGCGCGGAATTATATTGTGCCGCAGCAGTAGGGCAGAGGTTTTTGGTCAAGATATTCCCCGAAGAGTTCGACCAAAAACGTCTGGACCGGATTAGCGAGATTTGCCAGCTATATCAAAATCTAGAGATTCCTTCGCTGACACTAGTTAAGTTTGGCAAGGTAAAAACTGGTGGTCATCCGTATTGTTTCTATAATTATATTGATGGTGATAATTATGAAGTGGCGGGTGAACGATGTACAGAAGCTGAGAATTATCGGGTTGGGCACAAGGTTGGTACTTGGCTCGGCATCCTAAAAAATACTAAGCCGCCGGTTAAGCTCAAAAGTCAGGAAGAGAACCTGAGCGACTTGATCCGGAGAATTACAACTGCATATTTTCGGCTTTTTACAAATCCCACGCTGGTATGCCTTATGTGCCGCTATTTTGATTTAGCAACTTTGCTGCGGTTTGGTGAAGATCTAGCGCAACTTAGCCAACCGTTCGCGTACTATACGAAGCACCTAATCCATGGCGATATTAAACGCTCTAATATTATGTTAGACCCCGCTGGTAAAATTTGGCTAGTTGATATTGAGTCGATGAGAATGAGTTATGACATTATGAATTTCCGCCATCAGATGACCTGGTTTTTATCAGCCAAGGATACCGGTAAGACTGAGTTCTTGCGGGGCGTTTTTGACGGTTTATATAAAAATACGCGCCCAATTGATTTTCAGCAGCAACTAATATTTGTTACGTTGTTAAACTTTTGCGAATATACAGCTCATCATGCGCACGAGTTGGATACTTTACAGGAGTATTTTGAACGCATGCGGCCAATCATACCTCAATTACTGGCGGGAGAAATTAGAGTTTAAAGAAAATTGGGTGTAGATAGGGCACTATGCTCATTCTATGAGTAGGCTCGTCAGATAAGTATCCCTGCTAGACGACAAAAGTAAAGACACCTGTCAATATTGACAGAAAACCCAAAAATAACCACAAAAAGTATTGACAAAATTGAATATGTGTGCTACTATGGTAATAGTCCACGAAATGACACAATTCATTTTGATGGACCGTAGTTCAAAATCTCAAGTGTTTTTATCGCAAAATAGACGCTGTTTTTGGCTGAATGATGTAATTTTTACACAGTTTTAACAGGGGTAAAAGTAAAAAATCCCCAAAAAAGTTAAAAATCTCGAAAAAAAGTCTTGCATTGTTTAGAAAGGTGCGCTATAATGAAGAAAGTTAAACAAGTTGCGGAGGCGACAAGCCAATTCAACCAATGGATTAAGATAGAAACTATGCGAGGTAAAATCTATCAACTTAGAGCTTATCTCGGTTGAGATTTCGAATTA
>CAZWCY010000012.1:0-31091 GCA_964633035.1 uncultured Candidatus Saccharibacteria bacterium | reverse complement strand
GAGCTAAGAGATGTACGGGATAACAGGCCGTATAAGGTAAGAAGGCTCGGCGATGGCAAGTGCTGGATGACAAGTAATCTAAAAATAAGTGCCATCATCAATGATAGCGGCTTTCATTACGCGGGCGGCCGCATTCTCAACTCGAATACTTCCGATATTACAGTTAGCGCTTGGACACTTCCAGATTCTAGCACCTCCGGTTTTAGCAGTGATACTGCAGTTAATGATTATATTTATGGTAACACTGGTTACTACACCTGGTGTGCCGCTACTGCCGGAAGTTGTGATAGCGCCACTAGCGGTGGGAAAAACGCGAGCAGCTCAATCTGTCCAAAAGGGTGGAAGTTGCCAACTGGCATGGTAATTGGTGATAATACCACCAATGATTTCTATAACCTTTTTAAAAATATAGATCTAACTGTTAGTGGAGGCCTATCCTCTTCTGGTCCTACTAACTGGGGCTCTGGTGATTTAGCCAAAGTTCAAGGTTCACCATACAATTTCGTTTATACTGGGTATATGGATAATGGTGGCCTACAGAATGCTTTTAGCAACGGCTACTGGTGGTCGCGTACAGCTAGTGATAGCGACTTTTCGTACAATGACTTCGCGTACAACTTATACATCTATGACGACGGCGCGAATCCAGGTACGATCTACAACTATCCCAAACGCGGCTACGCAGTGCGGTGTGTCGCTCAATAGGTCCAATTCTAACGCTAAATACGCCAGTTTTACAAAATTCCGGATTTTTGGACTAACACTTAGTGCTCAACTTTAATCTAGAATTCTTTTGCCGTGTCCATCTAGTTGATCGAAAATACTCCTTCTGATCTAATTTTTCGCTTCTCCACCACTATAAACCTTGATCGAAATGAAGAGTCTTGACCCATTTCGACAAGCTTGATATAACATTGTAAATTATTGTATTGGCGTCAAAGTGCCGCATTTACGAAGAAAATATCATGCTGGTGCTAAGATCAGCTTTCACCTCTTGGTGACAATTCGCTTAAAAATTACTCTCTGCCTGGGCAAAGATTGCCAGAATCTGTGGATGGCGGTTACTCGAGCCGGTTATTTTTATTTTCGCCTTGCGCTGTGCTATAATAATAGCATGGAATTTGTGGAGCTAACGGAGTCAGAAGTTAAAGGTTTGGATTTTGCTTGTGATAATTTTTTGCAGTCTTGGGAAATGTATCGCCGTTATCAACAGATCGGTCGCGAGAGTTATTTTATGGGCGTAAAAGATGCCAAGGGCAAGGTGGTGGCAGCAGGTTTGATGGTGGCGCGGCCGTGGCATTTTGGCAAAAAAGTTTTTCGGGTGCCGGGGGGCTGGCTGATGGATTATGATCAGCTGGAGGCCAGTAGGGATAAATCTGATGATCCTAGCGTTGCAGATGCGGATGGCATTGCGAACGCTAAAAATGCTAGTGAGATTTTGCAATTTCTGACTACCGAGGCACGCCAATTTTGCCGTCAAAAGCGGGGAATCGCGCTGGAGATTGCTCCGAACATTATCTCGCAGCCACGTGATGCACATAACCAGGTGATTCCGGAGACCGAGCAGCTTAAATCACATCTGGCTGTACGCAAGCAATTGGAGCAACTTGGCTATAAATACCTGGGTGAGTATGAGCAGGTGAAATGGACTTTTGTGCTGGATTTGGTGGGGCAGACGGCGGACGACCTCTTTAAGGCTTTTCGGACGGATCACCGCCAGCGGATTCGTCGGGCGGAGCGCGAAGGCGTGCGAGTGCGCGAATTAAACGCGGATGAACTGGGTATTCTCAAGGAAATTGCGGCCGAGGCAGGCGAGCGGCATGGTTTTAAGGATCCGGATCTGGATTATTATCGTTCGATGCAGGCGGCGTTTGGCGAGAAGGTAAAGTTTGTGGTGGCGGAGCTACCGGCGGAAGTTGTGGCGCCTGCGCAGGATTCGGTGGCAGAAAAAAAGCCTGGGCGCTTCGAGGAGATAAAAACGGTTTCTCCGGCAACTTCTCAACAAGGTAAGAAATTTATCCCCTTGGCGGCGGCGATGTTTGTGAATGACGGCAATGAATTAGTTTATCTTTACAGCGGTTCGGTGCGTGAGCTGCAAAAATATGGCGGTGCACATCTGATTCAATGGCAGATGATTCAGGAGGCAATCAAGGCTGGTTGCAAAAAATATAATTTTTACGGTGTATATCCGGTGGAGGGGAACGGGGTATATAATTTTAAGCTGGGCTTTCGAGGGCGTGTCGAGGAATTATTAGGGACTTTTATTTTACCAATTGGTCTGCTTGGCAGGCTCTATACTGCTAGATTGAAGCCGCACGAATACGGAGAAGTGCATTAAAATTTGGGCGGTCACGAGCGTTATTAATGCCAGCATACTAAGTTTTTGGCACTAGCTTTATGATTTTTATCTAAAAATGTTGTAATTATTACTTGCTAACTTCTGTGGTCTGACGTATAATAGACACAGTAAAGAGAGGAATTATGCTAGATATTTTTATTACATCACGAGTGCGACGCAAAATTGTAGTGGTGTTCGCAAAGTATCCAGATTTTAAGACGCACGTACGAGCTTTGTCGAAGTTGATCAAGGAAGATCCGGGTAATATTCAGCGCGAATTGCAGCGTTTAGAGCGGGGTGGTTTCTTGATTGTTACGCAGAAGGGCAATAC
The DNA here is from genome assembly GCA_964633035.1 of uncultured Candidatus Saccharibacteria bacterium. Taxonomy (GTDB): domain Bacteria; phylum Patescibacteriota; class Saccharimonadia; order Saccharimonadales; family Saccharimonadaceae; genus Nanosyncoccus. The sequence continues at coordinate 28,422 of CAZWCY010000012.1, read as the reverse complement.
ACGGATTTATCAGATGAACAAGCAATTTCCTCTGCTCAAAGAGTTGCAAGGCATGGTGATTAAATCGCAACAGTTAGCCAAGACTAATAAAATTGATCGAACCATCGGGTGAGTAGCCAGGTTTTTGATCAACTAATTGCGGCGCGAGGGTTTGGGGAAGATTTTTTGTGCCCGCAATATGAGCAGTGTTTGGATCCGTTTTTGTTGCCGGACATGAAGCAAGCGGTGGAGCGAATTAAAACTGCCGTGCAAAGAGGTGAAAAATGCCTCATCTACGGTGATTATGATGTTGATGGCGTAACAGCGAGCACGGCACTTTATGATACTTTAACACTGGCGGGGATTGAAGAGATTGAGATTATGTTGCCTAATCGGTTTACTGATGGTTATGGCATGAGCAAAAAAGTTGTTCAGAAAGTTGATGCCGATCAGATAAATTTAGTGTTCACAGTGGACTGCGGTAGCCGTAATCATGAGATTGTGTCAGAATTAAAAGCGCGCCAAATTGATACGGTAATTACCGACCACCATGAATGTGGAGCGACTCTGCCAGAGGCGGTCGCGGTGGTAAATCCCAAACGCCATGATGTAGAAATAGCGGCTGATCTGAGGAATTTGGCTGGCGTGGGCGTAGTTTTCAAGTTGGCACAGGCGTTGGTAGCCGCTGGGTTGATCCCAGCTGGTCAAGAAAAATGGCTGCTAGATTTAGTGGCAATCGGGACGATCTGTGATAGTATGATGCTGACCGGGGAAAATCGTCGCCTTTGTCACTATGGCTTGATGGTTTTGGAAAAAACGCGGCGGCTGGGACTAAAGGCTCTAATGCTTAATGCGGGAGTGAATCATCTTGGTGGTGACACGGTAGGCTTCCAGATCGGCCCGCGTCTCAACGCGGCTGGGCGGATGGACACGGCGGAACGAGCTCTGAATTTATTGATGGCGAATCGGCGCACCGTAGCGGCGCAACTAGCAGCGGAGCTAGAGCGGCTTAATACCGAGCGTAAGAAGCAACAAAACGCTGCTATTATCGAGATTGAACGGCGCGGTCTTGATGACGAGCCGGTGATAGTTGAGCAAGGTGAGTGGCACGAGGGGGTGCTGGGGATTATCGCTGGACGCCTGACTGAAGAATATCACCGTCCAGCGTTTGCCCTGACGCGCGTCGATGATGGCATTAAGGGGTCGGGGCGGAGTTTTGGTGATTTTAACCTTGCCGCCGCACTTGACACTTGTCGTGAATATATCACCGGTGGCGGCGGGCACGCGGGAGCTTGTGGAGTGACTTTGCGCGCGGATGGCCTGGCGGCTTTTCGGCAGGCGCTGAACACTTATTATAAAAGTTTAAATTTACAGGATCAAGAACGTTTTATCGCGGTGCATGAAGATTTGACGGTCTCTAACTTCTCGGACTTGTCGTTGGAATTAATTGAGGATCTCAAGCAGCTGGAGCCATTTGGTGAGGGGAATCAGGTGCCGATTTTTCGTTTGCCGGATGTACGTGTAATGGAAGTGGCACATCTTGGTGCTGAGGGGCAACATTTGCGTCTGGTAGTATGGGACCAGCACGATCAGCCCTTTAAGATGATGAAGTTTAACGCACCAGCGGATTATCTGCACTTACAGGGCGGTGATGTTTTGGACGCCTGGGTGACTTTGGAGGAGAATAGTTTTCGCGGGATTAGGAGTGTAGAGGGGCGGGTAGTAAAGCTAGCATGGTAAGTTAGCTTCACCTGTGTACTTGCTAATCCCGATTATCACAGCACAAAAAATAACACTGGCGCTTCACCAGTGTTATTTTTATTTTAAGCCTAAACGCATTTTTTCGGCTTTTTCAGCGCGGCGGATTTCGCGGATAATCGCCTTCGCACGACGTTCGCGCTTGGAAATCGGCTTCGAGAAACGCATTTGAGATTTCTTCAAAGGCATCATACCGCTCTGAAGAACTTTGCGGTTGAAACGCCGAATGAGGTTCTCATTGGCCTCGTTCTGATCTTTTCTAGTTACTTTGATTGCCATATATCTAGCATTATAGCAAACTTTTCGCTATCTGGCAACTACTTTTTCAGGGAATATCATGATCTCGCGGAATCCCTAAAAAGACGATCGTACTTTTGAAAATGTGGTATAATTATAGAGTAAAAAAGGAGTGGCATGATTATATTAATGGGCTTAGCCGGATCAGGTAAAAGTACACAGGGGCAGAAGTTGGCGGAAGCAACAGGGCGTGTGTGGCTATCGGCGGGTCAAGTCCTGCGTGATACTAATGATCCTGAGCTGAAAGCGATTATGGACCGCGGGGAACTAGTCGATGATAATCTGATGATCCGCGCCATGGTTGATAAAATCCTTGAGGTGGTGCGCCAAGGCAAAGATGTGGTCCTAGATGGATTTCCGCGTGATGTTGAGCAAGCGACTTTCCTGGCTGATAATCTCGCTAGCGTCATGGAAATGGTGATTGTGATTGAAGTGCCAAAAACAGAATTAATTCAGCGTTTAGAGCTACGTGGCCGTACTGATGACACTAGAGAAGCAATTGAAGAGCGTTTTCGGATTGTTGAACAAAATATTTATTCAGTTTGCGAGATTCTTCGCAACAAGGGAGTAATCATCAAAAAAGTCGATGGTACTGGCACGCCAGAAGTAGTATCAGAACGCATTATGCAGCTTGTAACAGGAGTAGAAAATGAATAAAAAAGTTATACAATCAACCGACCCAGCTGAACTACAGCACAAGATTGCCGCGATGCGTAAAGGCGGTAAGATCTTAGGCGGTGTCTTACGGGATCTGCGGGCTTATGTACAGCCCGGGATGACCGGTTTAGAGGTTGATGCCTGGGTACGCTCCGAAATTGAGCGGAGGGGGGCTAAAGTAGCATACGATTTTTTGGAAGAAGCCTTTCCAGGAGCGATTTGCATTTCGGTGAACGATGCGCTGGTGCATGGTGCACCTACTGATGAACCGTTTGAAGTTGGCGATAAAGTCTCTTTTGACCTTGACGTGCTCTATGATGGCTATTATACAGATTCGGCTTTTACGATGCTTGTCGGCGGTAAAGGCTCGCCAGCAGTTAAGCAAATGATTAAAGTGACAGAGGAATCAATGTGGGCTGGTATCAACGTTGTGCGCCCAGGAGCTAAGATTGGTGATATTGGCTATGCCGTAGAGAAAGTTTTGCGCAAGGGCAAGCTCGGGGTAATAGAGAATTACGTGGGTCACGGCATTGGTAAGAGCATGCATGAACAGCCTGAAGTGCCAAATTATGGCATCCGCGGTCATGGTTACACTCTGAAAGTTGGTGATACTATCTGTATTGAACCAATGTCTTGCTTGGGTAAGCCGGCAAATTACATCGACGAAGATAGTAATTGGACGGTGCGTATGAAAGATGGCAGTATTGGCTGCCATTGCGAGCATACGATTTTAGTAACAGAAGATGGCTGTGAGGTGTTGACATTACCGGAATAGGCGAGGTATAATGTAAGTATGGATGAAATTTCACGCTATGCGGTCGGGGTAGATGTTGGCACTAGCAACGTCCGCGTTGTGGTCGCAAGTGTGAATCGTGATAATAGCTTGAACGTAGTGGGTTATGCCGAGACACCTAATTCAGGTATGCGTCGCGGTATGGTGGCAAATCTAGTCGGTCCATGCCAGGCAATTGATAAGGTTTTATTGGAAGCTGAGCGGATGAGTGGCTGCCAAGTTAACGCAGCAACAATTTCGATTAACGGAGCGCAGATTTTGTCAACTCATACCGAAGGCATGATTGCGGTTGGTGCAGCTGAGCATGAGATTAATGAGAATGACCTCGCGCGCGTGCAAGATGTAGCTTTGCAAGGTCGCATTCCGGCTAATCAAGAAGTGTTGTCGGTAGTACCGCTGCAGTTTGTTTTGGACGGTCAAGGGGGAATTAAAGACCCACTTGGTATGACTGGCTCGCGTTTAGAGATGCAAGCCAATGTCGTTTCCACAATGACGCCAAACTATGAGAATTTATGCAAAGTCGCCGAGACGGTTAATATCGCCACGGAGCAGATTGTGCCAAGCGTAGTTGCCGCGGCACGAGCAGTGCTGACTGAGCGCCAGATGGAAAATGGTGTAGCAGTGGTAGATATCGGCGCAGCTACAACTGGGGTGGCGATTTACGAAGAAAATGATTTGCAATATGTGGGCGTAGTGCCAGTAGGGTCCAATAATATCACTAATGACTTGGCAGTTTTGCTGGCGATTGATACGGAGATCGCCGAAGAGATTAAGCGGCGCTTTGCTACCGGCGATTTTGTGACCGAGGCGGAGACTCCAGTGGTGATTCGTTGGCGCGGCAAGGAGCTACACTTTGAGCGCGATCAGATTGACGAGGTCGTGCAGGCACGTTTAGATGAGATTTTAGATTTAGTGCGCAAGGAGCTTAAAAAAGCTCACTACGAGCAACGCTTACCGGAGGGGATTGTCTTAACTGGTGGCGGTGCGCGTATCCGCGACATTGATAAGTTTGTACGGGCTACGCTTGGTATGTCGGTTAAAGTTGGCGTTCCGGGTGGTTTGACGGGTGTAGCTGATCCGGTAGAGAAACCGGAATATGCCGCTGCAGTCGGCCTGATGCTATTATCTGCAGATGGTGGCGGTCAAGTTATGAGTAAGAAATCTAAGAAAAAATCCAAAAAAGGCGAAAAGAAGCCCGGCTTGTTGGCAAAGTTTTTCAAAAAATTCTAAATTTTTCTGAAATATAGAGAAAAAGTTGTTTCTTTTTGAGAAAGTATGCTATACTAAGAATAGTTTATAAGCGAGGAAAGGATATGCCAGAGATTAAGCCAACAGAGGTAGAGAGTTCAGCAAGCATTAAAGTTGTCGGTGTCGGTGGCGCTGGTGGTTCAGCGGTCGACCGAATGAAAGAAATTGGGCTGTCTGGTGTAGAATTTATCGCGATTAATACTGATGCGCAGGCTTTGCATCACTCTAATGCTGATGTCAAAGTACATATCGGTCGTGGGCTTGGTGCTGGCGGTGATCCTGAGAAGGGCCGTGAGGCGGCTGAAAGTGGTCGTGAGGCCATTGGGAAATCGCTTGAGGGTGCTGATATGGTCTTTATTACCTTGGGCGCGGGCGGCGGTACTGGTTCTGGTGCGGCGCCGATTGTAGCCGAGGAATCAAAGGGGCGCGATATCTTGACAGTCGGCGTAGCAACGAAACCGTTTACTTTTGAAGGTGCAAAACGCCGCGAGAATGCTGAACAAGCAATCGATGCGCTCTCTCGCAATGTCGATGCTCTAATTACGATCCCTAATGATCGTTTATTGCAGACTATTGACCCACGCACGCCGCTTACCGAGACCTTTAAAATCGCAGATGATGTTTTGCGGCAAGGTGTGCAGGGGATTTCCGAGCTAATTACTGAACACGCGCTGATTAATCTTGATTTTGCCGATGTTAAGGCAATTATGAAAGACGCTGGTTCCGCCCTAATGGGTATCGGTCGGGCTTCGGGCGATAATCGTGCTACTTTGGCGGCTCAGCAGGCAATTGAATCGCCATTGATCGAGGTAAAGATTGATGGTGCGCGTGGCGTACTCTTCAGTGTGGCCGGTGGTTATGATATGGCTATGAGCGAGATTCAGGAAGCTGCCGAGATTATTACTAATGCGGTCTCACCAGATGCAAATATTATCTTTGGCGCCTCGGTGCGTCCAGATCTGGAAGACGAGATGGTAGTGACGGTAGTTGCGACCGGATTTGATTCGGAATACTACCGTAAGCTAGATGCACAGAGAGCTAACGTTGAGACGGTAGGCTCGGTAATGAGCAATAATTACGGCTCAATGGCTAATACAGTGGTAGATTCTGCGTCGTTGCGCAATAATGAGCCGCCGCGGGCTACCGTTGAATATAATACTCCAGCCCACGCAGAACCGATGCACAATGAGGTGCGCTCAGACTACAACAACAGCCCTGTCGACACTGGCGCCACTGATTTTACCGCTGGTAATCGTGCTAACATGTGGGATTCCATTAATAATAACGATGCCGAAGATGATCTTGACGTTCCACCAACATTGCGCGATCGCTTGCGAGGAAAGAAACGAGATTAGCCAATGAGCAAGTTGCCGCGAATCGGAGATAGTAAAGTCCTAGAGAGCCGCGAGACCGAAGATGGGACTACGATTCGAAGGCGACGCGTTAGCCCGGATGGACACCGTTTTACTACTTACGAACGGATTGAGCTGCCGCCGCTCACGGTGGTAAAGCGCAGTGGCAATCGTGAAGTTTTTGATCGCGATAAACTAATTGCTTCGGTGCAGCGCAGCGTCGGTAAGTTTATGAAGTCTGATCTCGAAGTAGAGGAAGTAGCAGATAAAGTTGTTGAGCTGCTAAGAGAGCGAAATGATTCTGAAGTGACGGCGCAACAAGTGGGTGAAGCAGTGCTTGATGTGCTGGCGACGCGCAACGAAGTAGCATATGTGCGTTATGCTAGTGTGTTTATGAAATTCAAGACTCTAGATGATTTTAAGGCGATTTTGCAGCGCAAAGGGCAATAGAGGGCAAGTAGATTCACGGTACTTTTGTGCGCAAGATGATAATGAAAATAAATAAGATAAGAAAGGGAAACAACTAGGCGATGCGGGTGGTATTTGTATGGCGTGAAGGTGAAGACTATTCACGCACAGTAGAAGAATGGATTACAGAGTTTGAGCGACGCACGGGCAAGGAAGTCGAGAGCATTAGTCCGGACGGTAGAGATGGTGCCGGGTTTTGCCAAGCTTATGACATCGTGGAATATCCAACTGTACTGGCCCTTGGCAACGATGGCGCAGTGCTTGAGAGCTGGCGGGGTATTCGTGAACTACCAACTTTTGATGCGGTGTCTTATTGGGCATAAAAATACGCATCGTGTGGGTTTGCAAGATTTACTTGAGTCTAGCCTAAATTTCATTACGCAACAATATAAAAATCCCACCGATAACTCGGTGGGATAAGCAGTAATTGAGGCTATAGCTTTTCGGGTGGAATGTTCGCGATGTAATCGGCGCGTTGCCCGTAAACGCTTTTACGATTCGTCTGGCACGCCACTTATGCTTCTTACGGCTCGATTGGCACGCCACTTTCCAGCCCGGCTTGTTCCAGGTAGGATTCGTAGATTGACATGGCTTTACGGCTATAATCTGTGCTGTTAACCATGTGCTTTACGCTATTACGAGCACTCCTTGGGCCTTGGTTGTACATCATAAAAAGAAAATGTCCAACCTCGCCACTTCCTTGGTAGGTCCACAACAGTTCACGCAGATAGTCGACGCAGACAATAGCACCTTTAACTGGGTCAAACAGATCTTCGTTGGTGAAGCCGTATTTGGCAATGCGATCAGCGTGACTGTCAGTTTTGATCTGGTAATGACCATAACTGAGACCGTTGTCGCCGATTAGATTGGGCACGAACTCGGATTCCTTCTTGGCCATTGTCATCGCTAGGCAAAACATTCTGAGGTCGCCAGCGCAGGCTTCATCAAGAATCCGTTGCTGTGTCTCGGCGTCAAAGGGAATGTCCAGAATCGGTTGTACGCTTTCTGTGCCGTCCGTAGCATCCGCAAACGGGTCAACCTCAGTAATCACGGAATCAGCGATTGTTTCTGATTCTGTGATTGTCGGATTGACGATGATTGAATCTACGGCCGCTGAGTCGGAGTTTGTTACCACTTCGGTCAGCTTTGCTCCATAGAGCGGTAAAGATTCGGCATTGGCCAAGGCGGGGAACACTATTTGCCGGGCTTCCAGATAATTTTGCGTATTTGCGGTGTCTGACTGCGCATTAACCATGGCCGGGTTGTCAGCCTGAGCTATGCTCTGGCAAGCGAATGCGCCCAAAAGTAGTGCCATGCTGAGAAAGCTTAGCTGTGGGTGTCGTTGCAGAAACGTGAACTTGCGGTCGCGCTCAACGAATTTCAGGAATAGTCGATGGATTTTCTCTAGCAAAATACTGTCTCCTTTTCTGTGAATACTCAGTAGCCCAAACATGCCTCCTTAATCACTACTGGTAATGTGCGCTTGTAGTTACAAGAATGAAATTTGCGGAGTGAAACACCCCGTCTCTCTATTGTATCACAGATTGTCTCTGTTGTCAATAAGGAAATGGTTAAATTTTGTAATCTGTACTTAAAATGTCTAGATTTCCGAAATTGCCATACATTGGAATTCCAGAAATTACCTTAAATCTTATAAAGATAATGGTAAAACATGTTAAAATATGGTCAATAGCATATTAAGTCAAAGAAAGCCTTAGCATGAACGCAGAGAAAGTATATAATTCTGAACAAACCCCGGCTGGAGATGACTCTCCGTGGGGAGAGGCCTATCTGAATGATCTACCACCGTTTAATCTGGACCAGATGGAAACGGATAAGGACACTGCAGAAATCACGGCTGAAAAGAGTCTGGCTGAAAAAGCCGTAGCAGAAACTGTGGCGGATTTCGAGAGAATTACGGCCATGAATCGTGAACACGTGGCAAGAACTCAGGCGCGCATCGAAATGCTCAAGCAAAAACTGGCGGCCGAAACGGATGAATGGCGCAAAGAGCGCTACGAACAACAGCTACGTGATCGGGAAGCGGTTTTGCGTAAACAGGCAGCATTGGTAGAGTTTGCGCGTATTCCCACAGTAGAAGATGTAGAATATCGCCACTGGGCAAAAACTAATTTTGCGGATTTAGTGAGAGGAGCTGTGCCTGATGAGCTACCGCTAGTTTTTCATGGCACTAATAACCTCGGCAATGTACGCTCCATCATTCAGAGTCACGGATTGTTGACCCCTGAACAGAGGAACGAAAGCATGACTTCATTTGCAGCGCAAGTTGATGTTACTTCGAAAACTAATATCCAAACCTCTTGTGATTTCGCGGAGTCAAATTATAAATGGTTGCCTTATGGTGCGATTTTTGCTTTTCTACCGAAGCCGGAAGAAGTTGCGGAGGTACGTAAGACTGAGGCGAGCCAAAGCAGCGAAGTCTTTGGCGGAGTTGACGGGGTAGATTTTAAGGAGCAGCCCGAACGTCTTTATGGTATTATTACTACACCAGAAAATATTGAGCGTATTCAAGCTTGGTGTCAAGAAAATCATCTTGACTCAAACAAGGTGATGACGCATGGCGATTTTCTTGCCACCGTGCAGGCTCAAAATTAAACTAAACCATTCGCGGAGATAATCTGGTCATTCTAGAGAAATGTGCTATAATAGAAGCAATAAAAGCGTTGGAGCGGAAATCAACCGCAAGCTGGCGAAAGAACGGATTATCTTAGTAGAATCGCCCGTGAGTCTGCGTCAAAGATTAAATAAGAGTTTTCCTGTCTGGATGTTGTAAAATTTACAACAGTGTACAACGATTTTCAGCAATCTATGATAATTGCAATAATTTGCAGCATAGCTCTAGAGCGCATTAGCGAATAACAAATAAGTTCGTTTTGCTCAAGCTCAAGATAGGAAAGAAGTTAGATGGTACCGCCCGCCAGGGTTCTAACGGTAAATTATTAAGTTAAATAATAATTGCCGTGAACTCGGCGGGATTTCTAGCGGGCTGATTCCGACACTGCGGAAATACCGAAGAATGTCGAGAGCATATAATTAGTAATACGGAAAGGAGTTTTATGAAATATCAAGCGGGCAAGCGACGCAAGGCGGCGGAGTACGAGCCGGCGTTGGTGGATTGGTGGAAGAAGAATCGGACTTTTGAGTGCTCGGTGGAACAGCGTCCGCTCGACGATTCGTATGTGTTTTATGATGGGCCTCCGTTTATCACTGGTATGCCGCATCATGGTACGCTACTTAGCTCAATCGTGAAAGACGCGGTGCCGCGCTACTGGACCATGCGGGGCAAGCGAGTAGAACGCCGCTGGGGCTGGGATTGTCACGGTTTGCCGGCCGAGAATTTTGTAGAGAAACAGCTCGGTATTACTGATCGACGCGAGATTGGCACTAAGTGGTCGCTTGAGGATTATATTCTGAAAGCGCGCGAGAGCATGGTGGCGAACTCTGAGACCTGGGAAGGCACGATCGACCGTATTGGGCGCTGGGTGGATTTTAAGGGCGCATATCGCACCATGGATAAGGATTTCATGGAGTCAGTCTGGTGGGCGTTCAAGACGCTCTACAAGGCAGGGAAGATCTACGAGGGCCGCAAAGTTTTGATGTACGATACCAAGTTTGCCACCCCAGTTTCCAAGTCGGAAGTAACAATGGACAATGACGCTTATCAAGAGGTGACTGACTCGAGCGCGTATGTAAAATTCCATGTTCACCCGGGGCAGAAATATGCTGATGGCAAATACGAGACCAAAGACCAGGTTTATCTCCTGGCCTGGACTACTACGCCGTGGACTTTGCCGGCTAACTTGGCTTTGGCCGTGAACCCAGCAATGGAATATGTGGCAGTACGGCTGGATGGCGAGAAAAAACTGATAATCCTAGCAAAAAGCCGCTACGAAAAGGTGTTTGATGGTCACGAGATTGAGGTAGTACATGATGATATCAAGGGTAAAGATCTCCTGGGCTTGACATATGAGCCAATCTGTGCTACAATAGATGAGAAATCCAAGCAAAAAGACACTTGGACTGTTCTTGGTGGGGATTTCGTCTCGGATGAAGATGGTACCGGCATTGTACATATCGCTCCAGCTTATGGTGAAGATGATTATAAATTATCGCTAGAACACGCGATGGATTTCGTCGATGTCCTTGACGAATACGGTTATTATCTACCAGAGGTAGCGGAGCAGCTGCATAATTTTGGGGTGCGCGATACCGACGAGCAGGGGATTGAAATCTGGGCAGCGAACAAATTTATCGCCAAATGCTTAGAAGAGCAGGGGATTGTCTGGAAGATTGAGTACATTAAGCACGAATATCCGTTTAATCCTCGCAGTAAGCAGCGGATTATTTATCGCGCTTTCCCGAGTTGGTTCTTTGCCGTGCAGGGGCAGAAGCCACTGATGATCGCGCAGAATGAGAATATCAATTGGTTCCCAGAGTATCTTAAGCACGGGCGGTTTGAGAAGAATATTGAGCAAGCGCCGGATTGGAATCTGAGCCGCGATCGCTTTTGGGCGACGGCGATGCCGGTTTGGAAGAGCGATAAGGGTACGGTCAAGGTGGTAGGCTCCTACGCCGAGCTGAAAGAGCTGAGCGGTGTCGAGCTAGAGGATTACCATCGCCCTTGGGTGGACGAGATTGAGTTTGACCTGCCGATGAAAAAGCACTTTAAGAGTGTGATTATGGGGTGTGAAGGTATTGACGATGATTTGCAGAAGCTAGGCGTGGAGTTCACGAAGCAAAAAGGCGAATTTGGCACAGAATATTTTGCATTAATTCCTGAGGATCGGGCGGAAAAGTTTGAGCAATTAATTATTGAAAAAATGCAGCCGGATTTCTTTAACGATCGGATTTTGGATGGTCGCGGTGTGTTTGTGTTCAAACGCAAGAACGGAGAAATTGAGCGGTATGTTTGGTCGGAGGCGGAGCGCGATGATGAACAGCGCATTGGTGAATTAATCGCAGAGATGGCTGGTTCGTTTAATGGTAGTATCCGAAAACTATGGGAAGAGACCGAGTTTTATGGCAAAGACATTATGGTTAAAACCGAGGAAACTGAGCATTTCAAGCGTATCGAAAAGGTCTTGGACTGTTGGTTTGAGTCGGGGTCGATGCCGTTTGCGCAGCTGCACTATCCGTTTGAAAATAAGGAAAAGTTTGAGCGGAATTATCCGGCAGACTTCATTGTGGAGTATGTTGGTCAGGTGCGGGCGTGGTTTTACTACGTACACTGCGTGAATACGGCGTTGGCTGAGGTGGGCGGTTTTGGCAAGGCAGCGCAGCAACGCGCGGAGAAGAACGCCTATAAAAATGTGATCACTACGGGCACTCTGGCGGGGAACGACGGGCGCAAGATGAGCAAGTCGCTTGGTAATTATACCGACCCAAATGTCTTGATGAACCAATATTCGGCGGACGCTCTGCGCTTCTTGTTATTATCGAGTCCGGTTTTGAGCGGCGAAGACTTTGCCTTGACCGATAAAGATGTTAGCGATGTGCAACGGAAGCTCGCCATGATCTGGAACGTTTATGATTTCTTTGTCACTTATGCCGAGGTGGATGGCTGGAGCGCGGATCAGATTGGTGATACCGGGTTTGACGGCACAATTGATTCGTTGAAAAATCCGTTGGATAAGTGGATCCTGAGCCGGCTCAATCAGCTGAATGCCGAAATTACTGAGGGCATGGAAGAATACAACCTCCCGAAGGCTCTCGCGGGGGTGCTGCCGTTTGTGGACGACCTCAGTAACTGGTTTGTGCGACGCAGTCGCCGGCGGTTCTGGAAGTCTGAGGACGACGGCGATAAAGCTGAAGCTTACACGACACTCTATACAGTATTGGTAAAATTGTCGCTGCTGCTGGCGCCGTTCGTGCCGTTCCTGGCCGAGGAACTGTACCAAAACATGACTGGCAAAGGTGAATCGGTGCATTTGCTCTACTATCCGACTGATACGGCGGTAGATGAGAAAGTGCTAGATGAGATGGCGCGAGTGCGCGAGGTGATTAATGAAGGCTTGGCGCTGCGGATGCGCAAGAGTGATCAAGAAGCGCAGGTCAAGGTGCGCCAGCCGCTGGCAAAATTGACCTACGCCGGTGATAAATTGCCAGTTTGGGGCGAAGAAATCGTCCGCGACGAGGTGAATGTTAAGGCGGTGCAAAATGGCGCCGAGACGCTGCTGGATAAGGTGATTACGCTGGAGTTGGCAGCTGAAGGATTTACGCGGGAACTGATCCGGGCAGTGCAGGCGGCACGCAAGAAGGCTGGTTTGCAGGTGGACGATCGGATTCGCCTGAGCGTGAGCTGCACGGTGCCGGCGGAATGGACAGAGGCTTTGCAGGCCGAGGTCTTGGCGGTAGAATTGCATGCTGGGAGTCCTGATCGGGCTGGCGTGGCCGAGAACTACGCTTATGACGAAATTGCCAAGGTGGGCGGGGAAAACGTCACGATTTCACTAGAAAAGGCTTAGAAGCTGCTAGGTGCTGGTTGAGGAACCGTGTCGCAGGACGCGGTTCCTACTGCAATTGTGCAATTTTCTATCCACTCCCATGCTGGCTAGAGGTACTTACGAAATACTCACCCCTGTTACCCATTGACTTTTTGAATGATGTGTGCTATAATGGGGAGATAGGGTCTCTATCCCTGGTTCTTTAATAATTCTAGGCAAAAAGAAGCAGGGGGCTTGGAATACTTTTTGGCATAATCTTGACAGACACTCATAATTTCAAAACATGGAGGGGTAAAAAATGAAAAAAATGAAATTCTTGTTAAAGTTGGTCCAGGCTCTGTTCCTGACGGCGGCATTCGGAATCTACTGTATAGTGGTGGTCATTTCAACACTGCTGCTCGGTACGGCTTCGTCCGAATTAGGAATCGCTCTCGTACAAGTACTAATAGCGGTGCTCTTGATAGTGGCTGAGGAAATTCCAATCAGGGCTGTCATACGCTCGGCCGAAGCACATTGCGTTCTATTCTATTGGCATCCACTTGAGATTTCGTTTGAGCTGGCATGTGGGCCGTTTCTGCCTATATACGTCGCAATGCTTCTGGGCGTTAATGGTAAAATTATTTCCATTGCGCTGAATCTTTTTATGGCATTGATGATAATTGGCTTAATAGTGCGCATCGTTGCTGCGGTGTTTCTGGTGCGGCTTTTGTCGCGGTACAACACCTTGGCTGATTAGACACTCTTAACGTCAAAACTATAGGTGAAATAGCTAAATTTTTGTAGGGGGGGAACAAAAATGGTAGAAAAAGTCAAGCAATGGCCGCAAATACAGCGAGCCAAGAAGCCACCAACAGTGTTAGATAAAGTCAAGCGGATTGAGCGGTCGCTCAAGCTGCTTCAGCTGTTGGAGGCTCCCGCTTATGGTGGGGCGTGTATCATGATGGCACTGTTTTTCTGTCTGATTGGTTGGAACTACGAGATAAGCAACCTCTCGCCTATTTGGGTCATCGTGGTACTAGTGATTGTGGCCTTGTGTGATGTGATTCCAGCAACATTAGCTGAATCGCGGGTGCAATCGCAACTGTATCTCAAGCAAGAAGACTGGTCAAACCGGCGGTATACTTCGGCAACTATCTTGCTTGCGCCATTGCTAATTGTGGCGCTCGTAGGGCGGATCTTCGGCGGTCGCGCGATTTGGGTGCTCGGATTATATATGGCATTCCTCAGTTTAGCCTATGCCGTGCATCTGGTAACAGCATTACGGTTACTCTATCTCTTGCGTAAGCGTAGTCTGAGCGTCGAACCTGAGAAAATGGGGAAATAAAGTTTAACGATTTTATAAAAGACATCGGTATAGTTTCTGCAAAAACAGAGCATAGCTCGTTAACGAACTCAAAAATTAAGGAGGAGTACTAATGAAAACCGCTACTAATCTGTTATCCAGAATTCTGATCGTGTTTCACTATCCGGCCGACCTCGGCGGCTTTGTGTTTTTCTACCTGATGCTGCGGCAGTTTGCGCCGCTGGAGCTGATTCCGCGGCTGGGCACTGCGCTCATCTTGGGCGCGGTGGCAGCGCTGATCTCGAGCGTGTTCCACTCGCTGTGGGCGTCCGAGCAGTCGGCGCGCTACCTGTTGTACCCGCGCAAAACGGCGCAAGGCCTGGATGTTTTGTCGTTTGCCTTGACGGTGGCACCGATTTTGCTGATAATTTTAACGTCGACCAATTTGTGGTCGGCGATGACGATAAATTACCTGATGATTTTGGCTGTGGTTTTCGTGGCGAGAATGATTGGTATGGTGGTACTGCCGATTTGTGTGGCCGAGCTCAAGGCCAGCGAGGCGATCCCTTGCAAGGCCGAGCCGAAAGTGACACTGGCAGCGATTATGAAGTCGATGAACCCGCCCGTGCGGGCACCGGCGCGAAGATTGGTGACTGGTTCATCTTCGGGTTCGCCGAATGGTTTTGCTCCGGCCTCAGCCGCCTAGAATTTACATATATTAAAGCGCCCCTAGCGGGGCGCTTTTTAGAAAGGGCTCATTTAAAAAATATTTTACTTAACTTTTGACAATGCACCTTACAGTGAACCCATAATACCGGTTGCTGTAGTTTCCAACATAATTGGTATTATTAGGCGAATTTGTCCCAAAACGATGGGCTGAAGTTACGCTATAAGCTGTACTAGTCCACCATCGTCCAACTGATTCTTGTGCGGCTACCCCAGGTCCTATATTGACATACTCTCGTTCGGTTAATTTACCGTTCGTCACAAACCAGGTGCTATTAAAGCTATATGGTATCTCCCATAACGTGCTAGTAGTAAAATACGGCTCCTGAGTTATGTATGGCGTATATAGCGGCTCGTATTCTTTAATCGTAGGTAATCGCCAACCTCTTGGACAAATGCTATCTGTGGCGTTATTATCCTTTGTGACGGCGTTAGTTGTACTACTGCCGCCCGACCCGGCCGTAACTGCACTCCAAGAATAGTATCCGGTAGTACCAACGCTTTCGCTGGGTGTAGCTATGTATGACTCAACAGCGTAATCGCCCTTATCGGCGGAGAAATTTCGCGAACCGCTAGTCGTACTCAGCGTCGTGATGCTAGCCGGCATCACCCAATCCTCAGACACATCTGAAGTAGTGGGAGTGAGTTTTCGTCCGTCGATGCAGCCAATTGATCTAGCGCTGAGTTTGAGATTGCTCGTCATCCAACATTTGCCGTCATGAAGTTTTCTAACCGTATAGGAACTGTCGTCTCGAACATCTTTGAGTGTGTAGCCCCCACTATAATCCTTTCCTGACAGGAAGGGAGTATTACTGCAAATTTCTGGGGTGATTTGCTGCATCTCGGTGATATAGGCTAGAGTGAGGTTTGCGAGGCTGGTCTTGGGAGTTGCGACTAGTGATAAGACGCCACTAGCTTGATAATGACCGCTCTCGGCGTTGTTGGCAAACTTAACTCCAAAAGTTAAGTTTTTGGTAAAGCTAGCAGCGTTATCGTTTAATGCTGGAACCGTAAGGCTAGAAGTGGCGACACTAGGAGCGGTATAACTACTAGCGCCATCCCATTTGTAGCCCCAGGTATTATCAGTAGTGACGTTGCCTGGATTAATAGTGGTATTGCCGTTCTTGAGAACGGTATTGTTTATTTTGAGTGATAAGCTATAGCTGTCGGCATTACTTATGCTCGCTATTACATTAGTACTGACAGTGATGATGCTGCCAGGAGTGGTAGTGCCAGACATGTTTGGTTTGCTAAGGGAAAGTGAAATTGTAGCAGGCGTAGTAGTGCTGGCGATTGGAGTAATAGCGCTGCTATCTCCTTCTGGTGCTACGGTGCCAGTACAACCATATACCCAATCAGCATATGCTTGTCCGTGAAATAATAAGTTGACTACGCTTATCAAAAGGAGGATTGCGAATGCTCCGGCTTTTGCTCTACAAAAGTGGGCACAAGACTTAACGCAAGGAATACTATATAACACATTAGACTTTACATTATTCTTCTCGTCATAGCAACAATCATTAGCATTGTTATTACTAATACTTCGAGAAGTACTTTTCTTCATATTTAATAATATTGGAATACTATGAAGCTTAAAGTTAATATGTCTTTTGCGTTGCATCTTTTGCGCCCTCCTTTTGTAGGATTGTCTAGAGCTAAGACCTACTTATTTAGCTCTAGAATTTTTAGTATATATACTTTGGGCAGCCATTAGCGTATCAAAAAAGTAATAGAGCGAGAAAACTAAACAAAATTCTACAATGACTGTAAATCAAAGTCTAATTTAGTATATTTCCTCATGATACAAAAATGGCACCGCGAGGTGCAGAATAATCCATCTCAAGCCGAAGCTACAAAACGCATTATTGGTCCTCTTGGTGCCATTTTTACGTTCTGTAACTTCATAACCAAACAACTACGCTTGATTTACATTGATGAATTATTCTGCACTTTTATTTTACCATGCCGTTTTGGCTTTGGCTAGGGCAATTTTTAGGAAAATATCATGTTTGTGTTAAACTAAGCTCTATCAATTAAAGAAAATATCATGCCTATGCTTGCAACTTTACATTCTTTTCTGCTACTCTGGGCATAGGTAGCCGCCTCTCTTGCTCAAATACTAGTTTAATGCAAGGAGAAAGGAGGTGTACGTGCTATGAGTTTTAGTTTTCGAATCCGAAGATTATGTCTAAGTTTAGACTTAGGCTGGCTCTATATTAGAGTCAAACTTAATGTCGCTCCTAAGAAGCGACATTAAAGCAAATACACCCTCATCTTATCACCAATCTTTAGAATTGACAAGAGGCGCGCTACCGATTTTTGGAATTCTGAATTTATCCGCGATGGAATGATTCGCCTAAAAATTACTCTCTGCCTAGGCAAAATTCTAAATTCAACCAAAATCTTGCAGCAAAAATAGTAACTTTTGACTGTATTTATGCGATAAAATCTAGTTTTTCGCACAAAATTCAGCTTTTACCCACAATTTCTCAAACATTATAACAGTGGTAGGGAAGCACAAAATTGCTAAAATCACAAAAAATAAGCATAAAAGGTATTGACTTTTTGAATAAGGTGTGCTAGAATGAAGACAGTTAGATAAGAAAACCAAAACATCTAACAAACAAAAATCAAACATAATATTAAAATAACCGTAGCGATAGTAAAGCTACAAAACACAAAATACGACGTTGATAAAGTGTACAACTCGTTGGAAGAAATTAAGTAAGATAGGGAATGGAAGCCTATCAAGCTAAAATAAACGCCGCTCCACCGGCAAGAAAATAAACAGGAAACTACACTATGCGTAAAAACAACAACTTTAACTCGAAAGGAGCTACCAATGTAAAAACGAATGCCGAATCATGGAACGATGATTGGATCGACGCCAAGAATGCTGACGTGATTCGTGACGAAAGCAAGTGGAACGCTTTCCAGTTGGTGGGTGACACCAACTCTGAGGAAGCTAACCACGTAGCTTATCTCAAACACCAGAAGAGCGAAAAAGAAATGCAAAAAATTCTTGATCGCGGCCTGGCCTTCCGGATGGGACGCAAGGTTAAGATGGTGCTTGAATCTCAATCTGCTTAAAACCAGTACAAATAATAACTGATTGGAGGTAGATCGAGTTAAACCAACTAAACACTAAGATTTAGTATATATACTGTGCAGGTGTAAAATGACACCGCGAGGGTATAAACATAAACTTTAAGAGGAAAAATTATTGAATAGATGAGTGTCTAGGATACTCAAGACCAAGTAAAAAGCATTACAATTTAAGTGACTCATGGTGCCATTTCCAGTGTGGCTCGTGGTAAAGAACCCGAACTTAGTTCGGGTTCTTGCTATGGTATGGCGTAGGTCTTTGGGGTTAGGCTCAACGGTCGATAATCGCGCTGAGCAGAAAATCGCAAGATATCTAGAAGCATAAATAGTTTGACGCGTGATTCCACTTGTGATAAACTGGAAAAAAGTCATGTAGAAAGGTACTTGAAATGCCAAAATTAAACATTAAAGAGGCCGAAGTGATGGATCTCTACGTCACGCGGCTGGTGGCGGATAAAGGCTTGAGAGAGGCTGACCGCGCCGAACATGGGAAGATTTCCCACCAACTGCAGTTGGAGTTTGAGGAAGCTTGTCAGCAGGCTCTCATCAACGCTCTGCCAGATGATAAAGCGATTGAACTAAACAAGAAATTGACCGCGGACCCGAATTTTACGGATGCGCAGATTGAGGAATTTTTCATGATGGCATTGCCGGATTCGGAGCAGGTAATTATTGACACGATGGCAAAATTCCGGGCGGATTATCTAGGAACAACGACTAAGGACAATACGGCGACATCTAAGAACGATGTGGCAATGGAGAGTAATGCAGCTACCGCCGAGGCGAAACCGGCGGAAACTGCTCATGCAGCAGAGCCGACCACAACAAACATCAAAACTAATGAGCAGCCTAACATGACTAATGCGCAAAATACTTCGACTACGGTGCCGCCCGTAGGTAATCCGGTGCAGGGCACGGTTTCGGAACAACCGGGTGCTTCGAATGTGGAGGGCGTGGCGCAAACTTCAGCAGTAACAGCAGAGGAGAACAGATAGATGAACGGAGAGAATTTAGGCGGTTCGCCAGAAAAACGACAGAAGAGTCAGGAGTTTTTACTAGATCAACTGCGTGTGCGGCGTTTAGCGCAGGTAATTCAGGAAATTACCACGCGTCAGGCGAGCGTAGAGTCGATGCAACGGCGTCACTTTGCGGGGGATTCGGAAGCGTCGCGACAGGCGCAGGCGAAAAATGAAGGTAGAATTGCTGGTGAGAATATCTTGATTGATTCTTTGCGCCAGGAAGCGATTAACTTAGGTGGGGCCGAGGAGCTGGCTCAGCTTGATCGAAAGCGGGCGACCGGCGGTGCTAAGTCTACGGCCGGCGAAGAGGGGATGAAACCTGCGGGCAATGGGCCGGAGTCAGCAGCTCCAGCTAGTGGTTCAGCATCATCCGCAACACCCGAAGCGCCAAAACCAGCAGCCGCTACTCCAGAGGAAGCATCGGAAGCCCCAGAAGTTCCAGTGTCCGCAACTCCATTGCAAGAGCCGGATTACGAGGCTTTGGCGGATTGGGCACAGCAACGCAATGAAAACAACGGCAATACGGTAATCAAGGACGAAGAGATTACTGAGATTCTTAAGACCACGGAAGGCAAACAGCGTACTCCGGAAGAAGCCCTCGAGACGTTATCAAAAGATATGGCACATTTGATCCAAGAGATTAATGCTCTTGAAGGTCTCAAATATGACGATGCCGAAACTATGGCACGACACGAGCGTTATCTTGCAGAAGCGCGGGGCGATCTAGCTTCAATGCAGCGTAAACAGCGGCTATTAGAGGGTTATTTAGGGAAGAATAAGGAGGAGCTACCACCAGAGGCTGCCGATGAGGCGGCGGGCGGCGAACTGGACGATTTAGCACCGGGTCGTAGCGCTGAAGATGAAGCAACGGCGCGCCGGATTCTTGATTGGTCGGAAGCAAAATATCTCTACGATGCTCGTAATGGTGAGGGTGAATCGGGCGCGGCCCTGAAGGCGATGTATCTGAAGGAGCGCGCGGAGTTGATTGCAGGGGGTATGACGCGCGAGCAGGCTGATGAGGCGATTATGCAAAATCGGGGTTTGACGGCCGAAGATTTGGCGCTGCTGAATGAAGACGTTGAAGACGCGAGCGATGAGGAACATTATATTAAGGTGGGCGAAGAAGCCTTAGCTAAAGCGCAGAAGTTGGCAGCCGAGATGCGTCAGAATCAGGAAGATGGCAAGCCGATTGTATTAGATGTTGAGTTTGCGACGAAGTTGCGTGACCTACAAAATCAGCTTGAAGCGGCGCAAGCTAAGCGTGAACAGGTGGCGGATGATAGCGAAGAAGCCAAGGCTTTGGATGCAGAAATTTATCGTATCTCAATGGAAATTGACGGTATGGAAGAAGGCCGGAAGCTAGAAGATACGGTAGCGGAATCGGTAATGCTTGACGAAAGTGACCCGACGGAGAACCCGGAAGCTGCTAAGAGGAATCTTTGGGAGCTTCTAAAATCACGTAATGGCTTGAAACGAGTTTTCCGCAAAGTCGGTACTAAAGTTGCGGCAGTAGCACTAGCGGTGTTGACGTTTGCTGGTATCGGTATGCAAGGAGCAGATGCCTCGGAGAGTCAGCCAACACAACCAGAGACTGGTATTGTTATGAAAGATACGACTAGAAGAATGGCTAATGGTGCTGGTAGCGTGATTAATCAGGCAGTGCAAAGTATGGCGCAGATGGCCGAACAAGCGTCGGCAGAGGCGCGTGAGGTTAATCTGACACGGGCGCAACTAGAAGCGATCTTTGGTGAGGCCGGCGTGCGCGAAATTGAGAACCTGAACGATCAAGAATACATGGACGAGCAGGGTTATCAACGGCTGGAGAATGGCGTCTTCTATGATGATGATGAATATCAAGGCTATGGCGATCTTGGTAATAAAACCAGTAAATACGCCTTTGCGATGGACCACACTGAAACCTGGGAGAATAAGGACGAAGAAGAAACTGCTAATTTGCTTTACCGCATGGCGCACGAGAATCCAGCCGTGCTATCGGCCTACCTCGCAAATTATCCAGATACTTTGGAATATATGGGCTTGCCGCGCGATATTAAGGCAGCGGATTTATTCCAGATGATGACTGATGAGGAAGGCGGTGCCGAATTACAGCGTAAAGGTTTGCAGGCATTTGAGGCCTTATTGGAGAGTGATAACACCACGATTGAGTTCGGTACGATTAACGGTTTGGTGCGCACGGATTATATTTCTAGCCCAAGTGATGTTTCACCAGCTGATCGTGAATTAAAGTATAACAAAACCGTGCGCGACAATGCTAAAGTTTTCTTTGTGAACTATCGAGCCACTAATGCTGATGGTAGCGAGCGTGTGGACAGTATGGTGATTACAGCAACTTGTATGCAGAATAACGTCTTCTTGCAGTCACCAATTAAGTCGCCGTCTGGCACGCCAGTGAATGTAGTGGTTGATCAAAATATCCCAACTAACCCTACTGACCCGACTAACCCAGAGAATCCTACCGATCCGACGGGTCCGGGTAATACCGATCCAGGAACGACAGGAAATGAGGATCCGGGTACGCCAGGTGGTGGTAAAACTGATACGGGCGATACTGACCCGACCAATCCTGGCGATACCGGAGAGCCGTCTGACCCAGGTGATCCTAAGGATCCGGAAGGGCCAGGCAAGACTGACCCTAAAGATCCAACCAATCCAGAAAAGCCGCCGGTAAATCCAGGTAATACTGAAGAAAAGAAAGTAAAAGACCCGGCAGGTGTGATTAGCAATGCCAATAAGGGCGGTACGGGTACGATTACTCAGCGTGATGACTACATTAATGATGCCGGTAAGACGAGTGAGAGTATTGCTATTCCAAATGCGAATAATCAGCAGAATGTCGAATCAAACATGGTTGCCGATCCAAATGCGACCGATGAGGAGCGTCAGGAAAACCATGATAAGCAAGTAGAGGCAAATAAGAAAGCTGATGAGATTGAAAATCGTGGGCCAATGTCAAATCAGGACTTTGAGAATTTGATGGATTGGCTTACTTCCCAAAATGGTAATGGCAATGCTGGCAATCAAAATCGTACTGACGGTCAGGGTAACAGTAACACAGCCGAGAATCGTCAAACCACGACTAATGGCAATCAGCAAACTACCAGTAATAATGCCGGTGAGTTCACAACTGGTGCTGGGAGCGCTGAAGCTACTGGCAGCCAGACTACGGCGGGCGCTACTGTTGGCGAAGCTACTGCGGGTGGTACCCAGGTGGTTGAGCAGAACGGTGGTGGTGCGGCAACGAGCAATGGTGAGGCGCAAAATACCGATCTGAACGCTAATGCCAATCAAGAAGTTGACCGAAATGATACCACTGGCAACGGTGCTGCCACTACTACACCTGAAGGCCCGACTGGGACTTTGACGCAGTCTGGCAATATGGACAGTGCTGGCGTGACGGCCGATCCAACTTTGAGTAATGCTGCAAACGGTGGTACTAATTCTGATTTCGAAAACTTGATGGATTACTACAATCAAGTGACAAATGAAAATCCTGACGATCAGAATGGTAATGCCAATAGTAATCAATAATAAAAAACCAGGAGTAAAAATATGCATCTAAAATTTAAGAAAATTGGTACGGGTATAGCCGCGGCAGTCTTGACGCCACTGCTGATGACCCAGGGGGTATTCGCCTGGGGGCCAGAGCGTCCACAATACACCATGGACAATCCGGCCGAACATGCGGTATTTAACTCAATTGTTGATAATCCAGCGGTTGGCAATGAATTCGACTTCGTGCGTGTGGTAGAGAAGAATACTGGCAATGAATATGTCAGTAATCTGACAATCGAAGCGGGGAAGCAATACGAAGTTTATATTTATTATCATAATGATGCTTCGGCGACTTATAACGACCGTGAGCATAATTATATTGGCGGTGCGCGCGAAACTCGCATGTCTTCGAGCTTTCCGCTAGAATTAGCAGCTAACCAGCGTGGCACGATTACTGGGCGCATTAGTTCTACTACTACCACTCCAGCAGCGGTATGGGACGAAGCCTATGTGACTGCAAAACAAGCCATGACTTTACATTACGTGGAAGGTTCGGCAAAGATTTATAATAACTGGCCAGTTAGTGGCTCCGTACTATCGACGCGGTTGTTCTCGACCGAAGGCACCTATATTGGTCTCACTGAGTTAAACGGTGTAATTCCGGGCTGTGAAGCCTATTCTGGCTCGGTAATTTATACGATCCAAACAGTTGCCAAAGATACGCCGAGCGAGAATCCGGATCCAATCCCAGACCCCGAACCGGAACCAGATCCTGATGAACCAACGCCTGATCCAACTCCTAATCCGGAACCGGAGCCAGATCCGGAACCGGTGAACCCAGAAGTGCCGTCAGAACTGCCTACAACTGGTCCGCTAGAAGTTGTTTTAGCTATAGTTGTAGTTGCAATTATCGTAGCTGGCATTTTGTATTGGCGCAAGACCCAAAAAGCCGTGAAAAAGGCTTCTCGTCACGCTAAAGGCAAGAAATAAGCTGAAAGTTAAGCCGGATCCTAGACCTCATCGTGCAGAATGATGGGGTCTAAAGCCCTCAAAAACCCTTGTAAATTCTAGTAAAGTATGCTAAAATGATTCGTAGATAAATAATAATTTAAGGGAAATTATGAAGAAAGCAGTTATCCTCGTCGGCGGTAAGCAATATCTCGTCGAAGAGAAAGAGACCCTCCGGGTGGACCTCCTTCCGGCAGGCACGAAAGAGCTCGAAACTGGTGCTTTGCTTGTAATTGATGGCGACAAAGTCTCGGTTGGTACGCCAGAAGTGAAGGGCGTGAAGGTTTCGGCAAAAGTAGTAGAAGAAAAAGTTGCCGGCGACAAAGTCCGCGTCATTCGTTACCACTCCAAGAAGCGCGTTCACAAGGAAACTGGTCATCGCCAGAAATATAGCTTGATTGAGATCACTTCAATCAAATAAGACTGGCTTGAAAATCCCCCTTAGCTAAGGGGGATTTTTGGGAGACTTTGGAAAATGCATTGAGGTAGGCATATTATTGCAATTTATTTAGTGGGTCCGCATTGAGGTGGGTGCATTATCGGAATTCATTGAGCGGGCTCGGCGCAAGGGCACGGGGGAATGAGGTTGCCGCGCTCATCGACATAGAAAAGCCGTTTGTGGCCGCGGCTAGTTTGCTTGGCGACAGGTACAATCGTACCGATAAACGTGCCTTCATCTTCAGACAAGTGTCGTATCATGTATTCTCTTCTGAGCTTTTTGGTCGCGCTTTCGCAGCATTCATCCAGCAGATCGAGATAATTTTTCCTCACTATGATCATCTCCTTCATAAAAGTGCAAAATCGGGGATTTCTAGCTTTATTTTACCATGGGATATGCTATACTGAAAGTAATGAAGAAGTTTTTTGAGAAAATCGTGAAGTCAAAAGCCTTTTGGCTAAGTTTAATCATTATTATTCAGACCATTGTCTATGTGATAGCGGGTATGGGTAAGGCTTATTTTCACATGGACGAAATGTATTCGTATGGTTTGGCGAATTATGACCAAGTGCAGATTTACGAAAAAGATAATTTTTATAACGAATGGCACGATGCTGAATATTACAAAGATTATCTGGTCGTAAACGAAGACGAGCGATGGGATTTGGCGCCGGTGTATAATAATCAGCGAGATGATGTGCATCCGCCGCTGTATTATTTATTATTGCGCATCGGAATGGAAATGACGCCCGGCGAGTTTACCAAATGGTCGGGGATTATTCTGAACATTTTAGCCTTTGCGGTAAATACGATTTTTCTTTATCTAATCGCTGAGAAACTTCTGCGAAAACAATCAGCCAAGCCGGTGAAAGCTTTTGCGGTGACTCTAGTAGCGGCTTTATCGCTAGCGGCGATTAGCACGGTGATGTATGTGCGGATGTACGCGATGTTGACGATGTTTATCACGATCACGATGTGGCTACATCTTAAGCTGAACGATAGTAAAAAATTGCAACCTGGGCTGTTGGCAGTAATTGGCGTAATGGCATTGCTGGGTGTGCTGACGCAATATTATTATATCTTCTTCCTTTTGCCGCTGTTTGTCATGACGGTAGTGAGGTATGTTAAGCAAAAACGCATGCGAGAGCTTTGGGCGTATGTTGGCACATTGGCGGTCGCCGCGGTGGTCTCGCTGATCATTTGGCCGCATTCAATACGACACATGTTCTTTGGCTACCGAGGCGTGGGTGTGATGGGGAATTTGCTGAATTTTGTGCACTTGGGTGAACAGGTAGGGATTTTCTTGGGTATGTTGGTACTGTACGGCTTCCACTATTTACTACCGTTTATTTTGATTGCGATGTTTGCGCTGGCGATTTATGGCCTCAGGCATAGCAAAACTCTACGCGACGATGCCGAAACTGAACGGAATTACAGCTTGGTTTTGTGGCCAACTTTGATCTTCTTTGTCATTGCATCGATAGCTTCGCCGTTTCAAGATTTGCGCTATATTGAGCCAATTTGTGGGCTGGCGGTGATTGTGGTAATGTATGGCTTCTATCGTCTAATCAAGATGGTCACTTCGGAGCGAAATACTCGCATCATAATGGCGATTGTGCTGGGCGCGACTTTAATTTTACCAATTCCACTAGGAATTGAGCCAAACGTAGAATATTCTGGGTTTACTAAGTTGACTGATTTTGTGGAGAAGCATTCCGATACGCCTGCGCTCTTTCTCTATAATCCTAGTAATGAACGGTTTCTGGATGATTTGCCGGTGTTTACGGAAATTAGTGAATCTTATGTCATGCACCATCAAGAATATACGCCATCTAATTTCCGCGAGGTGTTGGCAGGGAAAGATTTGAGCCGAGGGCTGATTGTGTTTGCAAATTACGGCGATGTAAACGAGCAATATCTTAAAGTTTTGCGGGAAGCAATTGGTCTAGCGAACCAAGAATACATTATGCGTACAAACTCCGCAGATGTGTATTATTTACGAAAATAAGTTTTTTAAAAAAGAATATATATTTTTTATGCTATAATAATAAGTAGTTATGGCGAAGGTGATTTGTATTACAAACCAAAAGGGTGGCGTAGGAAAGACCACGACCTCGGTGAATTTGGCTTATTTCTTAGCCAAGGACAAAAACCGGGTTTTGTTGGTGGATGCAGACCCGCAGGGCAATGCTTCGGGTGGCTTAAATATTGATAAAGAGAATTTGGCGGCGAGCTTGACGGAAGTGATGATCGAGGCGGCAAATTTAGCGGACATCATCGTGCCCACAGAGTTTAAGAATTTTGACGTGGCGCCGACCACTACGCAGCTGGCTAATGCTGAAGTGGAGATGACTAATCTAGATCAGAAGTTTACAGTGATGAAGCGGGCGCTAGCCACGGTGCGAGATAATTATGATTATATTATTATTGATTCGCCACCGAGTTTGTCGCTGTTGACCGTAAATGGCATGACCGCAGCAGATTACTTGATCATTCCAGTGCAGACGGAGTTTTACGCTCTGGAGGGCGTGGCGCAATTACTTGAAAATATGGCCATGGTTAAGAAGGCTTTGAACCCGGATCTGAAATTACTGGGCGTGCTGGCTACGATGTATGACAAGCGTACTAGCTTGAGCGTAGAAGTTTTAGAAGAAGTGCGAAAATACTTTAAGGATAAAGTATTTGCTACTTCGATTCCGCGCAATGTGCGAGTGGCCGAAGCACCAAGCCATGGCGTGCCGGTAGGCTCGTACGATAAGTTTAGCAAGGGCGCCAAAGCCTATAAAGATTTTGCGCGCGAAGTAGAGGAAAGGACAAAATAAAAAGTGGCGTTAGGTAAAAAAGGCAAAGGCTTAGGTCGGGGGTTTGAGAGTTTAATCCCAACCGAATTAGTAGAAGAACAATTTGATCCGACTAGTAGCGAGGATGCGAAGATCAGTAAATTAGTCGAGCTAAAGATTGAAGACGTGGAACGCGACGAAGAACAGCCGCGCAAAGAATTTAATGCTGCAGCTTTGCAAGAATTGGCGGATTCAATTAAAGAACATGGCGTCTTGCAGCCGATTGTAGTAGTAAAGAAGGGAACCAAATATCAAATTGTCGCGGGTGAGCGACGTTGGCGAGCTTCCAAACTGGCCGAGCTAAAAACCATCCCGGCAATCGTACGAACGCTGGATGCACAGAATCAGCTAGAGCTTTCGATTATCGAGAACGCCCAGCGTGAAGATTTGAGCCCAATTGAACTCGCTACGGCTTATGCTAAACTGAAAGAGCAATTTAACTTAACTGCTGAAGATATTGGCAAGCGCGTAGGCAAAAGTGCTTCAAGTATTTTGAACACGATGCGTTTACTGAAGTTGCCTGAAGAAGCTAAAAAGGCGATGCAGGAACATCACCTGATGGAAGGCCCGATGCGGCCGCTGATTTCGCTAGAGCCGGAGATGATTCACGAGATTTTGCCAAAAATGATTGAAGGTGATTGGTCGGCGCGCAAAGTGGAGCAATACGTCGCTGAGAATAAGAAGAAAAGCTCGCTCAAAGCCGTAAAAGCCAATGCTTACTTAAAAGAAGAAGCACGCCTTGGCCGCCAGTATGATGCGGAGGTCAAGATTCGTGGGCGCAGCATTACCTTTTCTACTAAAGATGACGAAAGCTTTCGGAAGCTGCTAGAAAAGTTGGGGGCAGGGGAGTAAGCTTAGGCTGTTTAGCTAGCGGTTTAAGGAACACTAATAAAAATCCGGTTGCGCAACCGGATTTTTGACGTTGCTAACAGGGGTGAGAAAATGCCAAATTCCGGTTATGAGACCAGAATTTTGGGAAATATGCGCCAGGAATCTTTTGCGCTGAAAATGTTGTACAAACAAAAATATCTATGCTACAATAAAAATGCAGGACAATTTAATTACATTATACGGCAAGCATTTGTGTGATTTACATAGCTTTCTGTTTCAACGATATGAACGGCACCGTAGAGGAAGACTGTTCGGTCGTTGAAGCGAAAGCTTGTCGAGTTGAATTGTCCTGCACCTCTGCGGTGTCGTTTTTATTATCAGCTCTATTACTTATTTTGATAATTACTACGACGCCCGAAAGTATATATACAACAACCTACAAAAGGAGGGCGCAAAGATGCAACGCAAAAGACATATTAACTTTAAGGATTTTCTGATCAGATTTTCTGGTTCTAGAAAATCTAAGCTTCATAGTATTCCAATACTTATTAGAAATAGTAATAAGTATATGAAGAAAAGTACTTCTCAAAGTATTAGTAATAACAATGCTAATGATTGTTGCTATGACGAGAAGAATAATGTA
>CAZWCY010000011.1:0-31375 GCA_964633035.1 uncultured Candidatus Saccharibacteria bacterium | reverse complement strand
GCGAGTCGAACGCACAACCTTTTCCTTAGGACGGAACTGCTCTATCCATTGAGCCACCGGGCCATGCTGGTATTATAGCATTTTTGCGCGAGAATGACAATCAGGACTCTGCGGCCAGAGAAGTTGCGCACAGGCGGCTGTTTGTCGCGACTATAAAAGAGAATGGCAACTTTTAGCTTGGCGGCCATTGGGCTTAATTTGTATGGAAGGTTGCCAATCGATCCGTAAAACTCTGCGAAAGGTTTGCTTTGTTGGTGTTGGTGTGCTATAATATAAATAAGTTATTTTTGCAAAATTAAGTTAAGATACAGGGAGAGTTTATGTCTGGACACAGTAAGTGGGCGACCACCAAGCGCCAAAAAGCCGTAGTAGATGCAAAGCGCGGAGCTTTGTTTACGAAGATTGCTAATCAAATTGCCATCGCAGCGCGGAGCGGCACTGATCCAAATATGAACCCTTCGCTCGCAATGGTGCTAGAAAAAGCACGCCAGGCTAATATGCCAAAGGTGAATATTGAACGGGCGATCGCGCGGGTAGCGGATAAAAGTGCCGCGGCATTGATTGAAGAAACTTATGAAGGCTATGGTCCGGGCGGGGTCGGTATTATTATTGAGGTTGCTACCGATAATAAAAATCGCACTATGCCAGAAGTGCGCAACACTTTATCAAAAAACGGCGGGCGCATGGCGGATCCTGGTTCGGTGATGTTCCAGTTTGCGCGCAAGGGCTGGATTGAGACGAATGAAAAAGGCGAAGATGCGATGATGCAGGCGCTAGATGCTGGCGCTGATGACGTTGACGAGGGCGAAGAAGGCCTGATTATCTTGACAGCGCCAAGTGATTTGATGAAAGTGCGTCAGAATTTGCTGGATGCCGGTTTGAATGTGACTACGGCGGAGCTGCGCTATGTGCCGACTAGTAATATTGCAATTGAAGGTGATAATGTTGAGAAGCTTGAGAAGTTGCTCGATGCGCTTGACGATCTTGATGATGTGACGGCCGTGCATACAAATGCCGAGTAAAATATAGTGCTAGTCTTATGACGGCAGATGGATATTAACGGTAATTGCAGTTTTGACTGGCGTGTTCTTGGTGAAAAACTTCTTGTCAATCACCTCTAACTGTGGTAAAATTAAAAGCGGAAGGGTGGCCGAGTGGTTGATGGCACTGGTCTTGAAAACCAGCAGGTTAATAGCCTCGCAAGTTCGAATCTTGTCCCTTCCGCCAGGAAGTTTTGATATGTCGCCTTGGCGGTGTATCAAAGTTGTTTTTATGGTACCGTAGCTCAGTTGGTTAGAGCGTGGGACTCATAAGCCCGAGGTCACTGGTTCAAATCCAGTCGGTACTACCACAGAATTTACGAAGTCGCCGTGAGGCGATTTTTGATTGGTCGCAGAATTTAGTCCTAATCCACCTAGTTCTTGTTCTTTCGCAATTAGAATGCATAGATTAGATACGTATGCACCTAATCTATGCTATAATATATAGTATATGAACGAGAAAAAAGGTTTTACTCTGATAGAGGTGATGATTGTGGGGGCGTTTGCAGCACTTTTGGTGGTGCTATTTTTTATCCAAAAGGCCAGCGTCGATGCGATGGATCGTGATGACGCGCGCAAAACAGCGATCAATGCCATGTATTATGCACTAGAGGAATATTATTATCCTAAGTTTGGTTATTATCCGTCTGAGATTTCAGAGGAGAATTTAACGGTGATTGATCCGCAGCTGTTTACAGATCCATTTGGCACGAATTTAGGGGTGGATGGTAGCGATTATAGTTACGAGCCAGCAAATTGTAACGCCGAGAATCAATGCAAAGAATACATTTTGCGCGCGCAGTTAGAAAAAGAAGATACTTATATTAAGCGAGGGAAGAAATAAATGAGTGCAATTGTAAAGTTTCAGCCGGCACAACCCGTGGCGGTGAATTTGAATCAAGTAGAAGTGGCTTTGGGTGAGATTCGTAATCATCCTATGAGCGGTTGGCTAGAATTGCCAGACCGAATTACAGCGAGCGAGTTAGATCAAATCAAGCAGGCTGCACGGCAAATCCAAAGCGATTCAAAGTTTTTAGTTTGCATTGGTATTGGTGGCTCGTATTTAGGGCATCGGGCGATAATTGAAGCGCTCGGTAACACAAGTCATACCAAGGCGTTGTATGCTGGTAATTCTTTAAGTTCGTATGCTTTGAATGCAGTGATGCAAGAGATCGGTGAGGCGGATTTTTCGGTGAATGTGATTTCTAAATCTGGTACCACTTTGGAACCGGCAGTGACGTTTCGCTTTTTTAAGGAAAAATTGCAGAAAAAATATGGTCGCGAGGGCGCTGCTAAGCGGATTTATGCTACCACGGATGGCGCAAAAGGCGCTTTGCATGGTGAGGCCGTGCAGGAGGGCTATACCAGATTGGTAGTACCAGATGATGTAGGTGGTCGCTATTCGGTGTTGTCGCCAGTAGGGCTTTTGCCAATTGCAGTAGCTGGAATCGATGTTGATGACTTGCTCGCTGGAGCTAAGGAAGAAAAAGCTGCTTACGCGGCAGAATCGAATCTCGGCGCAATTTTGCCAGTACAATATGCGGTGGAGCGAGCGGAACTTTTGCGTGATAATTATGATGTGGAAGTTTTGGCGACTTTTGAGCCAAACTTGTATTATTTGGAAGAATGGTGGAAACAACTTTTTGGCGAATCGGAAGGCAAAAACAACCAGGGAATTTTCCCGGCGGCGGTGATGTATACAACTGATTTGCACTCGCTAGGGCAGTATTTGCAGGAAGGCCGCCGCAATGTCTTTGAGACTTTTTTGCGCGTTGAGAATGCGGGTGAGACAGATTTCGCAGTGCCAGCGATGCCAGGTGCTGATGTTGATGGTCTGAAATATATCGAGGATCGCAAACTCAGCGAAATTAATCGTATTGCTTGCGATGCGACGATCATTGCGCATCGTACTGGCGGAATTCCAGTATTGGAAATTACAATTCCAGATCTAACAGCGCGTTCGCTGGGTGCTCTGATCTACTTCTTTGAATATGCTTGCGCTTTGTCGGCGCAACTTAGCGGAGTAAATCCGTTTGATCAACCTGGCGTGGAACAGTACAAGCGCAATATGTATAATTTGCTCGGTAAACCAATGGCATAGGCTGGCGCTTAATAGTATGATGTTTGATTTTGCGAGCTAGATTCTCCTATCGGTGACAGCTTGCCAAAACCACTTTTTTAGCATATACTTTTTATATGAATAAGTTGCGCGTCGTGATAGCTTTAGGTGGAAATGCTTTGCAAAAAAATGGCGAGCAAACAGCGGAGGCGCAAAAAGCTGTAGCGGAGCATGTAGGAAAAACTATTGCTAAGTTGTCGGCCAAGTATGAAATTGTGGTGGCGCATGGCAATGGTCCGCAAGTCGGCAATATTTTATTGCATGAAGAAGCAGCTGCCACCCCAGCTGCTCCGGCGATGCCATTAGATACGGCAGTAGCGATGAGTCAAGGCCAGATTGGCTATTGGCTGGCGCAAGCAATTGATAATGCTTTTGTCAAAGAAAAGAAGCGCAAACAAGTGGTGAGCGTAGTAACACAAGTAGTGGTGGATCGGAATGACCCAGCTTTTAAGCACCCGAGTAAACCAATCGGACAGTTTTATACCGCAAAAGAAGCTTTGAAATTGGCGAAAACTAAGGGTTGGGAAATGAAAGAAGATGCTGGCCGCGGTTATCGGCGTGTAGTAGCTTCACCAAAACCAATTGATATTGTTGAGAAGAGGAATATTCAGACTTTGGTGGATGCAGGCGCCGTGGTAATTGCGGTCGGTGGTGGCGGCATCCCGGTAGTGCGTACCAAGATGCTGAAAATTCTCAAAGGTGTAGATGCCGTGATTGATAAAGACCTCGCAACCGAGAAGTTGGCGGAATTAGTTAAGGCCGATATTTTTGTATCGGTGACGGCGGTCACGAATGCTTATATTAATTATGGCCGCCCCGATGCAATTCGGCTTGGTATATTGACGCCATCGGAAGTAGAAAAGTATATTGCAGCTGGTGAATTTGCGGCTGGATCGATGCTGCCAAAAATTCAAGCAGTCACCCAATTTGCACGCAGAGGCAAAATTGGAATTATTGCGGCACCAGAAAACTTAGAATTAGCGTTGCAGCGTCGGTCGGGTACGATTATTCAAGGCTAAGTTTAGCTTACAACGGCCGATTGGATTGCAACTGTTCAGGATATCGCAATTGTTGGCGGCTAGCAGTTATTTTTGGTCGCCTATTTTATGCAAGTTCTCGTGCGGCAATACGTACGGCTTCATCCCAGCTGGTAGCTACATGTGGAGCGGCAGCGATTTCTGCCACACGCAGACCAGTGCGGATGGCAAAAGAGATTTCTTGGACGATGAGATCGGCGTGCGGAGCAACAATGGTGGCGCCAATGAGTTGGCCTTTTGGATCGGCAGAAAGTTTAACAAATCCATCACGGAAATCGTGAGCATTGGCAGCGCTAATAGTATCAATTGGAATAATAGATACTTTCCGCTTTTCACCTTTATTACCTAGGTCAACTTCGTTCAAACCAACTTTGGCAACCTGCGGAAAAGTATTAGTCATGCGTACAAAGCCAGTGTAGTTGACGGAATTTCCGGCTTTTTTGAGCGCGTTCATAGTAGCAAGCTTAGCTTCGTAAGTAGCTTTTTCGGTTGAACTTTCGCCACCGATAATATCACCAGCCGCCCAGATATGGCCGCATGTAGTACGAAGACCCGAATTAACTTTGACACCAGCCGGAGTATACTTTACGCCAGCATTTTCTAAGCCAAAATCCGTAGCAGGTTCGGGTGAAGTGGCAAGGCAAATCGCATCAACACGCACGGATTTTTCTTGACCATCGCGCACGAAGATCACTTGCTTGCTTTGCAAATCTTGGTCAAGCGCAACGACGCGTGAATCAGTCAGGATTTCAACCTGGAAATGTTTACGCAAAAAGTCCTCCATTACGGTACTAACCTCAAAGTCTTCTCTTGGCAAAAGTCGATCGGCAGCTTCAGCAATCATAACCTTGACACCCAGTGCGGCAAAGTACTCGGCAATTTCACAACCGGTGGAGCCGCCACCAATTACCATCAATACTTTTGGCAATTTTGGCATTCTCAGCACAGTGTTTGGTGTCCAGCAATTTACTACATCCACGCCGCTAATCCCATTGGCGGCTAGTGTGCTACCAGTAGCGAGTAAAATTTTCTCGCTAGAAATTTGTGTATCTTCTATGGCTACTTCGTGCGGGCTAATGAAAGTCGCTAAGCCATGAAAACAATCAACACCAGCATTCTCAAAAATCTTTTGGTTGCCGCCACCAGCCCGGCGTACAGCGGTAGCCTGCCAGTTTAATACGGTTGGATAATTATAGCGCAGGGTGGAGCTAGACATACCAAATTTTGCACCATTAACGGCATCAGAATAAAGTTTTGCGAAGTGCATTGCCGCACCATAGGGAACGTCTCGATAATTTAAGGTAGAGCCGCCCCATTTGTCAGCTTCAACGATGGCTGTGCGTACGCCGAGACCGGCTGCTAAGAGTGCCGCCGCACTTCCAGCTGCGCCGCTGCCAATCACTAAGTACTCGTAATCAAATTTCTTACTCATTCCAGCCACCCATTTTATATTATTTTACCACGATTTCGATAAAAATAAGCTAAATCTTTATTGTATTTGTCGGCCGCTTCAGCCACAAAACGATTGAGATCATCAGTGGTGATTGCCGCGCGCTTGGCGACACGTTGCGCAACTTTTTTAGCAATTGCAAGTGACATTAGCTCCGCTGCCGCTACAGAAATACCGACAACTTTAGCATTGCGCATGAGGTCTTTATATAAATCCTGTTCGTTAAATGTGAAAGTTTGTGCTTGATGTTTTTTCATCCTAATACCTCAAATCCAAATAGGAAAATTCCTAAAACTAAAAAGCCCGCACCTGATAAAATTCGTAGAAAAGTTTTATTTTTGACGCGCCAACGCTGGATATTAGCGATAGTTTCGCCTTTACGTACACAAACGCGCAAAATAATCGGCGGAATAATGGTAATAAAACTGTAAATTAAGACGGCAACAATTTGCCAAGCGCCATTTAGCTTGAGGATACTATTGGCGGCAACAATAAATAGCACTAAAGTAAAAGGCATTTCAGCAAGACTAGTCAGCACTCCTAGAGAGAAGGCCTCGGTTTTGCTGTTGGTCTCCTTGGCGCGGCGGTCGATAAATCTAGCGACGGAGCGCGGCAACCATAATTCAGTGCTTTTGCCACGCTTATAGTAGAAGCTCCAAACGATTACCGCAATTGCGATTAGCATACTAATAACGATAATAATTTCTTCGGGGTAAAGTGCTTTGCCAAAATAACGATCAAAAACAAAACAAGTTGCTGCTACCGCTAAGAAAACTAGGGTTGCAATGCCGGCAATATAAAAACTGACAATAGTTTTAGTTTTTTTGCGCACGTGTTTGCCAAGACTGGCATGATAAAGCAGCAATAGTGAGCCAAGCTGCACTTGCAAACTAGCATGTACAAAAGCCGCTAATACTACCTCCGCCATTGGAATAACCATATCCATAATCCTATTATATCATAATTCTTTAATCCAGAAATAATTGCGCATACAGAAAAACAGTTTGTTAGCGTTAGAGGTAATAGGTTGTAGGAAAATTTTCGCTAGTGCTTGTAGCTGATGAATATTTTGTGCTAACCTAAGAGGGGGCCTTTTTTGTGATTTTGAGCAAATTTTTATAAAATCCAATTTTTTGGGAGAAAATATCATGCTAGAGCTTGTTATTTTGAGAATGAGTATGATATGCTCGGGGCATGAAGAAATTTTTAACGCATTTTCAGAACAACTTAATTGCCAGTTTGGTAATTTTAAACAATATTGCAGTATTGCCAAATAGTTTTAATCCAGTTTTAAATAGCACAGATAATATAAGCGCAGAATCTTCACAAGTTCATGTCGGCCAAGTCGAGGGCGATAAAACCTCAGACATTTCTAAAACACCGATAGATGATAAAGGGAATTCTGAACTATCAGCGGATCAAAATGAAAATCCTGATATATCTGAACCATCAGAAGGTGCAGAAGATCCGACTGAAGATGATTTTGAGTTTAGTCAAAAGTTAATTATTAAAGCAATTAACCCAGGATACACCATCGATAAATTAAGCAACGTCGGCGAATTTATCGAACTTCAGAACTTAGCCGACGCTGATTTTGAGCTTGCCGGCTATGAATTACAGTATGTGAATTCGGCTGGTAATCCTTCGGTTTTATTTACTTTTCCCGAGGGTAGTATTATGGCTGGCAAGCACCTCCTTTTGCGCTATTATAAATCCCCGGATTCGGAACTAGCAGATGCGGTTTACAAAGGTAGTGGCTTGGCGATGAGCGCCGGGCCTTTGCAATTAGTTTATAACGGAGAAGTGATAGATGAGGTTTGCTGGACTGGCAAAAATGATTGCCTACCGGCTTTTAAAAATGAAAATGCTACCGGCACGACTTTTCGGACTACTTTAGTGCGAGATCTTAAGACTGGAGATTTTAATCATGTACGAATGCAAGAATATGACGTAGAATTTGATCCGGAGCAGATTAATTTAATATTACCACTGGAGCCAGATGAAGAAGAGCCGCCAGAAGAAGTTCCAGAGCCGCAATGTCAAGGTTTGGAGTTTTCGGAATTGTTGACTTATTATGCGGAAGATAAATCGGAACAGTTTATTGAGTTTTTTAACCCCACAAATAAAACAATTATACTTGATGGCTGCAAAATTAACTATAAGAAAAAGAATTACGATTTAACCGGCATTATTGAATCTGGAAAATACTTGGCGGTTTATAAAAGTGAATTGTTCACGATGACGAAAAATCCTACTAATCCAATCATCTTAACATTACTGGATGTAAATGATGAGGTGGTAGACGAGATATCATATGGCAATGGCCAGAAGAAATTGACTTCTTACGCGCGGATTTATGATGAAGCTGGTAATGAGTCTTGGCAAACAACTTATGCAATGACGCCAAATAGCGAGAATATTTATCAAAAATTTCGGAATTGTGAAGAAGGTAAGATTATTAATGAGGCAACTGGGAATTGTGTCAAAGTATCATCAGTGAAATCTACGTCAAGTAGCAAATCAGCTATAAGCGCAGTGCTGGCGCCTTGTCCGGAAGGTAAATATCGTAATCCTTTGACAGGACGGTGTAAAAATATTGAAACTACGAGCTCAACTTTAAAGGAATGTGCGGAAGGCTATGAACGTAATCCGGAAACTAATCGCTGTCGCAAAATCAAGACTGCTAATGAGGGCGCAGACTACGCTTTAGTGCCAAATACCAATTCGTCGGATAAAACGGTCTTTGTGGGAATAGGAATTGTAGCAATAATTATGGCGCTTGGGCTAATTTATGTTGGATTACAGTTCCGGCATGAAATTGCTCGTGCGGCGCGCGTAGCTCGCGAGCGCTGCAATCACATTGGCAAGGACTTGTTCGCGCGAGGCTTTGGCCGAAACCGGCACAAGTAGCCCCAGTTCTTGGTAATGACGAATCACTGGCAAGGTTTTTTCATGATATTCGGTGATGCGGGTTTGGAAGATCTCTGGGTTGGCATCGTCAGCACGTAAACCGCGATCTCCCAAAAGCTTGGCAGCTTCCCAGCGATCAATTACATCTTGATCGGAAAGCTGTAATTCAACGGCAGCACGGATGGTATGACCACTACGCTTGGCGACGCTCATTACCTCGTCTTCTTCGCCAGACCAACGACCGATTGAGGAGAGAATGAGTGGATATTTCCAAAGATCTTCGCGTTCAAAATACGGTAGCACCCATTCGTAAAAAATATTGGTCGGCATCAGTTTGCCGCTGCCAGTAATATTTTGGCCAGTAGCTTGCTCCATGGCGCGCACAATCATACCGGAAGAAAGGAATTTGGCGCCTAACTTTTCGGCTAGTTGTACACCGACGGTGTCTTTGCCGCTCATCGGCAAGCCAAAGATATTGATACTACCAATCCCAAGCCAAGTTTTGATTGTTTGAATTTGCGCATCCATGTCCATATTATAGATTATTATAACACAAAAGGAGGCTATGCGGGGTAGTCAAAGACAATAAACTATGATACAACAATAAGTAATGAAGGCGTCCTCGTGTGCATTGCTCGAGGCTCAGCCCTCTTTTTGTTCTTGGGATTATAACATCTAATATACAAGCGTTTTGGTGATAAAAATTTAAATTTTTTATAATGTGAAAAAGTGTGCTATAATTAAATTGTTCAAACTTTTTACCAACAGTTCAATACATCAGATGTGATTTGTAGTTGCTAATTGTTGTTAATCTAAGTGTTTAAAAATGGCATCATGGGCCACAAAACATTTAGGTTTCAATAAATCTGATGTTGTTGTGTAAAAGGTTTGAACACCCAGCTCGTGGTGCCATTTTTGTATCATGAGAAAAGTAAATACAAACTACATTCTAAAATCTAGTTTAGTTTCACTAACTTAAAGCTTGTGAAAATAAGTTGTTAAACTAGGACTAAATATCGTTTTTGTTTAGCTTTTCTCGCTCTATTACTTTTTTGATACTCTAAGGCACTGTGGGTTATAAGTATATATACTATCAACAAAAAGGAGGGCCACGATGCTACCAGAATTATTAATATCAAAGTTAAGAATATTATATCTTCATAGTAGACGACGATATTTAATTAATAGTATTCCTCTGCTTAGCATCGTGGCCCTGTTGGTAGGATTCGCAGTGAATACCCTGGGCTCATTTAGCTGGCTTAATAATAAATGCTATGCAAATAGTAGCAATATTGATCGCTATGCTTCTATGCCAATTGCATCTATATCACTGAGCAATTCCAACATGATTAGTGACACTGCAATGCCTGGTTCTGTAGCTACGGTCAATACAGATGTCAGTGTGAGCGTAGAAAATGCCGAATCTTATGCGCTTATTTTAAAAGTTGATAATGTCAATCTTGTTAGCGGTAGTACGATACTAATTCCAGGCGATGTTATTACTAGTAATACATGGGGATATAAGTGGAGTGATGCTGATAGCTATATTACTCCTAGTGTTAATGGCACGCCTTTAGATAACTTGCCCGTATTGGATAACGACGGAAACGCAACTTTTACTAAGACACTAACCTTCGGCGCTAAATTTTCTAACTCTGCTGAGATGGGAACTTATCACGCTAGTGGTATATTGACTTTGGTAACTGCTCCAAAGAATGTAGTTAATCCTTTTGGCGTAGAGACTATGCAAGAGATGACGCCAACGGTTTGCCAGAACGCCAATGAAAATGATACTTATCAACTTAGGGATACTAGAGATAATAAATATTATTGGGTTACAAAGTTAAAGGATGGAAATTGTTGGATGACGCAAAATCTTGCACTTGAGCTGGATAACCCAAATATTAATAGTGAGAATACCGATATTACAGGTAGTTTTCCCAGCATGAGTAAGGTATCTAACGTATCGGCATGGCCGCAAACAAGTTATAATCTTTCGCTTGAAAAGTCTTGGTATGATGCTAGTGAATGGATTTTGATCGAAAGCGGTTCGGCGAATGGTTATTGTTCATTAGCTACGAATTGGTTTTGGAGCTGTGATAATTTATCGAAGATTATTGACTTTGCCGACGACCAGACGTGGACATCAACGCATGATGTGAATTTTACCACTGCCTCTCAGTATACAGGAACTGATGGAACTACGAGCTGTTCTAAAAAGGTAGGTTGGCCAATAGGTAAGCCCATAGAAGGAAGCACAGTCTGTAGCATTTACTATGACGATTTTATGATGGTCATTAATGAAAAATTTGGCGGCAGCTATAAACATCATCTGCTGGGTAACTATTACACGTATCAAGCCTCGCTGGCAGGAACTGGTGTTATAAATAGCGATATAAACAATAGCGAGAATGCAAGCGGGAGTATTTGCCCCAAGAATTGGTTTTTGCCTAGGCGCACATATATTGACGTAAACGGTTCATATGCGCACTTATTTAATGCGTACGGCTTTACTATGAGTGCTAGCCCAGTGCCGGAAGAGATTTATGGTGACCCTATGTTTTTTATTTACTCTGGTTCAATAGGAAACTCTTCTTATAATAAAGGGATTTTATCTTTAGGCTCTTTCGGCCTTTACCGAGCATCCACTCAACCGACTAAAAATACGCAAACGGCAAATCATCTGTTTTTTCAGATAGGGCCAACAAAAATCGAAGCTTCTGGAGTATCAACAACGACTACTGGTATGCCGGTTCGTTGTCTAGCAAGATTCTAATTCTGTTAGGATGTTATAATTAGTATTCTCGTCTGGCACACTTGCCAGACGAGTGCTAATTTGATATAATGGAAATATGAGTTTAACGAAGCGCCAAGAAGGGATTCTATTTGCAATTATTGAGGAGTATGCTGAGATGGCGGCTCCGGTTGGCAGTGTCACCTTGGCGAAACTTTTTCAGGTGTCATCGGCGACGATTCGGGCGGAAATGGCGCAGCTTGAGGCGATGGGCTATATTGCTCAGCCTCATACTTCGGCAGGGCGCGTGCCAACCGACGCTGGCTATCGCTATTACGTAAATACCATATCTGAACAACCTGAGAAGATGGAAGAACATAAGTATATCGAAGCCGGGCGCGAGCCAGGTTCGTCAGAGCGCGAGAATCGTGCGATTGAGGTGCGGGTGAGTTCGCAGACGCGGGCAGATTTTGCGATTCGGGGTGCGGTTGATTCGTTAGTAGAGCTGACCGGTAATCTTGGTCTGGCTACGATTGGCGAT
The DNA here is from genome assembly GCA_964633035.1 of uncultured Candidatus Saccharibacteria bacterium. GTDB lineage: Bacteria > Patescibacteriota > Saccharimonadia > Saccharimonadales > Saccharimonadaceae > Nanosyncoccus. The sequence continues at coordinate 19,544 of CAZWCY010000011.1, read as the reverse complement.
CAGCTGTATTTATCGGGTATCGCGCGGTTATTTACGCAGCCAGAATTTCTGGATAACGAACGCGTGCGCGCAGTAGCGAAATTATTGGACAACCTTGAACCATGGCTGCGCGAAGCCGCTCCTGGGCAGCCACTGAATATTTTTATTGGCCAAGAAAATCCAATTGGTAAGACTTCGCAAGTTTCTTTGATTATTAGTCGTTTTCGGTCGCCATATTCAGATAAAAGTTATATTGGTGTGCTTGGCCCGACGCGGCAAAATTATAGCCGTGTGATGTCGCTGGTACGTCATGCCGGTAATATTTTGGAAGAAACTTTATTGTAGGTTAAGCGAGGAGGAATATGAAGAATAAGCAAGATAAGAAATTAGACGAGCAGGAAATGGCTGAGGTTTTGGATCAACAACCCGTTGCCACCGCCAATGGTTCTGACGCCACTGCAGATAACTCAAAAATTACTGAGCTTACCAACGACCTACAGCGAACGCGGGCGGATTTTGAGAACTATCGCAAACAAGTAGAGGCTCAAAAAGCTCAAGCGATGTCGGTGGCAAAATATGCTACGGTAGTAAAGTTCTTGCCATTGATTGATGATATTGATCGTGCGATTTTGGCTTATCCGGAACAACTATCGCCGCTGGCAAAAAGTCTAGAAAAAACTTTGCATTCGCTAGGTTTACAAAAAATTAATTCCACAGCGGGAACGGAGTTTGATCCCGATTATCACGAAGCAGTTTCGGTAGAGGACGCTGGCGGTGATATGGAAGTGGTAGCAGAAACTCTGCGCTCGGGCTATTTATATGATAACGAAGTGGTGCGGCCAGCGATGGTAAAGGTACAAAAGATCGCGCCGCAAGCATAAACTGAGAACTTGACGTAGAAGGTTGTACTAAAAGCGTAAACGATTGAGGGTTCAACTTTTAGCGCACTTAGCGAAGCTTAAATCCATAGCGCTCGGTAAAAGTATGCTATAATTAAGCTATGGATAACGATGGAGGTATTAGTTATCGGCAGATTGAGCGGCGGGTACGCGCTTGCGACTATTTGGTGGTAGCACAGCTTTTTCTGCAGGATAACTTTTTGCTAGAGCGAGGTCTCACGGCGGATGATATCAAGCCGCGACTTTTGGGGCACTGGGGAACTTGCCATGGAATTGATGTGGCTTATGCTAATCTAAAAGCTTTCTTTGCTCCCGATTCTTATACTGCGAAACCGGAAGTCGCCGAGCACCAGTACAAAGATGTGATTGATAGCCTTACGAAGAGCGAAGCTGCACGGGTAAAAACTGGTTTTGAATCGGATAAAAGCCCGCGCGAGCAAGACAATTTTACGTTCATTTTGGGGCCTGGGCACGGTTTTCCGGCTTTGCAGGCGAATTTGTTTATTGATGGGGAGCTTGAAAAAGTCGATTCTAAGGCTACGCGTGACGAAAAGGGTATTGAGTACATTTGCCGGAATTTTTCTTGGCCGGGTGGTTTCCCGTCGCATGCTAGTCCGTTTACGCCAGGGGTGATTTGTGAAGGTGGTGAGCTAGGTTATGCTTTGGGTGCAGCCTATGGTTTTGCACTCGGACATCCAGAAAAGACAATTGCCGTGATGCTTGGTGACGGTGAGTTAGAAACCGCTGCGGCTTTGGCGTCTCTAAACTTAGTAAAGACTGTTGGCGATACAACTTATAATGGCAAAGTTATTCCAGTGCTGCACCTCAATGGTTATAAGATTTCTGGTCCAACTTTGTATGGGCGTAAGTCTGAACGCGAAATGAAAGAATTGGTACGCGGTTTTGGCTATACGCCGCTTTGGATTGAGGGCGACTCACCAGAAGCTTTCCAGGGGCGCTTACGCGAAATGTCTAGCGTCAAGCATCCATTCTTGATTTTGCAGACCGAGAAAGGTGCAACTGGGCCAAAAGAGGTTAATGGCAAAAAAGTCGCCGGTAATTATTTGGCACATCAGATTCCGTTGCCGAATGCCAAGACCGACCCCATCGAGCTGGATATTTTGAAGGATTGGCTGAGGAGCTACAAGTTTGAGGAACTGTTTGAAAAAGGGAAGGGGTTTGTCTTATGATTGACGCAGTAGAAAAACCAGGAGCAGAAAAGTTTTCCCCTGCCAAGCGGATTGGTGCCGCGATGGCAAATTATATGATGCGTCATCCGGACTTCTATCTTTTCTCACCCGACGAAACTACCAGCAATAAGCTGGATGCGGTTTACGAAGTTTCTACGCGGGCTTGGGAATTGCCGCAAGAAAGTTGGGATTTGCCAGAGAGTGCTAATGGCCGTATCGTCGAGATGCTATCGGAGAATGCTTTGTTTGCTTGTATGGCGGGGCATTTAATGAACGGTGAGCCGGCCGCCATGACTAGCTACGAAGCCTTCTTTACGATTATCGCGGCGCAAGTGATGCAGCATATCAAGTTTTTACAGCAATCAGAAAAAGTAGCTTGGCGTAAGGCAATCCCAGCAGCGAATCTTTTATCGACTAGCACCTGCTGGCGGCAAGACCATAACGGTTTTACACATCAATCACCGGCTTTGATTTCACTCTTGCTCAGTAATCCAAGCAACAAGGCTAACTGTCTCTTCCCGATTGACGATGTGGCAGCGGAATCGGCATTTATCTATATGATGCGCAGTGAGAATGTTGTAAATCTTACAACATTTAATAAGACCGACCAGCCTCGTTGGATTGATTCACACCAAGCGGATGCGCAATATCATAATGGCGGTGCTAGCATTATTGAGGCGGTTTCTGATGATGACCCGGATTATGTTTTCGCAGGAGTAGGAGATATCGTATCATGTGAGGCGATTGAGGCGATGAAGATCTTGCGCAAAGATTTGCCAGGGAAGAAATACCGCTTTGTGAATATTCTTGCCTTGTCTTATGGAGCTATCGGTACGGCTGATCGTAAATTGAAACCTGATCAGTTTGAACAGCTTTTTACTAAAGACAAGCCTTTGATCGTGAACTTTCATGGCTATCCAGAAACCTTGCGTGGCATTCTGGGTCGTTATACTGATCGTAACCGCGTTCGCGTGCATGGCTTTTTGGAGCGTGGCAGTACTACCACGCCGTTTGAGATGCTGAGTGTAAATGAGGTCTCGCGTTATCATCTGGCGATTGATGTGGCAAAATTGGAAAAACGAGGTGATTTAGTAGAAAAGTACCAAAAGATTATCGACGAAAATCGTAAATATGCCGAGAAAAATGGGGTTGATAAAGTTAAACTGTAGTGTTATTTGAGATCTTTGAGGTCTTTGAGATACTTATCCTCAGCGGTTGGTTATCATTTAGGGCCTAGAAAAAAGTGACCTCGGTTGAGGTCACTTGGGGAGTGCTAATCCTGGTTAACGACGCCGCCCATGTAGGAGGCTTCGTATAAGGTCTCTTTGCCGTCTTGGCTGAGGATGCGCTCCTGTCCAGAAAACCGGCGGGTGCCACCTGTCCACTCATTGTAGTAGTGCAAACCATGGGCAGTAACAAATTTGCGCGGGCCGCGCCAAGGTTCCGTGGGCTTAGGATGCTGTAAGGCTTCCATTAAATCCTGCTGGACGACAGCCAGATTGGCGTAGGGCATGATGCGCCCAAAGTAAACCATGCAGAAGCAGTCGACGCCATCCTTGTAAATCGTCGTAAGACCGGCGTAGGGCTCACCGCCGTGCCAGATGTCGCTGTAGCGCCAGACGCCTTTCTCATAGGTGATTTGAAAACCGCCATCGTCAAGCGCCGTCGGCTGAATTTCGCCGCTGGCGTATTTGATTTGCGCGTTGCCGAAGAATTCGCAGAGCTGCTGGCCATGCTGGTGTGTAAATTTGCGACTACCACTTTTGATCCTGGCCATTTTACCACTCCTTTTCTTAATCCTAAAGTACGATTTGTTTAGATGGAGGAATTCTGAGCTCAAATGTAATTTGTCTGAGTGAGGAATTTTGAGCATCAAAATCTACCCAACGCTTCAATTGTAGCACAGAAGTACATTTTTGTCAATAGTTAAATTTGGTAGCTGTGGCAAACTGTGTTATAATATGAATATGGAATTACTTATTTTGATTATCTCATTGTTAATTTTGACAGAAACTACCGTGGTTTTGCTAAAAACTCGGCAAAAGCCGCTAATTAACGCCAATCAAAAACGCAAGGTTTATACTGATACCTCAGCTTTGATGGATCCGAGGTTGCTGGCAGTGGCGCAGACGGGCTTTATCGGTGACGACTTAATTATTCCGCGTAGTGTGACGCATGAATTGCAATTATTGGCTGACGGCAAAGATGCTGAGAAGCGCGCTCGAGCACGTGCCGGACTAGAAACAGTGCGAGAATTAGAGCGGATCGTTTATTTTGATGTCAAAATTATTGACGACAATCTAGATTACACGCCGGTTGATAATCGCTTACTGGAGCTGGCAAAGGAGAATCGTGGCTTGATTCTGACTAACGATTACAATTTGCAAAAGGTAGCCGAGACTGAGCAGATTGATGTGCTCAATATCAATGAGCTATCTCTAGCACTGAGGGCGGAATATCTGCCAGGTGAGCATACGCGAGTGAAGATTGTGGCGGAAGGCAGCAATCCGCATCAAGGTGTGGCATACTTGCGCGATGGTACGATGGTAGTGGTAGATAATGCCAGCAATAAGATTGGCCAAGAGCTGGAGATTGAGTTTGTGCGCCTAAATCAAACCGCGTCGGGTGCGATGATGTTCGCAAAACCGGTTTTTACGAAAACGAATCCTAAAAATATTGCGCAAGATACTAAGAGCCGTGTCCAAGACACTAAGAACCGCGCCCAGGTTGGTACTAAATTCAAGAACTCAATGGGGAAACGCAAAGTTTTCTCTGGTCGTCGGAATGGCACTAGAAAATAATTGACTATTGATACGGTAAACGCATTTTTCTCGAATCACGTCCAGAGCACCTGTCGTTACAGGGCTTTGGCGCTATTCTTCGTCATATCTCCGAATCCTCTGTGAAAAGGGATTTACCGCAGAATATTTAATTAATCGTCTAGCCCAATATCGTCGTTATTGGTGCCAGCCTTGAGTGCGTAGCTCATGGTGCGGGTGCGACCATTGGCGTCGGTCACTTCAAGCGTGGCGACTTTTTCGGTACCATCGAGCCTTTCGTTAATGCCCTGAGCGATTAAACCGGCAGTAATGTAGCCAGAGACTTTGGCTTCGCCATCTAAGTATAGAGTGTAGCTATAGAGACTGCTTGCTTCGGAAGTGAAGGTGACGATGATACGGCCGTTGCGCTCAGTAATGGTAGCGATGTCGGAGAGTGGCAATGAGGAACTGCTACAATCATCCTCGGTATTGTAGTCGTAACCGTCTGGTGCAACATAGGTAACACCATCGTTTGGCAAGGACATCACCGAAGCTAACGGATTAAGCACCTTGGTTACTTCAACCTCAATAATGGCGCTAGCTGGCGTACAAGCGCTGGCGCGCAATTTATTATTAGCATTAAACTGAACTTTTTCTTTGGTGGTGCCAGATTTTTCTTCGGTAAACCAGCTCGGCCAGATGTCAGTCTTGCCGGCAATAGTCATGGTTTGCAGGCCGGCTGGTTTTACCGGTTGGTCGCCCGACTTCCACTTGCCTTCTTTAGCATACAAATCCTTATGCACCTTTTCCATGTAATCATTGGTAACGCGGCGAACAATTTGGTTGCTGCTACTAGAAAGCCCCGAACCATCGTGATTGCCATTCCAAACTACTGTGGCAATGGCTGTGGAATAGCTGGCCATCCAAGAATCCTTAGTGACGGCGCTGTTGGCGGTAGTAGTAGTACCGGTCTTGCTGGCAGTCCAGACGCCTGGCACGATGAAACCGAAGGAATAAGACATTTGTCCAAAGTTAAGGCGCGAGCGCGCATCGGCATCGCTGAGAATGTCGGATAACTCATAGGCGACCTGCTCGTCAATTACGCGCGTACCGGCCGAATCTTTCCAGCTGTCAATAACTTTGCCGGACGGGTCTTTCACTTCTAGCACGTAGGCTAAGTCTTTATAAGTACCACCACGAGAAAGGGACGCGTAGGCATTAGCATGCTCGACCATTTTTACGGCGCAACCACTACCGATAGCAATAGACAAACCAGCGGCTCCATCGGCGCAATAAGATTTATCGCCCAGCGCATGCGCTACTTCAAGACCGTTTTCAATTCCGACAATAGCCAGAGCCTTGACGGCACCAATGTTAAGGGAGTTAGAGAGCGATTCGCGGACTGTAATGTCGCCATGAAACTTACCAGTAGCGTTGGTCATGGCACAAGAACCAGTATTACCGCGACAGTAGAGGCTGTCGATATTCTCGTCTCTCAAGATCGTACCTGGACCAAAGAGCATGTCGCCGTCTTGTTTGGAGAGCAAAGCCGCGTAATCCAGAATTGGCTTAATAGTTGAGCCTGGCTCTAGTGGCGAAGTAGTGGCATTAACCTCACCGTAAATTGGCGTATTCCAGTCAATCGAGCCAACCATCGCAATCACCTGGCTGGTCTCAACATCTAGGGAAACCATGGCAATATTGTCACTGCGGTTGGTCGAGCGAAGCGCGTCGCCGGTGCGAATCGCTTCCTCAGCTATCTCCTGAGCGCGATAATCAAGCGTAGTGGTAATGGTATAGCCTCCCATACGCATTGCCTGGATACCGTATTTTTCCTCTAGCTGCGATTTGACTTCCATGACAAAGTGCGGAGCTTTAATATCAGTGTACTGATGCGTTTCTGGCAGGATCTGATCGAGAATTGGCACAGCCTTAGCTTCGTCGGCTTCTTCCTGTGTAATGTAACCCATTTCTACCATCACGTCTAGTGCTTTGTGCTGACGGGCGATGAGGTCTTCGTTGCCGTAGGTGTTGTAAGGATCTAAGACGGCGGGATTATTCGGAATACCGGCGAGCAAAGCCGACTCGGCAAGAGTAAGATCCTTCGCACTCTTACCGAAATAAGTCTGAGCCGCGCTCTCAATACCGTTGCGCCGACCACCGTAAGGTGATTGGTTGAGGTACATGGTGATAATCTGCTCTTTGCTGTACATTTTTTCTAGCTCGATAGCCAGAATCAGCTCCTTAATCTTACGCGAGATTCCACCACGGTTGGCGGAAGCGGCTTCATTAGAGAAGTACACCTGCTTAATGAGCTGCTGTGTAAGGGTAGAGCCACCCTGTACGCCCTTGCCAGTTAAAGTGGAAATTGCGGCACGCATCAAGCCGCCGATATCAATACCTGGGTGGGTGTAGAAGTGGCGATCCTCTAGTGCCACCGTGGCTTGGCGAACATAAGTAGAAATTTGGTCTTCATCCACCACGAGGCGATAGTCGTTATCACCTTTGTCTTCCCATAACACTACGCCGTTGCGGTCAAGATAAGTATTAACGGTCTCAGAAATTTTGAGATCATTCAGCTCAATTTCTTTAAGCTGGTTTTTGTAATAGACAAAAAGGGCACCAACTGCGATAATGCCGATGAGGATACAAGCTGCGAAAATTTTACCAATACGCACCAAACCGGCTTTAGAAAACCAATAAGCCTTGATGCGCTCCCAACGGAAATGCGCAAAAAACCGTGCCGGTTGCTCCTTTGGCAGTGGTGCCAGAGGCTTAGCGGGGCTCGACTTTGAGCGTTTCTTGACGCTGTTTGTGAGTCGGTTCTTCTGATTAACTAAACTTGAGTATACCCCAAGATTAGTCCGCTTAGTGGGGCGCTTGTTTGAATCGTTCGCAGTTTTCATACCTCTTATTATAACACAAAACTCAATCGATTAGAATAACAAATTTGTCACATTAAGGTTGTTTTAACAGAGGTAGATCCTGTTATGGTTGACAAAATAGCAATGTTGTGCTACAATGGACGTAAGCCTCTAGTTAGGTAAGGTTGTGATGACATAGTTTATTGCAATAGAGTACTTTAGAAAAAGGAGATGAGGGGAAATGAAACGCTTGCTCAAGGTAATCTCAAAATTGCCCTTGGCGGGCACATCAATCACGCGATCGTTTATAATTGAGGTGCTGGCCAGTAAGACCAGTGCAGAACGGATCAAGAACTTACGTAAAACCACCTGTTTTCTCATCATCATGATGGTTGGTCACGCTGGGCAGATATTCTATGGAGTTAAAGCAATCTCAATGGCGCACCAGATTGTGATTCAGCCGATTTATGATGCAGAGACTTTCCGGTTTGTTGCGACAGAGCAATGGTTGCTGCCAAACTTGATTGCGGGAATACCGTACGTAGCGCTGAATGCATTAACAGCACTGGCAGAAGTGTATTTATTGCACCGGATTTGGCAGTTTCACGCCTGTCACCGTAATCAGTATCCGCGTTTTGACGTCCATAAGCTAGCGGCGCGATTGCCGGGCGTAGTAAGTTTGCCGTGGCTGCTCTTTTCGTGCGTCTTCACGCTGGCGCCGCAAATTGCCATCGCTATGATGCTGGGCTGATTCTAACTATGCTCATCTTTTGCCATCAAGCCACTAGTTTTACTGGTGGCTTTTTAATGGCTTGAAATGATGAAGTAATTTAGGATTTATTTCACTACGGCAAACTTATTTTTGCCACGTTTGAGCAAGGCAACTTGGTTAATAACAGTGTCGTCAGTGACTTTTTGACCATTTACAGTGATCGCACCGGCGCCAGCGAGTTTGCGAGCGTCGGTTTTGCTGCCGGCCAGACCGGTAGTAGCTAGAGCGTCGAAGAGGCTAGTGCCCTTGTCAACGCAGGCAAAGAATTGGCTAAATTCTAGGATTTCGTCAGCGGTTAAGTCGGCGAGATTGCCAGCAAAAAGTTGCTCGGTGAGGTTGGCGATTGCATCGGCATTTTCTTGACCGTGCACGACTTTGGTAACGCCCCAGGCCAAAGCCTTTTGGGCTTCACGACGTTCTGGATGTTCGGCGTGCTTAGCCAGAATTTGCTCAATTTCTGCTTTTTCATAAGTAGTGTAGATTTTAATCAGGTATTCCACGGCAGTATCCGGCTGATTGAGCCAGAACTGATAGAAGTCGAAAATTGAGGTTTTCTTCGGGTCGAGCCAGATAGCGTTGCCTTCGGACTTGCCAAATTTGCGACCGGTGACTGGGTCGATGATCAGTGGAGTAGACCAAGCGTCAGCATTGGCGCCTTCGAGACGTTTAATGAGGTGAACCCCGCTTGAGCAGTTACCGAATTGGTCGGCGCCGCAGAGTTGCAAATCCACGCCGTATTCACGATAGAGATGTAAGAAATCGTAGCCCTGAATCAAAGTGTAAGAAAACTCGGCGTAAGAGATGCCACTACCGCCTTCGCCGATTCGGTTTTGTACGAATTGACGGTCGAGCAGCTGAGTCATAGAGAAATTTTTACCAACTTCGCGCAGAAAATCGAGATAATTGATATTTTTGAACCAATCGTAATTATCTACCATTACCAGTTCGTCACTTTTGACAATGTTGCGCATTTGTGCAGCGATGCATTTTTTGTTATGCTCAACTTCATCGAGAGATTTAAGATCGCGCTCGCCATTGTCTTTTGGGTCACCAATTTGACCGGTAGCACCACCAGCTAAGAGGAACGGTTGATAGCCGTGACGCACGAAACAAGCACACATCATACCGGCAGCTAGGTTGCCAATCGTGAGGGAATCAGCCGAAGGGTCAGCGCCCCAGTAGAATTTCTTGCTTGCACGGGTGTCGAGCTCGGCTGGATCTTTGATAGTAGTTTCGGCGCTAAAGCCACGCCAGAGTAATTCTTCTGATAATTTCATAACTATATTATAACTTATTTTCTAAAATTAGGCGAAAGGTTGTGCCTCGCCATGTCTCTATCGTATCAGATGAAGCAGGGATTGTAAACAGGAGTCTACTCAGGGATTATCGGCAATTACTGTATGGCTGGAAAACGGCTCATAGTGTGATTGCTCTACCGTATGCGTGCAATGTGCTATACTAGAATCAACTAATTGGAGATTTTATGCATCAAACACCGCAAATTACTAAAAAAGTCTTGGCTTTTGATATTGACCAGACTTTGAATATCGCTAAGACGCCAATTCCGCCAGAAATCGCCGCGGTTTTGACAAAATGTTTGGATTATTTTGAGATTTGTCCAATTTCGGGGCAAAAGTTTGAGCAATTTTTGATTCAGATCGTGGATCCGCTGAAAGCTGCTGGTGCGACAGATGCGGAGCTGCAACATTTACATTTGTTTGTGGCGCAGGGCACGCAATATTACCGTTATCAGAGTGGGGAGTGGGAACAAGTTTATAATTACCCATTATCTTCAGAAGATGTTGTAAAAATTACAACAGTATTGGAGGAATCGGCGCGCGAATTGGGGTATTGGGAAGCGGATCAGTTGGCGGCTGGTGATGAGATTATTGAGAACCGCGGCTCGCAGGTGACTTTTTCGGCCTTGGGCCAGGCGGCGGGTACCGAAGCCAAGTACGCTTGGGACCCGGATATGAAAAAGCGCCAAGCGATCGTGGAGAAGTGTCGAGAAAAGTTGCCAGACTTTTTGTATGAGATTGGCGGCACGACTTCGATTAACGTGGCAGCTCAGGGTATGAACAAGGAATTTGGTATGACGCACTTATTGGAGGAGCTGAAAGTTGAGAAAACAGAGGTGCTGTACTTTGGTGACATGACCCAGGAAGGTGGCAATGATTACCCAGTGGTGCAGATGGGGATTGACACGATTACGGTGCGCTCGCATGAGGATACGCTGTATGCGCTGCGGGGAATTTTAGGAGTTTTGGGCGCTGAATAGCGGCGGGCCTGAAAGTTGCGGCGCTGAGTGGTAATCGTAGGTAGTTGGCGCTCTAGATTGCAGTTTCTGGCCGTAAAAATACCCCAGCCGGGTTGGCTGGGGTGGGGAACTAGTATAGATTTTAGATTTGCCCGGCGAGCTTGAGCGGAATGTAGCCGATCAGTTCGCGCAAGCACCAAGCCCACTTGTTGCGGCACCACCATTGGGCGGCGCTTGTATGGAACTGGGCCGGCAGGTCGCTGGGGATTTCGGTGATAAGACCTAGCTTTTCGGCTTGCAAGCTGGCGCGTGGAGCGTGCGAGCGATGTGCAATCAAGGTTACTTCTTGGGCATGAGTAGCTTGCTGGCCGGTGCGTTGCTGCTCCAATTCGGCGATCATTTTAGCGGCTGCCTTGAGCACGTGATAGGAACCGCCATTTTCCAGCCCTGCCGTAGTCGATTGCCCAACCTCGATTTTGACGATCTCAGCGGGGTACTGATACTGGACTGGATTTATGAAAGGTGTACCAGTAGCGTTGATACGGTCGACTTCCTGGTTGGAAAAGTCGCGCAGTGCCACCATGTAATCGTAGGTGTAGTCTTGTGCCAAAATGACCGTAGCTGGATAAATTGCGTAGTGCGCAAGGGTGTATCTAGCCAAGTCACCGATGCTAGAACAGGGGAGATTAGCGAGGCGCGTAGGGTAGCCAAAGTCAAGCACAACTACATAACGCATTAGGACTCACCTCCGGTTAAGCCCCAAGTGCAGCTGGCGTTGTTAATCAAGCGCTGTGTGAACGGATCGCGCCGATCTTTCCAGGCGTGATAAATTTTCGCCTCAATTGCACGGACACGGCGGATCTGCTGGGCGGTAGGGTTGGGTGTCTGATAGACAATGCTACATTGGTGCGGCTGACTAATCCCCTCTCGCCGCCAGTGAATAATTAGGCAGTTCGGAGGCAGATTTTGCCAGACTTCAAATGCGGCAATGTCGCCGTAGATAACCTTGCTGTGGTCGGTGACCTCACTAGGGCGGAGCAGGTAGCCTTCGGTCGTAATGACCCAAGATTGCTCGCCAGAGATTTCGTCCAGGAAACGGAAGCTGTGATACTGCAACTGACCGTCAACGTATTTGGCATCGTGGCCGTAGTCGTAAGCGGGTTCAGTTGGCTGGCCGGAAGCCAGCGCCGTTTGAGCTTGAGCATTCCTGTCGTAGGGAGCCAGCTCGGGCGGAGTCTTGCCAGCGATGCAGGCGGTGGCAATTTGGCGAAACTGCGGGGCATAGTAGGTCATTTCATCATCGGACTGTTGCATTTTGGTAGTGATAGCGCCTAACTTGAATAGCTTGAAATGAATATAGCGAGGGCCTTTGTTGCAATGGCTTACCCAAATTATCCTGTTATCGCCACTGCCGATATATTCAGTGTGAGGAGAAGTGAGACTATAAGTTGGTACTTTGATGAGCAGATACCGTGCCCCGCTAGGTTGGCAAAAATGAACATTTATGATTCTATCTTTGATGGCGGTGTCGTACGCAAAATTGTAGCTAGACAGAAAGCTGATCTTGGTGTTTCCTTCGGCTACGATGCGCGCGCTGGGCCAAATTTTGTCGAGTAACTCTGGGATATAATAGCCCTCGATCGGATCAACAAAATCAGCGGTGTCGTGGTCGGGCAGTAATGCGGCCGGAATGTGATAGATGATGCGGCCATTTTTGAGCCCGACATGCCGAATTATAATGCCGTCATCTTCGGGTTTCACGAAGGGCTTGCCGTATTTCTGGGCCAGATTAGCGATAATGATGCTGCGCAAGTTTTCTTCCATAAAATTTCCCCCTTATTTTTGACAGATTTTGCTATGCATGTAAAAACTTACGTGATCCTGGGAAGTTGCGTATAAAATTTCACCTCTTCCTTGAAATTTACCCTCAAAATCAACCTTAGACTACCATTTGGCGTCTTTACTAGTTCTTGAGGTGCGAGGATAACAAGTTCCTATCCTTCCATTATATCACACTTTCTCTAAAATGTCAATGGTTTTTACCGAAAAATGTCGAAAATAAGTCTTATCACAGAATTTAGTTATGGTATAATTAATGTATGAAATCATACATTGTGGGCAACTGGAAGATGAATTTCTCCGTGGGTGAGTCTTCCGTGTATCTTCATAAGCTGCTGCAACGCGTACGAGCTTATCGTGACGTGGAAGTGGTAGTGGCGCCCTCATTTGTGGCTTTGCAGCCGCTGTCTTTGCAGATTGACCGCAAGAAGATGCGCCTCAGTGCTCAGAATGCGAACGCCCATGATTTTGGGGCGTATACTGGGGAAATTTCTTGCACGCAATTGCGTGGATTGGTAGATTATTGTATTTTGGGGCAATCGGAACGGCGGCAATTGTTTGACGAAAGTGATAAGCGGATTCGGGCAGCCGTAGCAGCAGCGGTGCGCAATCAGATTCGGCCGATTTTGTGTATTGGTGAGACGGCAACCGAGAAGACTTTTGGTGAAACACGCGATGTGCTGCGTGATCAGCTACTCGGCGGATTGTCAGAGGTGTCGCGCGAGGATTTAGAAAAAGTGATTATTGCATATGAGCCAGTTTGGGCAATTAGCACTACGCTAGATGCGCAAATTGCCGCGCCGGATGAGATTAGCGAGATCGTGCAGTTTATTCGCCGTACGCTGAGCGATGAATATGGCAAAGAAGTTGGCGAATCGATGCCAATCTTGTATGGTGGCAGTGTCAATCCATCTAATGCAGGGGCGTATTTGACAATTCCGCAGGTAAATGGGCTTTTGGTAGGGAATGCCAGCTTGGTGGCAGACCAATTTGTGGAGATTGTAGAGATTGCAAAGAAGGTGCAGGCTTAGATATGGATAAAGCGGCTGAACGCAAAAAGCAGGCTCAGGAAACACCGGTGACGCCGGTGCGTTCGGCAAAAGACGCTATTAATGCAATGTACGCGCAGGATGCAGATAAACGCTTAAGTAATTATTTGGCGAGTTCGGCGCAAGAGATTATCAATGCTGGTGGTCGGGGTACGGCCAAATCGGCCGCGAATTTGCATCGTGGCTCCATTCAACATCAAATGGAATCGGGCGGTACGGTACAACGTCGAGTAGACAGAGCTGGTTCAGCTCAGCGTCGCATGGAATCAGCGCGCCCTTCGGCGGCTGGAATTATGAAGACTGCAAGACCGACACCGAAGCCACAACCGAAGAGTGTTGCCCCAGCCATGGATCCGTTGGCGCGTAAAGCTGCGCCAGCGCCGGCGATGGCTGCGCGTAAACGGCCGGCTCCGACGGCTCCGAGTAGCGCAACGCCAGTAGTGAAGACTTCGCTCAGGCTTGCACCTAAGCGTAAGGCGCCGGTAGTGATGCCGCCACGAGCGAAGGCCACAGGCGTGCGTTCTAGTGACGGTGTGATTAATGGTACAAAAGGTCAGACGGCGCTTGCAAAACTCTTGGCAAGTCACCGGGCTAATACGACGGCGGCTCGGCCGGCACAGCCTATTCAGATGGCGCCAGCGGCTGATGTAGAAGCTTCGGTAAAACTGATGCAGCAAGCTACTCGTCAAGTTTTGGGCCAGCCCGAACCAGTTTCAGTGCAGCGCACAGCAGCTCAGAAGCCTAAGCGGCGCACTGCACGAGGGTTAATGCAAGATGTGATCCGTCCAGCACAGTCAACACGAAAAAGCCAGGATGCTCAGAGCATAGCTTATGCTCGGAAAGCGGCCACAGCGAACGCGGAATATCCGTCCGATTCAGTACGGCACCGTTTTCGCACTGCGCCGAAAGATTATGTGGCTGAGCCAACTACGCAGGCTGAAGGTTACGTTGGTTTTGATGATGATTTTGGGGATGATGCAGATGATTATGATTTGAACAGTCGCCCGCAGACCAAGCCGCCAGTTGATATTTATGGCATGATGGATGAAGAGCCGGTTGGTAGCGCCGCGAATCTGGGTGTAGTAGAGGATTATAACCCACAAGGTGATACGGTTAGTGAGGGCATTAAGGAGCAAAAAGTTGCGCAGGGCAGCGGCAAAATTTCAGAGCAATCTGCCCAAAGCGGCAAGGCGGCGCCAGATAATCAGAAGTATGCGCTTGGTGGTCAGTCGCCATTCTTCTTGAAATCAGTGAATGTAGAAAAGCGTCCACTCTCAGATGGCCCGCGTAAGCGCATGGAATCTGAAGGTACTCTGTACGAGCGTCCGAGTAGTGAGCCAGTAAGTAAGAAGAATGTTTATGCTAAAAAAGAGGAGTCAAAAACGGCTCTGCCGACTAAGCCAACTGTGATTATTCCAGCGAGTCGCCGTTCCAAAGCCCCGCTAATATTCTTATTGATTTTGACGGTAGTGCTGGGCGCAGCTGTGGGTGCGTTTATCTATCTGTGCTTTTTCCAGTATATGGAGTAAGCCTTTGGTAGCTGTTATCGATAATTATTATTTGTGATTTAGTTGGCTCGTGGCGTATTTCCGCCACCGCGAGGAAGCTGTGGTACAATTAAAATAAGTTAAAAAATAATTGTACTAGAAAGGATAAACTAAAACATGACTAAATGCCCAAAATGCCAGGCTGAGAATGAGGACGCGGCAAAGTTTTGTACTAAATGCGGTGCAGAATTAACGCCGAGCGAGTCGGCAACAGATACGGCTGATACTGCAATTAACCAGACAGCAACAGAAGCTACCAGAACTGAGACTCCTAATGCTCCAGCTGCCGCGGCCGAGACAGCCAGCGCGGCGCCGGCAGCCAAGCTATCTGACGCGACGTCAACAGTGTCCAACCCTGCGGCAGCTACGGCAGCCAGCCAAACAACTGCGGAAGCTAATCCCACCAAGCCAGCCGGCAAAATGCCAAATTTCTTCAGTTTCATTATCGCGGTGATGGTAAAGCCGGTAACGGCACTCAAAGATAAAATTGCGCAGTATAGCAATATCAAGAATGCGGCAATTATGACGGTAATTTCAGCCGCCTTTGCGATGCTTTGTTCGCTGATTGCCGTGATTTTTAACACTGTAATTGTAAAACGCTGTAGCTTTTTCGGCGGTAGCTGTAAGACTGTTGTAGAATGGGATAATTTGGGTGATTTGGATTGGTTGCGGCTAACTTTGTTTAATTTTATCGCTTATGCCATTGTAATTGCACTCCTAGCTGGAATCTTCTTTGGACTCAGCCGAGCCTTTAAGAAAACGCAGACGAACTTTTGCCGCATGATGACAATTTTTGCGGTGGCAATTATTCCAATGGCGGCTGCGTTGTTAGTAGGTGGATTGTTGGCGCTGCTTAGCGAGACGGTTGGCGCTTTGATTATTTCAGCGGGTTCACTGTATGGATTCTATATTTTCTACGAAGGTATCAATAATGAAGTCGAGTTAACTGGTGACAAGAAAATTTATTATAATTTCTTGAGTATCTTCGCGTTGCTGGTTTTAGTGGCAATTTTATCCCTCATCGTACACGAAAACAGTGGCGGCTTTGATGCTAAAAGTATGCTGGATTTCAAGGATTTATTTTAGAAAATAAAACGTCTCAATATTAAAATGCTAGGATTAAAGTGTTGACAGACTAAAATCTTGGCAAGAAAAACCGCCGGGCGAAGGCTCGGCGGTTTGTGGATGCTAATAAAAATAACATCATCTTGACATGATGTCGAATTTATTGGTGCGAGTGGAGGTAGTCGAAACCTCATCTCAAGTTTGGAAAACTTGCATACTAACCGCTGTACTACACTCGCAGGCTACCATTATTATAGCATACTTTGTTGGAAAAGTGGGAATTTTGAGAAAGCGTTCACATATTCTTAGCCAACCACCTTTTATCGGGGCGCGTCCAAAGCGCCTGTCGTTACAGGGCTTTGGCGCTACTTCTCGGCCGAGCCTCCGAATCCCCTATGAAAAGGTGTTCAGCTAATCTATATGAGCGCTTTCTTAAATCATTTCTTCCGTAATATGCAGAGTGCCGCCACTACTGAGGTTGCCAGAGAGCACTAGCTTAGCTACTAGATCTTCAACGGTTTTCTGAACGATGCGGCGCATTGGGCGCGCGCCCATTTGGGGGTCGTAGCCACGCTCTACGAGCAATCGCTTAGCACCATCAGATAAGGTGACGGTAATCTTTTGGGGAGCTAAAGTCTGATTGATAGATTTGATAATTAAATCGACAATTTTCAGCAAATCAGCTTTAGAAAGCGGTTGGAAGATACAGATTTCATCAAAACGGTTGAGAAATTCCGGCTTAAATTGGCCGTCGTTCACCATCATATTAATGAGTTCCGGTTTGAGACGTTCTAAGTCGCGACCTTCTGAGACGTATTCGCGGATCTGGTTAGCGCCGGCATTAGAGGTGGCAATGACGATAGTATCGCGGAAGGAAACTTCGCGATTTTTAACATCGCGTAGTACGCCTTCGTCGAGCATTTGCAGTAGAGTGGTGAGGACTTGCGGATGGGCTTTTTCGATTTCATCGAGCAAAACCACGCAGAAGGGGTGCTTCATGACTTGAGCGGTCAGGCTAGTGGAATTTTCGGCGCCTTCAGCAATTAGGCGCGCTACATCGCCGGCAGTAACGTATTCATTCAGGTCAATACGAATAATATTATCTTCGCCTTGGAAATAAACTTCAGAGAGAGCTTTGGCGAGTTCGGTTTTACCGACACCGGTGGGGCCGAGAAAGAGAAAAGTGCCAATCGGGCGTTTTTCGTTGCGTACACCTGCAGCGGCGCGGCGCAAAGCGTTAGCAACCGTACTGACAGCGGCTTCTTGGTCGATCATACGCTCGTGAATGAGATCTTCTAGCTGCAATAGTCGGGCACGTTCAGTTTCGGAAGCTGCAGCTTGAACTTTTACACCTTTGGTCTTTTCGATCGCTTGCTGGACGGAAAAATCCGTCACGAAGCCGTCTTCGGCGTAATTACAGGCGGCTTCGAGCAGATTGAGCGCGCGCCCCGGCATTTCGAGATCATGAATATAGCGTTCGCTTAGCCGATAGGATTCCTGCAAAGCCCAATAAGTGCAGATTACATTATATTTGGCTTCTAAGATCGGCGCGCGATCTTGCATTACTTTGATAGTCTCGGTGCGATTGGCTGGCGGAATCATAATCTTATTGAGCACATTGGCTAGAGAACTATTTTTGGCGGAAATTTCCAGGAATTTTTGCTCGTCCATGATTAAAATCATGCGAAGATTACCAGCTTCTAGCACGGGTAGTAAGATATTAGAGATATCGACTTTGCCGGTACCCTGCTCAAAGAAAAGTTGCGCATTATCAAGGCAGAGAATAATATTCTTGGCGGCGTAAGCTTCGTTGATAATACGGGTAATGAGACTCTCCAGTCGACCCTCTTCACCTCTAGCAGCAGAAATCAATGCGGAAGAATTAAGCATAAAAACTTGGCGGTATTTGAGATTATTAGGAATTTTGGCGTCGGCATCCATAATTAAGTCTGCAAAAGCCGCTACGGTGGTAGTACGTCCAGAACCTTCCGGTCCAATCAGAGCAACATTTTGACGCCCTTGCTCAGAGAAGATATTAATCATGCGCGATAGAGTTTCTTGCTGGGCGGCCATGCGGATTTGGGCTTTATAAACCCTAGAACGTTGTTCAGAAATGTTAGTGCCAAAATGTTGCAAAGTGGGAGTATAGCCAAAGGTAAAATCGCGCGCAATGCCACCATCACGACGGTGCTCGCGAGCGCTTTTAACTAATCCGTGCAAATAATTATACCAAGTAATGCCAGCATAAAGATCCGATAACTCTAAACGGGCGCGTTTGAGGAGCATCTCATGCCGAGGGTGATTCTGGATAATGGCAATAGCGATCATGCCACCAGAGATGGTTTCGCCATCAACAGTTCGCCAGATTTCGCGCGCAGTGGCCAGAATCGGAGTTAAATCTGGTCCGAGATCAGCAGCTAGCCGTTCTAATGATTGCGGTGCAATACCGAAGCGCAAAGCTAGAAAATCGCCACTGCGAGTACGGTAAAGTTGCGCTGCCAGCTGCTGTGGTGTGGTATCCCGACCAAGCAGGCGCAAAACATTCGCAGATAATAAATCATTAATATCTCGAGTTTTGCCGACTGGCACGGGGATTGCTTCATTGACCAGCCAGGTATAAAACATCACTCCGGCGATTGCAATAGCTAGGCAAATCCAACCGAGCGCATTATGCGCAAACCAAACTAAATACACAAAACTGCTAGCATTAATCAAAATTACTAAAATAATGAGTAACCGCACGGCAAACGGTTTGAAGATTTTGCTAAAGCGGGCTTCTCGGGCGCGCAGGCTACTATAATTAAAATGATCCATCAGAAGGTTACTCCCACTATTGCTAAGACAAAACAGCCAACACATAAGATGGGCGCAAGCGGCCACAAAACTATAATTATCAGGCCGAGGATGGCCTGGAGAGCAAGGATAATAATTCCGATAATTAACAGAAACAACCGTACGACCATACCGATAAAGCGCGAAAATAGGCGGTCAAAAAAGGCGGAAATCTGGGCACCAAACGATGGCCCAGAGTTAGTATTGGCGGAGATTTGCCGAAACGGCGCAAACATGTTTGTAACTAATAACCGAATTGAAAAGAAATCCATCGCATCGCGTAGTTTGTTCATAAAATTGGTGGCGAAATTTTTCCAACCTTTGGTGTACCACCACTGTATCATATCTATTGCCAGCATACTTTTATTATAACAGGATTACAGCGAGATTTTGACAGAATTTTAGCGAGTTTGATGTATTAAAAAGTGTGGAACCAGCGAAATCAGCCCTCTCTTCTCTGTTAATATCATCAAAAAAGCACCTAATGGCGCT
>CAZWCY010000010.1:0-34825 GCA_964633035.1 uncultured Candidatus Saccharibacteria bacterium | reverse complement strand
CTGGATAGAGCGTTGGTTTCCGGAACCAAAGGTCGCACGTTCAAATCGTGTCGGGTGTACCAAATGTGTAGATTCAGGCGCTGACGCGCCTGTTTCTGCGTTTACTACCCTGTAAAATGGACTAATGGAACGTGTGTAAACTCTTTTTTCGTTAGTAACAAAGAAACCATCTGGAAATATCAACTGTTTACACTTGCGCTGGTTTTCTAGTGTAAGGAAGGGAAATTCGCATGCCATCTTGTCAACAACATGCAAGGCAAACTTCATAAACTGCACTTTGTCGTAACTTAAAGACGATTCTAATGCCTCTAGTTCGTCTTCAGCATCCTTAATACTGTTACCTAGCTCAACAATAGAGTTTTCAATCTCTGTACGCACATAGTCGTTACTACATGCACCTAGTGCAATAACCTGCCTGTTCTTGTCTTGGTCTAGTTTTCGGATTCTATTACGCAAGGTAATTTTCTTGCTGTCATTGTACTCGCCCTCGACCTTCCAGACGCGCTCTAACTGCTTAATTAACGCCTCGCGCGCTTCGTCTGTCATTGCAACATGAGAGAAGAAAAAATAAACGCTTTTATTCGCTTGCTCCCGTAAAATTGTTTTATGGCATTTCCGACAACCGTATCTATGGTAACAATTTCCGCCAGCTTTCTTACTTCTATTGCGGTGTGTGTAGCCCGTCATTTTTCCTCGGTTATGTTTATAGTCTTTACCGCATGCCATTTCTTCCTCAAAACATTCCTGGCATAGCAGCATGCCAGACAATGGGTATTCTGGGTTGCCACTGCTCATTGGAGCCTTTCTGGTCTTCTGGCGGTTATTCATTACGTCCACTATATTACGGTGCTGGTCGCGCGTAATTAAAGGTTCATGTTGCCCATGTTCGTTACGCACTTTTAGCTGCTTGCTAATTTCTATAACGCCACAGTAAAATGGGTCAGTTAATATCTCTTTCCATCTGTCCATGCGCAACTTACCATGCCGGCCACTTCGTACAAAGCTAGAATCATTAAAACGCTTCAACGATTCTGATGGCGAGATACTGCGATTAGCTACTTGTATAAGCAAGTCGCGTATTAACTCCGCACAGTCTGGGTTTGGTTCGTGTAGGGCAGGTTTACTGCCGCGTCTGTAACCAAGCTTTGGCGAAAACGGATAGAGTCCAGCAGCAACTGCAGCTTGTAGCCCTGCCATTGCTTTACGTGAGCGTTCTTCATTACTGCTTTCGCCTTCGTAAAGCTTGAAGAACTTTAGTAAACTGGCGTGCGCACCTGTACCATTTAATTCGTCATCACATGCATAATGAACCTGCACTCCTAATTTTCTGAACTCGATTTCAAAATAAAATGCTTCAGCGCCAGAGCGCATAAAACGGTCTGGCTCGTCAATAATACAATACTTAACATTTTTGTGCTTTTTACAGTATGCAAGCATTTCTTGTAAATCTTTGCGTTTCAAATTTTTGCCAGCACGGCTAGAAACGCTTCCGCTCCACTGTCCGTCTTCTGGAATTGTAGCTCCGAGCTTTTTTGCAGCCGTCATTACCGATGCTTGCTGCCTAGATAAACTTCCGTTTTGCTCCTGCTCTTTTGTTGACACGCGACAATTTGTAATCGCTAACACCTTTGCCATGTTTGACTCCTTTCGTGTTATATGTTATATTTTAATGTCCTACTCTACATCCGTAAAGGTAGTAACTCCGTTTTCTCGGTTGTATTTGTATTGTGAATACAGCATTAAAGCGTATTCATACGCCCAATCATCCAACAACTCATTGTCAGATTTTTCAGTTTGACGATTTTGCATCGACATGAGATTTGTTCTCTTTTCTGAACTCTCATGCTGAAGTGTCTTACGTGTTGGCTCCAGAGATAAAGCTTGCGGCGAAGATAGCTAATATAAAAGAAGTTTAATAAAAGTGTCCAGATGTTCGAAGACCCCGCACTACCAGAATTAAACCTTCTTCGCAAACGCAAAAGGCTTTATCTGTAGTGCGGGGTGTGTTTCTCGGGATAAGTTAACACTTTTTGTGTAATAATGTACGTATCTATATTTACCTACGAGCTTCGACATTGTAGATAAAGCTGATGATCTTATTTTACTCCTCATGCTTTTCTTTGTCAAGTACTTTTTAGCGTTTTCCACCTGTTTTGCTCGCGACATAAATGCAAATTAGCACTGTAAAGTAAGGCGGCTTTGTGTTATAATTAGTGTAATTTCCGAAACCACGTTAACAAGCAAGCAATAGACTTCGTATTAAAGTCGCGTACGTATAGTCCCCAATGTTGAGCGTTAAGTTCAAGCTTTGGGACTATGCGTCTGCGAGCTTTCAGTGGTTTCGGAAAAATTGCTGGCTTAACGCTCATTTTGTTAGGTTAAGCCGGCCGGAATCAACTTAACGAGCAAAGGCTTATGGCAGCGAAAAGCAATATACCTAACAACAAATATCAAAACGAATCTCGTCAACAGTTTAATAAAGAATCGAATACTACGCCCAACAAGGCACCGACAGCCAAAACTGGCATTAAGGGTTGGGTAGAAAATTATAAGCAAAACTTAAACAGCCCAGACAAAAATATACGCAATAAAACCATCGTTAAAATCTTACTTTGGGTTTTTGTTGGTTTACCAATAATTGGCGAACTAATACTTTGTGCTATGTATTTTCTTGTAAAGCCAATGCTTTCAAAACCTAATTCAACCCAGACAACAACGCAGACCACTCCTGACGAACCGGAAGTTAGATACAGTGTAGCTGCAGACAAAGACGAATACGAGTTTATGTGTACAAAAATAGTTGATAGTAGTACGTCTGGCTATGTGCATTGTGAAACTGACGGCATAGTAACAGGCACTTACAGTCCTACAGAGCAACAGAACCTGCAACCCCAATATATAACAGCAGAGGATGGTAAATGGAGCTTTTCTGCAGAGTCGGTTAGCATTATGAAAAATGATGTAGCCCCTAAATCAGGTTTTTCAGACAAGAATGTTCCACACAGTAAACAAGAAATCGTAAATGTGCGTATAAGGGATGGCGGCAAGGACGTTGCGTCCGCAAAAGTTAAAATTACTTTCAATTTTACGGACGAGGTTTATGCAGAGCTGTTAGCGACAAACCGTCAAAATGCCATTGAATATGCTGCGGCAGCACCAGAACGTGAACGGCAACAACGTATTGCAGACTTAAAAGCTTGCAGAATTAAGACGGACGACTGGACTGATAGTGAGTCTGGCGAATATGCTGACGAGTACGTTAAGTGTCGGCAACAAGAATATGATAAGGAAAAATCTACATGGGAAAGCACCGCACCATCAAAAGTCGATACGCGTTCGCTATGTCGTACGGCTGGCGAGGCGGCTGCACCTTACGGAATTAAGTTTCATAATGTCGTTGGTGTATTAAGCGAAGAAGTCCAGTCTGCACATGAACGTTTATACAAAGTGCAAGTTGACGTAACTAATGCTTTCGGAGCAACTAGAGAAACGGTCATGGAGTGTAAGGTTTCAAATAGTAGTGGTGCAAATATAGTAACTTATATCAACATATACTAGGAGAGAATATGGCGAAAAAAGTCGTAACACATAAATCCACTTTTGACCGTTTTAATGAAGACGCGCAACATGACGAATTGATTGGCGTATTAGCTGAACAGAATGGCGCTCATCCAGCAGAGGTGTTTAGGATACAGAGCCGCACTGTATATGAATTTGCATGGGTATGGCTTATAGCTGGTGTAAGCTTAGGGCTTGGTGGTATGGCTACAGGTGGTGGGGCTGGCGTAGGTATATTCCTAGTTGTGCTTGGCTTACTTGCGTTGCCCATTGTCATTTGGCGTAAAAATAAATTACGGGAGCTACGCTCCTTGCCGACACAACAAACTAATAAGCCTATGACGCCAGAAGAAGAACGTGCTGCCCTAAAAGACGAGGTACGCCGTGAAATGCTGAAAGAAGAGCTGCGCAAAGAAATAGAGGCGGAAAACAAGAAATAGGGTTGATTTTTGGCATTTCGGTGTTATTATAACGGTAATGGGTATTTTTAGTAGTAATCGCAGCAAATCAAGATGCTTTGGAGCTCGAGATTCTGAATCTGAACTCAATGCACGTGTTAACTCGCTACGTCAACGTTCTGGTTCAGTAGAAGACGCCATAGACAGTTACAAACGTGGACACGCTACTAAAGAAGACGTGCGGCGCGAATTGGCGCGCCACGATGACCACTTTAGCTTTGTTGATAGCGAAGACTAGAATTATAGTATTTAATTTTATAGGTTCGCGAATAAGCGTTAGTAATCGCGCCACGTGTCGCGCAGATACTGTTTTAAAATATGCCGTATGGCGCTTTTTAAGAGCCTTCTGGCGTGTTTTTCATTCGGAAATATACTACATAGCGGGCAGGAGTTGAAACGTTTTTTGGGGGGGTTCCTGCTGGGTGTGTAATGCCCAGCAGGAATACGTTGCTATTGTACGCGTCGAAAATCTTCTCCTAAAATTGCGTACCATCTATCTGTTTCTTGATTAATAATTTTTATCGGTAAACCTTGGTTACCACATGGTATAATAGGTTCAGTGCCACTAGAAATGTGTAAACAGTTACGCATTTGGTGTACCAGAAATATGATTGCTGATAAGCAAGTTTTAGATACATACAACCAAATAATAACCGTGAGCAAAATATGACATCACGGTTTTGTTAATTCTATAACATAAACTTAACAACCTCGACTTTCATAATGACGACTTAAAAGTTTTATGATAAAATAGATAAAAGTGAGTAAAATGCTAAGAATGCATAAGTTGTTTAGGCACACAGAGGAATTAAAACGTTTCCGAATGAATCCGATAAAACGGTTTGTTTGTGCTTTCTTGTCATTTTTGCTAGTACTGTTCCCAACTGGCTCAGCTTCAGCGATTTCTGATGCCCTTTGGGATGAGCTCAACTTGGTAGGTGCTTACTATTACGACCCGCAGGGCGGCGGGGTAACTTGTTATTCTGGCAGTCTAGATGGCGATACTATTATGGCGAAATTAGTCAGTTATTTGAAGGGCAATAACCCTACTGGTTTTGTATTATCGGATATTGGCATTGCTGGCATTATGGCTAATTTTGAGGCCGAGTCGAGCTTTAATCCATTCCGGTTCCAAGGTGATCATTATAATGAAGATCAGGGCTACGGCATTGCGCAATTTACTCCTTATAGTAAAATCCTCGGACCGTTGCGTACCGACCCACGCACGGCCAACTATTACAATACTTACTTCGATCTCAAATACACAAAGACTGACCGCTCGACTGGATTCCCTGTAGAACCGGTGCCAATGGAAGTAGTTGACGCTTGGCTAGGAGTGGAGCTAGATTTCTTCTTCGGTGCTAGCAGTGAATTCGAGACTACGACGGTGGGTGGATACCGCAACAAAGGTGGATCCATGGGATTAAGTTATATTGATAGTAGTATGACCGCCCATGAAGCTATGGATGCAGCTAGAACTCCAGAAGATGCAGCACGAATTTTTGTCTGGATTATGGAACGACCCGGCGATAAGGAAGGAGCCGCCAATAGACGCGGCACGCAAGCCCAGAAGTGGCTTAATTACGTACAGCAGATGTCAGTCTCTGGCGGCACAACCACTGGCAGTACTACCACTAGCGGCGCACAGGTGACCATTATTGGCGATTCAATTACCGAAAGGTCACGTGCGCAGCTCGAACAAAAATTACCGGGAATTGACATTCACGCTCAAGTGTCCAAACAATTTTATACTGGCACGTCAGAGAATCCGGGCGGTATCACCATTCTACGCGACCTCGTCAATAATGGTAGTCTTCGGCAAACATTAGTTTATGCGCTAGGAACCAATGGCGACTTCACCTCGGAGCAGGCACAAGAGGTAGTCGACTTGGCTGGCTCATCGCGCAAAGTCATCTTCGTTAACAACTGGAGCACCAGCAATGATTATACAACCAACAATAACGTCCTGATAAAAATGAGGAATGATAATCGCAATGTCTCAGTCGTAGACTGGAAAACTGCCATTGAATCACAACCGGAAACCTACCTAGATTCCGACGGCATTCATCCAAACCCGGAAGGACAGCAATTATTTGCACAACTAGTTGCAAGTAACGTCACTGCTAGCAGCAGTACGCTCGGAGCATGCTCCGCTCTAGGCTTGCTTGAAGGTGGTCTAGACAAAACTCAAGCACAGAAATTAGCCGATTATTATAACAGCGGCGAAATTACCGTAGCGGATTGGAACTTGCCAATGGGCACCAAGTTTAATTGCGTTTCATTCGTAGCCTTCTTCGTCCAGCGATTTACTAGCGTTGGTCAAGGCAATCGCCCTCCTAGCGGCTGGGGTGATGGTAGGAATGTAGCCAACAATGTTGCTCAGGCCTACGGATTACCGACTGGTACTGAGCCGCGGCCTTACGCCGTCTTTTCAACTACATCCGGCGTCTCATGGTGCGAAAATCATACCGTCAAATGTGGACACACCGGCATTGTGGTTGGCGTTAATGGCAATAAAGTGATTACAGTGGAAGCATCTTGGGGTGAATATGCGCATGACGGCAAGGTAGTCGAGCGTGATCTTAGCTATTTCGTCAATACTAAATACGGTTACGCCTTCACCTACCTTGATCCAATCCTGGATCAGTCTGACGTAGTTTGGATTTAAAAATAAGAAGGAGCAACAGCAACATGCCGCCAAAAGAACGAAAAATCGAATTTAACCCCTTACTAATCGGAGGATTCTTGCTCGCAGCTGCGGTAGTAGTGTTACTCGTTATCACTCTTATGCAAATCTTTCATAAAAATCCATACGGTCCAGAAACTAAAATCGACAATATCAACGTCATCAACAAAATCGTTGACAAAAAATTACCACAAGAACAAAAAGACGCTATATTTGCACAACTATACAATGTCCTAAAATACACCCTTGGTGATACCGAGGAACCGCCAGCATCAGGAGCATTAATTCGCGAAGACACGATTGATTATGGTTACGATAAAAATGATAATGTTTATTCAGGTAGCTTTATTGTAGACGTTGCCGCCGTCGAACAATCATACGAAGTACAGCTAAGTTGGTCACCAGACCGTAACAATACTCTACTTGGTGGCTATCCAATCTTAATTACTTGTGCACCGAAGAATTTACGCATTTACGACAGCCAGCGCGGTTGCGTAGACTCACCAATGCGAGAATTAGCCTGGGCAAATGCTTATCAGATTGATTACACTTTTGGTGCCACCACTTCGCAACGCATCCGGGGGGCATTAAACGATGTACTAATCGGCAATAATGAATCGCTCGACGATCTTTTGGCAACAGTTGATGAAGTCAGTCTAAACCGACTTCGCAATCAGCCGGACATAACATATCAATATGATGTAAAATTAAGCGGTCAAACTTATACGATCACCACGCGCGTTGACGAAACTTACGGCAGGAACTATATAATTATCTATGTTGACGGAGAGAATAGAGACCAAGGCGTCATTCTCACCAACACAGAAGATCGAATTGATGAATTTTCGGCCTGGCTACGAGAGCTATCGGGGCAAGCAGACTTAGAAATTACAACCGAAAAAATCAACCAAGAAGATTAACCATAATAACTAAGCAATATGGAGGTAAGCATGAAGAAGCGCATTCAAATTCAACTCAGTGGCTGGTCAATTATCGCGATAATTGTTTTATTAATGATCATTATTGGTTCCATCAGTGCCATCATTGCCAACGTTAATCGATCGCAACTATCTACCACGCCAGACTCTTCTCTTACTGAGCCAAAAGCCTTGCCGGCGCCAGAGCTTGCAGAAGGCCTGCGCGGAACTTTTGGTATTGATAAAAATATCAATGAGGCTACAATTGATGAATATCTAAACCGGCCCGACGCTGTCTACCGTGACATGCGTATGCTTAAAGATCCGGCCAATTATGAGGCAATTGATGGCGATTCTTATCTTTCTGGGTTTGTGGAAGGTTTTGAAGTCGTGCCCTATCCGTATCTAATTAATGTCACTGGTTTACCGACTGAAGTTGGTAATACTTACAGTGGCAAAACCCTATTCACTCAAGATAAAGACGGCAATATTAAAGCCAATTATGTTGAATCAAAACAAATTCTGGAAGACTTGTTTCCAAAAGATAAAACTATTTTTCTAATGTGTGGTGGCGGCGGCTATGCCGGCATGACTAAAGATTTATTAATTAAACTTGGCTGGGATGGCAATAAAATTTATAACGTTGGTGGCTATTGGTATTACGAGGGTGATCATAATGTCGCCGTTAAAACCACTGCAGACGGCAATACAACTTACAGTTTCTGGAAAATTCCCTATCACAATATCAACTTTAACGATCTCCACGAAATTTCCAAATGAGCAAACGTCGTCAAATCATCGCCATCGTTAGCGGTATTGTTGTATTATTGGCAGTTATTATCGGCTTGATACTTTTCTTCCAGCCCAAAACTTTTCCGCTAAGCGCTGAATACTACAGTGATCAACCGGATTTTCAAACCGTTTCAGTTGACACCATTAAAGATTTAATCGCTGAGCATAAGTCTTTTGCCGTTTTTGCCTATCAACCGGCTTGCCGCACTTCCGAAGATTTTGAACAAGTTCTCAAAGATTTTAGTACCGAGCATAACGTAGTTTTTCTCAAAACTCCGTTTGCCGAACTAAAAACTGCGGCATTAATACCAGATTTAAAATACTATCCGTCGCTGATTCTTTACCGCGATGGCAAGTTAGTTACTTTTTTGCGCGCCGATAGTGATGAAGATCTGAAGATTTATCAAAATGCAGATGATTTTACTGCTTGGTGGAATCGCTACGTGCGAGAGAGATAGCTTTATAAAACTCGTATAATTGAGTGCGCAACCAATCTCTGCGGAACTAACCTCGCCATTGCCCCTTACTTTTTCTGGGCATCAATCATTAAGATAAATTTCACTTCACCATCGCCATCCTTGCTGATGCCGGAAAAATTATTATAATCGTGGGCAAGTTGCGTTAACCGTTTAGTCTTGTCGGCAGTAGACTTCAACTTATTATTCACTAAGTTGTTGAGCGTCTGAATGCCTTCTTGGTCAAATTTAGTCATACCATCATTAAGCTTATTGACGCCATCCAAAAGCTGATCAATACCATTAAGCATTTCACTCATCAAAATATCGAGCTGATCGCCCAGACCGTCTTGAATCGAACGAGCAACTTGCATGGCGACATTACGCGCCGTGGTGGCAGCAGTTGTGGCAGCAACTTGTCTGAGCGAAACATAAGTACTCTGGAACATTTTTTCTTCAATCGCAGTCAAATCAAACTGGCTCGCTACTTTTTCTGCTACTACTGGTTTTACCTTAGCAACATACTGTTGCAATACCGCTGGATCACTGCATTTACCAATGATTAATCCTTCTGTTGTCGTCGGTTGTTGAGACGAGTTCGGCTGCACGCCATCTGAATTCTGTTGCGCATCGTCGGAATCCAGTTGTACATCAGAAGCATTCACAGAATCACCTTGCACTCTAGAAGTTGCACTCTGTACCGGTGGGGTAGCCAAACAAACCTTCAAGGCTTCGGCCTGTGCAAGTTGTTCCACTAAGCTATTCTGAATTTGTCCAAGCTCCTCCATGCCCGATACTTGCTGATGAATTTGTGCGCGAATCGTACTCTGCTGAGCGGCGATTTGTTTGCGTGCAGCACTAGCAGCCAAATCTGAAATTTGCGTCAAAGTTTCCTCATCAATCAGGCTTCCGGTAGATTGAAGCTGCGTTTGAGCTTTTATAATTCCATTACGCAATTCTTGCACACCATCACGCAAAGTTTGAGTACCCTTTACTAATTCTTGGCTACTCTCAGCGAGCTGCTTAGAACTATTGGTCAACTTATCCACTTCATCAAAAATCTTCAAGTCTGATTGATCTAGGATTTTTGGTGTCACAATATTATATACATCATTCAAAGCAAAATCGTCGGTATTATAAGCTAGAATTATATCGTCTAGACCCTGCAATTCATTAAGTTGCAAGCTATCGTATAATCCTGGTGCCGCCAGCGCCATTACCGCAAAACCACGCCCATTGCTTATCACCTTCCCATTCGTAATCTCAATATTACGCGCCGAAGTCGGCAGAGTTGTGCCCATTATCACTAAAAATGGCGTATAGAGATTACCAACCTTTGATGAATTTTGGTAATGCAACTGCATTTCTACGCGGCCAGACTTGCCCAAAATTTCTGCTAAGGCTTTGGTTTCGCCATTCAGTTTATAAGTGATCTCCACGGTGATTGGCAGCGCTTGCTCAGTTTTGCCCTTGTAATAAATGTCGTTGCCCTGGCTCTGCCAAATAATGCGATCACCATCCACGCGATAAGTTTCAAAACCATTCACGTTTTCAATATTTTGCAAAGTTGTAAAATCCGTCAAAGTTTCACTCTGCGCATGATTTAATAAATGCTTGGATACCGAGCTATAATCCACCGCACCATCCGGCCGCAATTTCACAAAAACCGTTTCTTCTTGTGCCGTCGGCGCCGTTGCTAGCATAGTTGCATTGGCATCTTGTTGAGTCGCTATAGCAAGCTCTGTCCCTGCTGTCGCGGCGATCAGTTGCGCCACTGTTTGATCCGTCGGAGCAGTTATATTCTGCGCCGTTGCGTTCGCGTAAACACTGAGTGGCATGCCTACGAGCACCGCCGCTAATACGCCGCACAAAGTTGTTTCAATCGCTTTTTTCATAAATTCTCCTTTACTTATTATCTAATGTTATTTACCTATCCGTTGATTAACTTTTACCAATTTATTCATGCCAATCGTAGTTTGACAAATTAATTTATCACAACTCATCAGCAGCGCTGGCACCACTGTCACCACAATCACCATGCTAATAATCGCTCCCCGCGCAATCAAAGTACAGAGCGAGCCAATCATATCAATCTGCGAGAACAAGCCTACGCCAATCGTCGCCGCGAAGAAACACATTGCGCTGACGAAAATCGACTGGATCGAACCACTAAGTGCTAAACGTGCTGCCTCACGGTTAGTTTTGCCTTGCTTGCGCTCCTCAACGTATCGCGTAGTCAGCAAGATTGCATAATCAATCGTTGCACCCAGCTGAATCGTGCCAATCACAATTGAAGCAATGAACGGAATCTCCGTATGTGTCAGGAAAGCAATTCCGAGATTTAGGAAAATCGCAAACTCAATCGCCGCCATCAGTAATACTGGCAGAGAAATCGATTTTAGCACCAACGCCATAATGATAAAGATGACGATAATTGAAGTAATATTAACGCTGGCAAAATCCCGATCCGCAATCTCAACCAAATCTTTCATCAGCGGCCCTTCTCCCGCCACAATCGCCGCCTCATCATAGCGCAACACAATCTCGTTAATCTGATTGATTTGCTGATTTAGTTCATCGCTGGCAATGCCGTAATCCGATAGCACTAGCATCGCTGAATAGTTTTCAGTCTCTAGCATAGAACGTAGCTCGTCACTTAGCAAATCCGCCGATAAACCATAATTCTCTAACATCGTTGTGCTCAACACCGCATCAATCCCCTCCAATTGGTTAATCTCTCGCACGATATTTTGTTTGGCTGCCGTTGACGCATCTTTGCTGTTCAAAATCATCAGCTGTGATTCCATATCATAATCCTCACGTAGGGCCGTGGTTACTTGGGTATATTCATAATCGGCTGGAATCGACGAGTCTAACTTATAATAAACTTCCACATTGTCATAAGCTAGATAAGCCGGCACCAAAAGTACTACAAAAACCGCCAAAATCACCCGGTGATATTTCAGAATTCCAGCTTGCAAATGCGTGAAGCTTGGTAATAATTCTTTGTGCCGCGTTTTTTCAATCGCTTTGTCGCAGAGCAGTAGCAGACTTGGGAAGAGCGTAACTGCGCAAGTCAGGCCAATCACTACACCTTTTGCCATCACCACGCCAATATCAGTTCCCAGCGTCAAGCTCATTGTGCAAAGCGCCAAAAATCCAGCAAAAGTCGTGAGCGAGCTGCCCAATACCGAAGCTGCCGTAGCCTGAATCGCCGCCGACATCGCTTTCAATTTATCAGCTTCGGTTTTCTTGGCAGCCTCATACTTATGATACAAGAAAATCGAAAAGTCCATCGTCACGCCCAGCTGCAAAACCGCGCTAATCGCTTGCGTAATATACGAAATTTCGCCTAAGAACAAATTGGTGCCCATATTGAACAAGAGCGCAATCCCAATACTACCAATAAGTAAGAATGGCACCACAAACGAATCCAAAAACAACAGTAAAACCACAATCGAAAGTGCTACCGCAATCGAAACATACAACAGAGTCTCACTCTTAAACAAGTTCTTGGTATCTAGTACCATGGCACTCATACCGCCAAGCAAACATTTCTGATTAGCCAGCTCTCGGATTTCTTCAATCGCTGCTAGCGTTTGATCATCACTGGTGCCATTCCGAAAAGTAATAATCATCAGCTCCGTATCTTCGTGCGCCAGCTTTTCGCGGATCGTGCTTGGCAAAAAATCCGTCGGAACCGTAGTACCAGTCAAATCATTAATCGTGATTACCTGATTTACGGTTTCAACCTGCTTGATTTGGTTGGTCAATTCCAATAGTTCTTTGGCTGGCATTTGTTCAACCACCGCCACCGAAAAAGCACCCATGCCAAATTCATCAGTTAAAACTTCCTGCCCTTTTAGCGTTTCAATGTCAGACGGCAAATACACCAGCAGATCATAATTCACACGCGTCGAAATATAACCCCACGCCGCCGGAATCAGCAACAACAAAGACGCGATCACAATCGCTAAACGATGCCGACAAATAAAATCACTAATTCGTTTCATATGCTCCCTATTTTTAGTATTATTGCTAATGACTATCTTTACAATTCCTGTTTCTAGCATTGACTACAGACAGCCATTTTGCAAACATTTGGTGACAAAATGACCGATGGTCATTTTCTGAAAACCATTTTAACGCAAAAATGACTTTTGGTCAATATTTTTGTTCTAAAGCAATATTTTGTTGAAATAACAGATATAAATTACAAAAACTGGCGGTCATTTTACTTAAATCTAGCTTAAAATCTTTTGAATAGACCTACGATTTCTATGCCAAAAATGACTTTTGGTCAGTTTTACTATTGTCGAACCAGTAAAAATCAGATATAATAAAAATATGACTACTTCACAAGCTAAGCGCAAAGCTCCAGCGCGCCAAAATGACAAAGCCAAATGGATCCTAGATGCGGCTTACGAGCTTTTGGTGGAACGGGGAGATTTTGACGCTTCGATTAGCGAAGTAACCGAACGAGCCAAGGTCGCCAAAGGTACTTTTTATCTGTATTTTCATGATAAAGACGACCTTAAAAACAGCTTGATTGTCCAAAAGTCACACGAGTTTTTTCAAGAAGCTCTTAACGCTTTGCGTGCCGCCGATCTGGTGGATTTTGAAGACCAAATCGTCTTTGTGGTAAACTTTTTAATCAACAAATTAATTGATAATCCTATTGCACTCCGGCTAATTGCCAAGGATTTGTCGCTCGGTGTGTTTAGTCGCAAACTACAAGATTACGTAGATGATGAACATTCCAATATCTTGCAAGCACTGCTCTTGGCTGCTCGAAAAAACGGCATTCGGCTGCGACACCCACGAATTTTGCTGTTTATGATTATTGAGCTGACTAGCTCAACCTGCTTCTCTTGCATTCTAGAGTCAAAACCGCTTAGCATTGAAGAGTTTAAACCTTTCCTCTTCGCCACGATTCGACAGATGATTCAGGGAGCGGTAGCAGAAGCGTAAATCACCCTTATAGGAGCTTGCACTAATATTGATAAGACCATACGGCCAACGTTTTAGAGATACAAAGCCCTCTAGATTTTACCTAGAGGGCTTAACATAAGACGGATGATGAAGAATAATGTCAAGATTGCTTGATTCTTTTTGCAATCACGCAAGCCGGCGCCATCATGCATGCCAATTCAGGCCTTACAGCGCGCAAGGATCCATCTTCGTCAAAGACCCACACGTCTTCTTTGTCGCCGATACGCGGCGAACGCGACCAACAAGCCTTAGGCCGCCCATCTACGATCGAAGTAAAAACGCGCTTTGCGCACGGCACTTTGGGATCGATGGGCGTATCGCGGTAGTACTCCCACGCACACTGGTCAAGTTGCTTACATTCTTGGGCGGAAAGTTTTTCTGGGTCGACAGCGCAGTGGAGCTCGTTAATACTAGGTACGAAGAATGCGATTTTCTCATCTCTGTAGTAGCCGCTTCTGTGCGCAACTTTGATTGGTACACAAACGACGCACCGCATCAATTCCTGCGAACAACCGTTACGATAGGAATCCCAATATTCAGGATCCCACTTAAGATGCTCAAAACGTTTTTCGCGGCGCTCCATGTAATAGTCTGATCCGACACGATCCAGCCATCTATGGATAATCGACAGCAAATAGTTATTGCCATCATCCGGCTCTACACACACCGAAAAGGGATGTTCTTCGTCCCAATCGTCCGCAGCATATCTTTCCTCCGTTTTTCTACGGAACATCCGATTGACAGGCGTGTACTGAATAAGCTGGGGCAAGGCATGCTGGCGTTGCAAGATGCAACCAAGACGAACGCCGTCTTTCGGCTTGGCGATGTCCACCTCTTGTTGCAAGTTGTCCGCATTACGATAAGCAACAATGCGGTGCGGTGCCGAGAAAATCACATTATTGGATACAAAGATATCAGGGATAATAGTGCCAACCGGGAAACATCGTGGAGCGGTACCATTGCAGACAGCCTCATACAGCTCCTGCAAAATAGTTGTCCCATTACTATATAGCTGGATACTCATTTTTTCATCTCCTTCTAAAGTACTATTTACACCTAACGACTAGGATAAACTTAGCTATATTTTATAGTACCGTGTTACCGATGTCAAACTTAAGTATTTTCTGAAGGCATTTCTAAGACTTTGGATTATTCCCACTATGCAATGCACTCAAAGACTTTGCAAGCTTAGCCTTGCGTTTTGCTTGTTCTTGTTTAGCTAACTGTTCCGCTAAAATTAGTTCTATAGCGTCTTTGAGAAAAGAATATTGCTGGTTACATTTCTGCTCATCAAGTTCATGCACACCGGTACTTAATAAAGAATATAGCGTATTAAACCCTGGTTCAATTAGGATATCGGGTAAGGTGTCATTTTTTACTAATGTTTTAATACGCTCCTTCATCTTATCATTTTTTGAGGAACTAACGCCACACTGTAATTCACCATTATCAACTAGTGCTTCAAAAACTCTACGTAGATAATTAAAGGCAGCAATGTATAATCCCGCCGAATACGCCTTAATTGCACTATAATAATATCCTTTTACTGACTTAGGTAGCTGATTGACCAGTTTTGTATTAACAGTCGCATCAAAAAGTAGATTATCTGGATACTGGCCGATTTTAACTACACTATCATCTGGCAAAATTTTTAGCAATAGTTCCAGCTCTCCATTGCCGCAGTTACATGTAAACACATATTTTGTGACATCATTATGACTAGATAATTCTTCCCAGGGGCTCCAGCCGTTATATTTTGAGCAGGTGAACAATCGTTCCTTTTTACAGCTTGGGCAATACAAATCGGCATCCTCATTGTATAAAAGCATCAAACTTTGTAGTTCCGACCGGTCTTTGCACTTATAAGTATACCCTAACGGCAATCCTATAAAATCACTTACTTTCATTTATCAAACATCCTTCTATACGCCTCAATAACCTCATTATCTCTGATAACTTGAGTTGAATTTGCCAATGATGACAGAAGCCTAGTTATTTGATTGTCAAAGCCAACATAGGTAATCTTCCTCCCAGCTTCCTTAGCGACCTTGATGGCTGGCACTAAATCAGTATCGGAACTAACTAGAATGATATGGTCAACTTGGTTTCTTAATGAGTCAGCTACAATATCGACAGCTAGACCGACATCTACACCCTTTTCTTGAAATTTGTAATCGGTAGCTCCACATTTCTTACATTCGTCACGGTCGCGGACCTTCAAAACTCCAGTTGCTCGGAATTCGGCACCAGTTTTAGCTAAACAGCTCCTCATGCGACGTAGATTGTCAGCAAACTGGATGGACTTTTCTTGGATTTCTTCACCATAATTTCTTTGTTGACGAATTTTGGCGACGCCGTAGTAGCGAATTTCTACCTGTTCACTTGGGAAAATCTGCTTAAGTAAATACGGAATGTCAACAGAACTAACTTCCTGCTTACTGGTAGCAAGACCTGAAGCAACCACTCGCTCTGCAATCTTGTAGAGAAAGTTTTGACCGTCAACATATGCTATAGTTTTTATGGTTACCTCCAATACTTAAAATCCCTGGCGGGAACGAATCCAGACCAGGGGGCTATGACTATATTTTAGCATACCGTTATGAAGTCGTCAAGGTTTTATTCCGCAACATTTCCTCATATCACACAAATGACAAAAAATACCCCGTCAGGGGTAATTTCTTCTTTGGCTATGGTGAGTCGGGAGGGACTCGAACCCTCGACACCCTGCTTAAGAGGCAGGTGCTCTAACCAGCTGAGCTACCGACCCAAGTTGTTAACATCTATCATTATACCACGAGTTATTCAAAAAGAAAAGGGGAATTTGGCTAAAAAACAGAAAATTGACAAAAATCAACTTTTAAATACTGGTGGCACAGGCCATAAAATCAAGCCACGCGCACCTCATGCGTCTTCTTACGTTGAAAATGACGATTTTGTAAGAATTATTTGTGTCGAAATCACCTATAATATGGGTATGGGAAATTATTTCGAAGTAATCAAGATTGCGATTGCGGCCTTCCCGACGATTGCCTTTTTGATTAGTCTACCTTTTATCCTGCATCAGTATCATCGGCACGGTTCAATTGCTTTTTGGAAGGTAGTTGTGCTCTACTCTTTTGCTCTCTATCTCACTTGCGCTTATTTCTTAGTGATTCTGCCACTGCCTAGCTTTGAGGAAGTTGCCCAGCTCACCACACCCCGCACACAGCTTATTCCCTTTAGCTTCGTCGGCGATTTTTTCACGCACACTCAACTTAATCTTGCCAACCCCAGCACTTATCTACCAGCGCTCACCGAATCATACTTTTTTGTACCAATTTATAATATTGTGCTTACGTTGCCTTTTGGGATTTATTTGCACTATTATTTCCGTCGTGGCCTCAAGCAAACTCTCATTGCCACCTTTTTGTTCAGCTTATTCTTTGAGTTAACCCAGCTCACCGGACTCTATTTTATCTATCCACGTGGCTATCGCTTATTTGATGTGGATGATTTAATATTAAACACCCTAGGTGGCGCAATCGGATTCTTCCTAGCGGAGCCACTCATGAAGGTCTTGCCTGACCCCGCCCAAATCAACGCTCAGGCCGAAGCTAAGTCCAAAGTTGTTTCGGGCTTTCGGCGCACCGTCGCCTTTGGCGTGGACGCGATTTTTTGCCTGATCATCGCTACCGTTATTATCCTCTTAACTCCTAGCTCAATTAATCGATCCTTCGTCTTTTACGGCACTGCTATAATTTATTACTTTATTTTGCCACTTTGCTTACATAGTAGCACTCCAGTGCAAAGCTATTTACACCTCCGCGTGGTAGACCAATTAGGTCAAGAGAATTTTCTCAAACTTTGGTGTCGCCGCTTATTCTTTATTGGCATTTATTTTGGCCTGCCCAGCTTAATTATTTTCCTGGTTTCCAATTTTATGCTAGTGCCAGTCTGGCGCGAATTCGTAATTCTCGCCCTAATTGCTAGTCTCGTGGTTTTCTATATTGTAACTTTTTTCAAGCTGATATTTACTAATCGGCCCTTAATCTATGAGCGATTAAGCCAGACTCAGCTGATTAATACACTTTGAATTATAAAACTCGGTCCACCAATAGGCCTAACCAATCACCATCTTCCATCTTAAAGTGCAACACAAACAGAATAAAGGCCCACTAAGCACCCTAAACACCTCAAAATGTGCTATAATATTAAGTACTATGCAAATTCGCGAAAACGTACCCATTTCTAGCCTCACCACCATGCGTCTGGGCGGCGATGCTCGCTATGTGCTGGATCTGGAACAGCCCGAGGATATCCCGACCGCGTACGATTTTGCCACTCAGCAACATCTGTCAACTTGGGTTATGGGTGGTGGCGCCAATACAATTGGTCACGATGAAGGCTTTGATGGCGTGATTTTGCATAACTGCCTTAAAGGCATTGAAATTATCCGGCAAAACGACGAGCAGCTCATCCTCAAAAGTATGGGCGGCGAGATCTGGGATGACTTAGTAAAATTCGCCTGCGAGCAGGGCTATTCTGGTATTGAAGCACTTAGTATGATTCCCGGTACCGCAGGCGCTGCGCCAGTACAGAATATCGGCGCCTACGGGCAAGAAGTATCCCAAGTATTGGAGTCTGTCGAGGCCTACGACGCGCAGACACAGCAATTCGTAGAGCTAACTCCAGTAGAGATGAACCTCGGCTATCGCCATTCCCGTTTTAACCACGGTGAAGATGTGGGTAGGTTTTTTATCACATCCATTACCATCAAATTGCGTCGCCAGCACTTACAGCCGCCGTTTTATAATTCCCTGCAACGCTATATCGATGAGCATCAGGTAACGGATTTTTCGCCACTCAATATTCGCAAGATCGTGAGCAAGATTCGCGCCACCAAATTACCCGATCCGGAATTTGTAGCCAGTAGTGGCAGCTTCTTTAAAAATGTGATTGTAGATGCCGATCAAATCGACGCCATGGTTGCGCAGAATATTCCACTGTGGCGTAATCCTGATGGCACTGGCAAACTTAATTCAGCTTGGCTGATTGAGCAATGTGGATTTAAGGGCAAGATTTTTCGCGGCATGCGCGTAAGTAACCAAGCGCCCTTGGTTTTGATTAATGAATCCGCTAAGAGCTACGCTGATTTGGCTGCCGCGCGCGCCGAGATTGTTGGTGCGGTCGCCGAAAAATACGGCGTTGTATTGGAACAGGAACCAGTCGAAATACAGTCGCCAGATCAGGAATCGGCGAAAGCACAAACGCCGCAACCAAAGCCAACAGAAACACACGACAAGGAGAACTAAAATGGTCAAAGAATTAAATGGATCGGAATTATCTGGCTATATGAAGCTGAATCAGGCTCACTTGGTACGTAGCCTCAAAGCCCGCAAAATCCAGCCAAAACTAGTGATCATCCGCGATAGCGATAGCCCGGTAATCCAGAAATACGTGCATTTGAAGCAACGTTACGGCAAGGATATTGGCGTCATCGTTGAGGATTGGTTTACTGATGACATCGCCACCGCCATTCAAAAAGCCAACATGGACGCTACCGTGCATGGCGTGATTGTGCAGCTGCCGCTCAAAAACTCTGAAGCTTTATCCGCCGTCGACCAAATTGCCGCTACCAAAGACGTTGACGGCTTGGCCAACAAAAGCGATTTCGATTCTGCTACCGCCACCGCGATTAACTGGCTACTGGCTGGCTACAATATTGAGCTAGAAAAATATCACATTGCCCTGGTGGGGCATGGACGTTTGGTGGGTGGTCCGCTTGAAAAAATCTGGCTCCGTTCCGGCTACGATGTGACAGTTTTTAATCATTCTAGCAATTTGGATGACCTCAAGCATTACGATTTGATTGTAAGTGCAACTGGGTCGCCACATCTTATCAAAAACAAAATGGTAAAACCTGGCACAATCGTAGTGGATGCCGGCACCGCTAGCGAAGGTGGCGTGCTGGTGGGCGACCTTAGCGAAGAGTTGCGTAATCGCACCGACCTCGCCGCGATTACGCCGAAAATCGGCGGCGTCGGGCCACTAACTGTCACGGCGCTGTTTGAGCATACACTAATTGCAGCTGAAAGAGCATAATAGATTTTCGAGAAGTTGTCGTAAGTGCTCTAGCATAGGGATTTTTAACTAGAATATTATATTTCGGTATTCTGAATAATCCTACCAATCACTGCAGTTTGCTCAATTACTCACAGCCACACACCTTATCGCACGACCATAGTAGCGAGGGCTATCGTCTGTGCCTGGCGATACACTACTTTCGCGGATAAGTAAATTATATACGTTGTTGAGACCATACGTCGTACGCGACCACCACCCGCCACGATCAAGACTGCCCAACATGCCATCGTATATACGCCCAGTATAAGTGAAGTTATAGGGCATATTTCTAAGTTTAGTAGAGCTGGCAGAGTTATTTGCAATTCCTTCCGCATCTGCAAAAGCTTTGAACTCGCCATCACCGCCACCAGAAGGCAGCTTCCAATTTTTAGGACAAATAGATGATGTATCACTACACATACCAGCCGTAGCAGTGCACCATGTATAGTATCCAGTACCGCCAGAAAGATAAGCAGCAACAGTAGTACTATTGGTGTCGAATTTTAAAAGGTTAGAAGCTGGCATAGCCCACCCACTTTTTGGAGTACCATCAGAATTATCGCTTGACAACTCCTCTCTAAGTGAGCTGCCTCCCATTAATATTAAATCGTCTGCCATCCAACACCTACCGTCAGCAAACTTTCTAACCATATAAATATTACCATCTCTATTATCTTCTAGGTAGATCTTCGGTACAACGCTATCGGATGCACCGCTAGCTGGGGTAGATACTTGACTACATATACTACTATTCATTTGCTGCATAGTAGTAATACCCGAATTCTTAGTAGCCCCATTGTTATATAGCCAGACGCCGTTGTTAAATTGCCATATTGCATAAATTGTTTTATTACCGCTGACCGTAATCCTGTCGCCAACATCGTACTGCTTTGATGTGGCATTGACACTATCAGCCCAGCCTAGAAAGGTGTAGTTAGTTTTAGTAGGCTTACCGCTGCTTAATGTAGTAGTGCAACTGGTACCGGCAGATCCCTGTATGGTACATGTAGTGCTCGACGGCGCACCACTTCCACCATTAGCATCATAAGTAATGGTATAGGTAGTAGTGGCTGGTGTCGCCACCAAGCTCAATACGCCGCTCCCTCTATAATGCCCCGCATCAGCACTAGTAGAGAACTTAGCCCCAAAGGTAAGGTTCTTAGTAAAGCTTACTGCACCATTACTATCAAGTGGTACTAATGTACTATTGGTTAATGTAGTACCACTAGTACTGGGCGCAGTATAAGTAGAAGTATTATCCCACTTATAGCCCCAAGTATTATCACTTACTACATTTCCAGCAGTGATAGTAGTACTACCATTAGTAAGATTAATACTATCTACTTTAAAACTTAGACTATAGCTTTCTGCATTATCTACACTTACTGTCACATTAGTACTTACTGTAGCCGTACTACCTGGAGTAATAGTAGAGCTGGTCATATTAGGATTACTCAATGATAATGAAGCGGAAGTGGCGGCAGAACACTTATCTCCACTCATAAGGCTAACTAGGCCAACTATGCTTAAACACAAAATCACGAAGGTACTTTGAAATCTTGTCCTACAAAAGGCATGGGCGCAAGCTTTGACGCAGGGAATACTATATAACACATTAGACTCTACATTATTCTTCTCGTCATAGCAACAATCATTAGCATTGTTATTACTAATACTTCGAGAAGTACTTTTCTTCATATTTAATAATATTGGAATACTATGAAGCTTAAAGTTAATATGTCTTTTGCGTTGCATCTTTGCGCCCTCCTTTTGTAGGTTCTATAGAACTAGAATTATGCAAGATATCTAGTTCTAGGATTTAGTATATATACATTCGGGCGGCACATTTTTGGCATCAAAAAAGTAATAGAGCGAGAAAAGTGCAACAAAAACTATGTTTAATTCCAATTTAACGACTAACTTATTTAAAACCTAAAGTTAGTAGGATTAAATTAGATTCCAGAACTTAGTTTTATTAACTTTTCCCATGATACAAAAATGGCACCACGAATGGGTGTTCGTACAATCTGCTGAAAAGTTTTTACCTTGACGGCAAACTGTTCCCTTCAATGGTGCCATTATTGCCGTCATTGATAAAAATCATCAGGTAATAACCTTTTCAGATTGTACGAACAATTCCATTGTATCACATTTTTCATAGAAGCAATAAAAAATCAAAATCTGTTTGCGATTCTTCGCATGTTACTACAAATTCAAAAACTTGAGATCGCCAAAAAACATCATCAAGCTTATGATAAAATAAGCATGTGAAGCTAAACCTTCATGGACTCCAACGGAAGCAATTGAGGTCAAGCTCCGGCGACCTGCGGTATCCAGTTTTAGGATCGAGAAGTTCTCCTAGTCAGCATCATAAATCGTGCGCAGTAGGTTAGAAAATTCAATTCGGTTACGGCCAAATCTGAAAGTAAAGAGCTTCAATTCTCGTGCGGTTTTTGAACTTCGCTTATACCGGGTATATGAACAATAGTTCTACTAGTAACCTCGGCAATAGCGTCGGCAACTGGTGGTCGCGTACGGCGAACGATAGCACCAACGCGTACCGCTTGAACATCAATAGCAGCAACGTGAACCCAGGTACCAACAACGACAACCGCCGCAACGGATTCGCAGTGCGGTGTGTCGCCGGTTCCGATCCTAATTCTACGTTAATAATTCCAAAAACACCTCCGCCTGTTCACTAATAAAGGCGCTATTTAGTCCCGTTTCAGCATCACCGTAAATGCTTCTGAAGGAATATCAATTTTGCCAAAGCGCTTCATACGAGCTTTACCTTTTTTCTGCTTTTCAAGCAACTTGGCCTTGCGATCACGGTCGCCGGTGTGAATTTTGACCGTCACGTCTTTGCGATAAGCGCCAATCGTCTCGCGCGCGATGATTTTAGCGCCAATCGCCGCCTGCAGAGCTACCTCAAAATTCTGCCGCGGAATTACTTCTTTGAGTTTCTTAGTAATTTCTCGCCCCAAAGCATCAGCCTCGCTGCGATGACACATCAAGCTCAGTGCGTCAATCCGGTTTCCCGCCACCAAGAAATCCAGCCGCACCAAATCGTCCGGCCGATAATCGGCAATCTCGTAATTAAAACTCGCGTAGCCCGAAGTAATCGACTTAAGCTGGTCATAAAAATCCGTCAAGAGGTTTGCCATCGGCGCGTCAAAATCTATTACCGCCCGATCTTCAATGTAGCTCAAATTGGTCTGGTGCCCGCGTTTTGAGTTGATTAGATTCAAAACTCCACCAATCATATTTTGTGGCAAAATAATTTCGCCTTTTACCCACGGCTCCCGAATTTCGGCAATCAAAGACAAATCTGGCAAATCTGCCGCCGAACGAATATTCAGATCGGTGCCATCGTTCAAAGTCACTTCGTAATTAGTTGATGGATTTGTAATCACGAGATCCAAATTAAACTCACGCTCCAACCGCTCGCGGATAATATCCATATGCAAGAGCCCCAAAAATCCAATCCTGAGACCGAACCCTAGCACTGGCGAATTCTCCGGCTCAAAGCTCAGCGCCGAGTCCGACAAGGCCAGCTTCTCCACCGCATCTTTAAGATCCTGATATTGATCATTAGAAACCGGGAAAAAGCCGGCATAGACAAACGGTAAGACGTTTTTGTAACCCGGCAACGGCTGCGCGGCCGGATTTTTGGCTAAAGTAACTGTATCGCCCACCTTAGCTTCACGCG
Source organism: uncultured Candidatus Saccharibacteria bacterium (assembly GCA_964633035.1). GTDB lineage: Bacteria > Patescibacteriota > Saccharimonadia > Saccharimonadales > Saccharimonadaceae > Nanosyncoccus. The sequence goes on along the minus strand of CAZWCY010000010.1, from coordinate 11,156 downwards.
TGGTTTTTAGGTTCGTTACAATGTAGCCAATTTCCCCCGCCTCCAAGCTATTATGCGGAGTCATTTTAGGCGTCAAAGCCCCTACTTCCAGTGCCAAGCCATCAGTATTCGTGGCCATCATTTTGATCTCAGCATTCTTCGGAATTGAACCCTCAAAAATCCGCACGTAGAGAATAACGCCGCGATAATCGTCAAAATAGGAGTCAAAAATCAAAGCCCGGGCAGCATTTTGGTGGTCTAGCGAGTTTTCAAACGTCGCAACAACTTGCGCTGATATGTTAGCCGGATCAGTTAGCACTCTCGGAGGCGGCGCCACTTCAATAATCCGATCCAAAATCCGCTCAATATTATAGCCAGTTTTAGCTGACACCGGAATAATCTCTTCCGGCTTGCAACCGAGCAAATTTACCAGTTGCGCTGTCACTTTTTCAACATTAGCCGCCGGCAAATCTACCTTATTAATCACCGGAATAATATATAAATCCTGCTCCAACGCCAGATAAACATTGGCTAGCGTTTGCGCTTGAATCCCCTGCGTCGCATCTACCACCAACACCGCGGTTTCCACCGCTTGCAAAGACCGCGACACTTCATAAGAAAAATCCACGTGCCCAGGCGTGTCAATCAAATTCAGCTGATAACCCTTCCAGTTCATTTGCACCGGCGTTAATTTAATTGTAATCCCCTTTTCGCGCTCCAAATCCATCGAATCCAAAAGCTGTGACTTCATCTCGCGCTTTGCCACCGTGCCCGTTAGTTCCATCATACGATCAGCAATAGTTGACTTGCCATGATCAATATGGGCAATAATGCAAAAATTTCGGATCTTCTCTATTGACATGGTATAATTATACCATATGACAAAAATTCTAGCAATTTCTGGCGGGGTTGATTCGATGGTGATGCTGGATATTTTTGCACGACAAGATTATTCGTCTGGTGATATTAGGCCTCAGCAAAATCCCACCGACGCGCCAGATTTTCCGGACCAATATTCGCCTGATGATATTATCGTAGCCCATTTTAACCACGGTACGCGCTCGTCCGCTGATGACGACCTCGAATTTGTCAAACGTACTGCTCACGATCACTACCATATCAATCAAATCGTCACCCAAACTGCTCATCTTGGCGCTAATGTTTCTGAAGAACGCGCCCGCGCAGAGCGGTACGAATTCTTGCGGCAGGTTGCAGCTTCGGCGTCCGCTCATAATTTCGCAGCTTCTAGCCCAATTCACACTACCAACCATGCAGATACACCTTTCGCAGCGTCAATTTATACCGCTCATCATCTTGATGACTTGGTGGAGAGTATTGCGATCAACCTATTGCGTGGCACCGGCTGGCGCGGACTAGCCGTACTAGACACGCCTGGAGTATGCCGCCCGTTTCTAGAAGCGGAATATTTGCCAAAATCGCTCCGCAATTACGCGCCATTTGATAAAAAAGCCCTCCAAAAATACGCCGCCACTTTTAAAATTATCTATCGGCAAGACCCTACTAATATTGAAGATTATTATCTACGCAACCGTGTTCGCACGAGACTAAGCGAATCCGAAACTTACTGCGGCAATACTTCCAACATGAATACGAATCATATCTGCACGACGCTGAGCGAATCTGCAGACCAAGCTCAGAATACTAATTACAAAATGCGCCTTTATGAATTATGGCATCAGCAAAAAGCGCTTAAGCGTCAAATTGACTGTTTGGTAAAAGAATTAATACCAAGACCACATCAGCCTTGGCAGCGTAGCTGGTTTCGCAATTTAGATCAAAACATTGCCATTGAGCTATTGCGCGCCGGTACGCTCCAAGCCGGAATTTCTGCTACCCGCCCACAGCTGGACAATTTTCGCCAAGCCATTTTAACTTATCAACCCGGCACCTATTTCAACCTGCCAAATGACCATCTGATCAAAATCCAAAAAGATACTTTTATAATCTAACTAGCCCACGCAAAAGTGTGAAGAACCTTAAAAATCGTAGCAAATCCCCCTACCCTATCAGCAAACCTAGTAACAAAATCCGTTGTTTTTGAACAACTATGCTATAATGAGGACAGATTAAGTGGAGTTTGACTATGATTACAAAAGCAATTATCCCAGTAGCAGGTTGGGGAACTCGTCGATTGCCAATCACTAAGATTATTGAAAAATCGATGTTACCGGTGGGTAATCGCCCTTTGGTTGACTATTCGGTGCAAGAATTAATCACAGCTGGGATTACAGATATTTATATGATTATTTCTAACGTCGAGCCTTGCCAAGTTAAAGCTTTTTACCGTGACAATATGGCCTTGAATCAGTATTTGATTGATCGTGGCAAATCTGATCGGCTGGAACTCGCCAAGACTTTGCCAGATAATGTCAAAATCCATTATATTACTCAAGACCCAGCCGGAAAATACGGTACTGCCGTGCCAATCGCGCTGGCCGTCGAAGAATATAATATTGATGAACCGGTACTAGTGTTCATGGGCGATGATTTTATCTGGAATCCAGGCGGTCAATCCGCCACCGATTCCCTACTGCAAACCTTGCAAAACGATACCGATTCTGCCACGCTTGGTGTGGAAGTACCGCGGTCTGAAGTTGGTAAATACGGTGTGTTTTCGGTCGAAAATGGCATTCTCACTCACGTGGTGGAAAAACCGTCGGTGGAGCAAGCTCCTTCTAATCTTATCAATGTTAGTAAATATATTATGTCGCCAGCACTCTTGCAGGAAGTTGTGAATTACGTGAATGAGCATGATTTTGGGCCAATGGATCAAGAATATGTTGTCACCGACCCGATTGATAGCTATATTAAGAAGGGTGGCATTATGCGCGTCGCCACCACCAATGGGGAATATCTAGATGGTGGTAGTCTAGAAGGTTGGGTGCATGCTAATAATGTAGTTTGCGGCTACAGTAAATAATACTTGTCATTTTTCTGGTCACGACCAGCACGTAGCAATTCTACGCCCCGTGCATAAATTATTCACCTCGTGAATAATGGCCTTCCTCTATATATCACCAAATGAATGTTTACTGTGATTCTTGTGCCAAAAATAGCGATTTTGGGCAAGATTTCTTACATTTTTATTCATTCTGTGATATAATGGTATTATGAAAAATTCAGCAGAAACTAATTATCAGGAAGCCATTGGCCGCTTAGTGGAGCGCCTACGCTCTGAAAAAGGTTGGACTCAAGCTCAGCTAGCCAAGGCTATTGGCAGCAGCCAGTCCGCCATTCATCGCATTGAAAAGGGTCGCCAGAATATTTCCCTGGATCTTACTAAGAAATTGTCACGCGCGCTCGGCGGGCAGATTCTGTCGGTAAACGACACGGCGTCGCAGAGCTACCGCATTCACGGTGGCCGCGAATTGCACGGTGAAGCCGTGATTAATACTAGTAAAAATGCCGCTGTGGCTCTACTTTGCGCATCATTGCTCAACGCTGGCACTACCACACTCAAGCACTTGGCGCGCATTGAAGAAGTTTTTCGGATTATTGAAGTGCTAGAATCAATCGGGGTGAAATGTCGCTGGATTAATGACAATCGTGATCTTGAAATCACCCCGCCAGAGCGGCTCGATTTGCACCATATTGACGTGGAAGCCGCCCGCAAGACGCGATCAATCTTAATGTTTATGGGGCCACTGCTCCACAAATTTAAGAAGTTCCGTTTACCTTATGCCGGCGGTTGCACACTCGGCACCCGCACGATCGAGCCGCATCTGCGTGCGCTTTCGGATTTTGGCCTGAAGGTGGATGCGACTTGCTGTAGTGGTTTTTATGAGGCTACCGTCGATGCCCGTCGCCCGGTCAAAGACCAGCTCAAAGCTTTTCGCTCCATTGAATCCGTTCAGTCGCAATATCCGCCTAAACGCATCGTTTTGATTGAGCGCGGCGACACCGTTACCGAGAACGTCCTCATGGCAGCAGCTTTATACCCCGGCGAAACCACCATCGTGGGCGCTTCGTCTAATTATATGGTGCAAGATCTGTGTTTCTTCCTAGAAAAACTCGGCGTGAAAATCCGCGGTATTGGCTCTACTACGCTCAAAATCCGCGGCAAATACGAAATTAATCTCGACGTCGAATATGCGCCGGCCGAAGACCCAATCGAAGCGATGTCCTTTATTGCCGTGGCGCTAGTCACTAAGTCTTGCCTCACCATCCGGCGAGCACCAATTGAGTTTCTGGAAATCGAGCTAGAGATCCTGAAAAGCATGGGCGCCAAAATTGACCGCTCGCCCGAATATTACAGTACGAATGGTCGCACCCGCATTGTTGACCTCAAAATTCACAAATCTGAACTCACCGCTCCGACCGACAAAATCGCGCCGATGCCATTCCCTGGCCTCAATATCGATAATCTACCTTTCTTCTCGGTAATCGCTGCTACCGCTAATGGTCGCACTTTGATTCATGACTGGGTGTTTGAAAATCGTGCCGTGTATATTACTTATCTCGAACAACTCAACGCCAAGGTTGAGCTGCTAGATGCGCACCGGGTTTACATCGAAGGTCCGACCAACTGGCGAGCCGCTGAACTTGTTGCGCCGCCAGCTCTACGCCCGGCCGTAGTCGTGATGATTGCAATGCTTGCTGCACCCGGGACTTCGATTTTGCGCAACGTCTATTCAATTAACCGTGGCTATCAAGATTTTGCGATGCGGCTAAATAAACTTGGCGCCGATATTAAACCGCTATTGGAAATCTAAGCGCAACGGTTTTGTGCAGTTAGCATAAGCATTTAACCTTTGAGCATAAGCAGATCAACTTTAAGCAAAGCAATTTCGGAAAATAAGCACCGCACTTCGATAATTAAGCAGAGTATTTTGAGCGGATAAGCAAAGCGGAATCAAGTTTTTGCTACTTTTAATCGTGCCTGTGCTTGTTATTCTCAGAAAATTTGCTATATAATCGCGCCATGGGCAAAAAGCTGCGTTGCTATGCGGCTCGCATTGACAAAGCACCTTAAGTTAATGATGAAGGGAGGGCGGTATGAGTATAGAATTGCGTATTTGGTTTATCAAAATCAAAATCACAATTAAATAAGTGCCTACACTAGTAAGCACTTAATAAAAAATACCTAGTTCCATTCTAGCAAAAGATTATAGTAGAGTCAATGCTTATTTTGCCCATACTTATGTTATAATAGTCATAACAAAGGAAGGTAATATATGACGAAAAAAGCTACAAAATCAGAAACGACGGGTGCGGATACAGGTAAAAAACAAGCTCTAGATTTGGCAATTCAACAAATCACCAAGCAATTTGGTACTGGCGCCATCATGAAGCTAGGCGATACTCAGAAAATTGACGTAGAATTGCTACCTTCTGGCTCGCTATCTCTCGATTTAGCGCTTGGCGGTGGTTACCCGAAGGGTCGTATTATCGAGATTTATGGTCCGGAATCATCCGGTAAAACCACTCTCGCCTTGCATGCAATTGCTGAAATGCAAAAACAAGGTGGCCAGGCAGCCTTTATTGATGCCGAGCATGCGCTTGATCCGGCCTATGCCAAGAAAATCGGCGTCGATACCGACAATCTTTTCATCTCTCAGCCCGACAACGGCGAGCAAGCGCTCGAAATCTGCGAAACTCTCGTGCGTTCCGGCGCGGTGGATTTGATTGTTGTCGACTCCGTAGCCGCCCTCGTCCCACAGGCCGAGATTGATGGCGATATGGGCGATGCCCAGATGGGTTTGCAGGCACGTTTGATGTCACAAGCCATGCGTAAGCTCACAGGGATTATCTCTAAATCCAAAGCTACCGTGATTTTCATTAATCAGATCCGTATGAAGATCGGCGTAATGTTTGGCAATCCGGAAACTACCACCGGTGGTAACGCACTCAAGTTCTACGCTTCCGTCCGTATGGATATCCGCCGCATTGGCCAGATTAAGGCTGGTGAAGACATTGCTGGTAACCGCACCAAGGTGAAAATTGTAAAGAATAAGATTGCCGCCCCGTTCCGTACGGCCGAGTTCGATATTATGTATAACGAAGGCATTAGCAAGACTGGCGACGTGCTAGATCTTGCCATCCAAAAAGGCATTATTGATAAAGCCGGCGCATTTCTAAAATACAAGGGTGAAACTATTGCTCAAGGCCGTGAAGCCGCCAAAGCGCTGCTCAAATCTACTCCAGAATTAATGGCCGAGATTGAGCATCAAGTGCGCGTGGCCGCTAAGCTTGATAAAGATGAGGAAGCCGCCGATGCGCAATCAGCGGATGACGGTGCCGATAATGCATCGACTGACACCGGCAACAAAGAAGCCTAAACATGCTCAAGATTGAGAGTCTACATGACCCACCTGAACCAGTGAAGAAAACCAACCGGCTCAGTGGTCAATCGCCCGAGCCGGTAGAGAAATCTGGCCGGCTTGGCGCGAGCACCGTTAATCAATCGTCCGAGCCGGTCAAAAACCCAGACGCTATCATCATCACCAATCTTACCTCTGGCGTGCGCGACCAGAATCGTGTGAATGTTTTTATTAATGGCAAGTACACGCTGTCGCTCGACGCGCGCCAGGTGATTGATTTGCATGTTAAAGTTGGCCGCCAACTCAGCAAGCAGGAGCTGCAGGAATTACACCAAGCCTCGGCTTTTGGCAAACTTTATCAGCGGGCGCTGGAATGGGTCTTAATGCGCCCACGCTCTATCCAAGAAACCCGCACTTATCTGAAGCAGCGCCAGATTAAACGCCAACAAAATAATCGTCAGCGCTTGCGCCAGGAACTAAAACCGTTGCCAGAGATTCAGCACGAAACTACTAAACTAGTACTAGAGCGCTTGATCGAGCGTGGCTATCTTGATGACCGTCGTTTCACTGAATTTTATGTTGAAAACCGCTTCGTCAAAAAAGGTATTAGTCAAAAGCGTCTCCGCCTAGAACTCGTCAAAAAAGGAGTGCCAGAAAGTATTATTAGCGAAGCGTTAGATCAAGCCGACCGCAACGACGCCGATGAACTCGCCAAAATGGTCGCTAAAAAAGCGAAGCGTTATGAGCACGATAAACTCATTGCTTACCTCTGCCGGCAGGGATTTGGCTATCAGGATGTTATAGAAGCAGTAGAGGCGTACGAGCAAGCTGCGGAATAGCTTCGTTTCGTAAACTCACTCTTTCTCGGGGGGCGCATCCAAAGCGCCTGCCGTCGCAGGGCTTTGGCGCTACTCCTCATCGTAACCCCGGCCCCCCTTAAAAAGGCTTTTACGAAACAAAGCCAATAATTCAAGAAAACCCTAGCCAAGATCGACCAAATATGTTAGACTAGAATATGTAGGAATGATCTTGAATTTTTGAGCAAATCCTAACAGAAGCAGGGCGTCAATGCAACCGCAAGGAATACTATATAGCACATTAGACTTTACATTCATTAAAACTGGAATACTATGAATCTTTAAGTTTAAACAATCTTTTGCGCTGCGACATTGCGCCCTGTTTTTGGGCTTGAAAATGCTTAAGGCAAGGGCTTGAGGTATTTTTAGAAAATGGAGCAGTTTCAGGGCAGGTTAGGAGTAGATTTGACTGTTTTTCGATGGTTTTATGGTATTTTTTAGCAATTTTTAGTTAATCTGAAACAATTTTTGCTATTTTGACACTACTTTTGACCGAACAAAATTAGCGAAATGCGTATATCTGCCACGTTTTTGGCACTATTATGTCTATTGGCTTTTTACGAAATCGGTATCGCTGAACCATTCTTGTTCGGTTTTACGCAATTCTACGTTCTAAAAATCCTTGTGTAGAAGCCCTGCAAGCCTATGCAAAATTTTTATGGCTATCCTACCGCACTTTAGATATAAAATGCGGTAGGAAGCGAATTTGGAGACTCATGGAAGGTCTTCGGATAAATGATGCTCAGAGATTAGCTTAAACTAGTTGAATTTAGTAAGGTTGACAACCCGCATGATGCCATCCTATGGACAGGTCATAGCGCCAGCCGTCATTAATATCATATTTAAAAGCTGCTCCCGGATCATATTGTATTCCGTTCTCAATAGGCTCGTCTTCTAAGCCGATAATCCAGTTGTCGAACTCAATTGTTTCACGACCATTATAAGGCGGAAAAGATAGCGAACAACTAGCTAATTGGTATCTACCGCTGTTATATGGTTGCGGCAAAATCATATCACAAGTGGATGGCGCTTCAGCGTTTGATAAGCCATTATAATATCTAGGTATTATACAGCTAGGGTTGTTTCCAAAAAGAAAAACTTGGCAGTCAAAACCATCCTCCGGAAAGCACCCTCTGAATGCTAGGTTATAATATTTCCCCCAAACTGCATAAAGCGTCCTGCTTGGAGCTTCGGCAGTAAGCTGGATGTTGGAATCAGGTTCATATGTCACCGTTAACGAATCTGGAGATTCTGCCCATCCCAGAAATCGCCCAGCGCCATCGTCAACGTTTAAATCCCCTTTTGCTGCCACTGTAAAGTTATATATATTATCAAAACTGTTGACACTTTGACTGCTAGGCGCACCACTCCCGCCGTTCGCATCATAAGTAATCGTATAAGTGGTGGTAGCCGGTGTAGCCACCAAGCTTAATACGCCACTAGTTTTATAATGTCCAGCTTCTGCATCTTTACTGAACTTGGCGGCAAAGACTAAGTTCTTAGAAAAGCTAGCAGCATAATTAGTAAGACCTGGTACCGCGAGATTATTACCATTAGCTTGCGGCGTATTATAAGCAGATTCTTCTTCCCACTTATATCCCCAAGTATTATCGCTAACGGCATTGCCAGGAGCTATAGTAGTATTGCCATTGGTAAGTTCTAACTTATCCATCTTGAGAGTGAGAGCATAAGTATTAGCACTAGAAACGTTTACCGTTACTTTAGTATTAGCCATGATGGCAGTTTCATTAGTGCCCTGCCCGGTTAATTTATTAGTAGATAATTCTAGGCTAGCAGTAGGTCCGGCAGCATAGCAAGTATTCCGCACTAGCGCATTAGCCAGCACAGAAACCATGACAACCAAAAGGAGAGTCAAGAAACTACTCAAAGGAATCCTATGTTGCAAATACCAGCAACGCAGTGGTACTTTAGTTTGATAAGTATTCTGTAGCATCTTGGCCCTCCTTTTGAATCACTAACCCCAGAGTGCCAAATATAAAAACGACACCGTAGAGGGGTGTTGGACCAATTTACTACAATAACACGAATGCTATCGAAGAATTGGAGCCCATGCGGTGCCGTATATTATCTTCGATTAGCACACAAGTATATCGTGCTAAATTTAATTGTAGTAAATTGTCCAACATTTTTATTATACCACAAGTTCAAAAAAGTCCACCATTTTTCTGGCTTGTATTTTACGCAAAATTTGCTATAATATAGATATTAACATCTGCGCCCGTGGTGGAATTGGTAGACACGCTACCTTGAGGTGGTAGTGGCCATTTTAGAGCTGTGCTAGTTCAAATCTAGTCGGGCGCACCATACAATTAGTATCCCTACCTCGTTAACAAGCGATTCTATAGCCTAATCAAAATCCCACGCTAGATCCCCTCTCAAGGGGTTTATTTTTATCTCAAATTCTGGTATACTAACCCTGTTAGCACCTTACAAAATTGAAGGAGGTTGAGATTATGCAGACCATTATCCTCGCAACCCATAGTCGCTACAAGGTGCAGGAATTCCAGGCATTGATGCCGAACTATCAGATCGTACCGATGAGCGAAATCGGCTACAGGGATGATATCCTGGAGCCGGGCAAGACTTTTAAAGAAAACGCCCTGATCAAGGCCAGAACCATCAAAGAATACCTGAGCACGCGTCGCGATCCGGGCTACATCGTCGTAGCCGAAGACAGTGGCCTCTGCGTCGATGCGCTGGGTGGCCGCCCTGGAGTCTACACGGCTCGCTACGGTGGCACCGATTGCTCCGGGCACGACCAGCGCATGACCCTGCTGGGAGAGCTCGAAGGCATCACTAATCGTGCTGCACGGTTTGAATGTTTTATTGCCTGTTTCCTGCCCGGTGGAGCGCTTTTTACCACTACTGGCATCACCCTCGGCACCATTAGTCACACCGAACGCGGCGAGAACGGCTTCGCTTTTGACCAGATTTTTGTATCCGACGAACTCGGCAAAACCTTTGGCGAGGTCACACCCGCAGAGAAAAACCGCGTTTCCCATCGCGCCCGCGCTATAGCTCAACTTCGTGCGTACCTTAAAGACGTTGAGTTGGAATGATGGATGCGATCGCTTATAGCACAAGCTCTAACTATACCGGCTAGCATAAAATCGCTATCATCGACTATCAACCACCTCAAATCCCCCAACCAAAGTTGGGGGATTTTTCATACGCTGAATGCCGCATGAGGGCAGATGAGCACTGGATACGAAGTTTACGGGCACCGGGTTAGAAACCAGAAATACCCGTTTTTTGCAAAAGATCTAGTCTTCTTCCTCAACAACTTTCGCGTCTTCAGCTTTCTCAGCAACCTTCGGAGTATTATCGGTATCAATATCCTTTTTGCCGAAACCGGCTGGGAAGGCCACATCATAAATACCCTTAATCGCATATACGACGCCCAAAGCAATAATACCAGTGTAAACCGTATAAGTTTGACCAGCCTTCGCGTTATTATATGACACCATTGAGGCGATTCCGCCAATTGCAGCCAAAGCTGCACCACCAATTATCTCTGCTAAACCGCGCTTGCGCACTGCGGCTTTACTTTTTGATTGTTGTTTACTCATGCTTTCATTATACCATATTTTTAGCTTATTTTAAGAAAAATCCCCACAAGAAACTCAGCGTCAGATTCACAATCTGCACCTTATACTTCTATTGTAGCACACTTAGGTCAAAAAGTCAATAGCAGAATCGTTCGAGCTGGTGCGCTTAAGCCACATAATCTCAGAGAGGTCAACCCGACCCACAGAAGCCAAGAAAAGTGCTCTTTTAAAAGCACTTTTCCGTACCTAAATAATCCTACGTGCCTAGAAGTAAGACTAAGCTTTCTTCTTCAGCGTCAAGAAGCCATTGCGTGGATTTTCATTCACGACACGATCTTCTGGCAAATCGCACGGGGTACCCTTACCGCCTTCTGCAGTCTTAGTAAAGAAATAAATCGTCTGTGGCTTGCCACCGCGCAAGGTAACTTCGGACTTGTGCAGATAGTAGGTAATACCTTTACTATTGGTAT
>CAZWCY010000009.1:0-34963 GCA_964633035.1 uncultured Candidatus Saccharibacteria bacterium | reverse complement strand
ATGATCTTTGCGGCTAACCTAAGTGATAGTAATCCTACTGGGCATTACAAGGCTAATGTACTACTTAGTTTGGTGGCGACACCAAAAGCCACTACTTATACATTAACGTTAAATAATAATGGTGGTAATGGTGGTACTACTACCAAAACTTGTAGTACTTATACTAATGCTTGTGATATTAATTTAAGTGATGTTGTTATCCCTACTAAAGATGGTTATAAATTTCTAGGTTGGGCAGATAGTAATACTGCTACTAGTGCAGCTTATACTACTGCTAGTACTATTACTATGACGGCGGATAAGACTATTTGGGCGGTGTGGAAAATAGCGATTGGAGTTTGGAGCAATGGCATAGATTCTGGTATCCAATATATGCAAGACATCACTACCGGCACTAGTACAAACAGTTTTTGTAAAAGTACCTTGCCAACTCACGTCAGCATTACTCTAAAAGATAAACGTGATGAGAATAGCTATACTATAGTGAAGATGGCTGATGGTAAATGCTGGATGACACAAAATCTGAAAGTTGTTAATAAAACCATTACTTCTTCTGATTCCGATATCGGCTCGTATTTTACTATTCCTTCTTCCAGTATTTCCGGTTTCTGGAGCGATACTGCTACCAACGTATATCTTCCAAACGGCAGTGATACCGTATATTATACATGGTGTACTGCCACGGCTGGAACTGCGGGAGGCTGTAAAGACTCTAGTGGCAATGCTCTCAGTCCGACTAGTCCAATTAGTTCTGGTAATGCTTCGTCTTCCATCTGCCCCAAAGGTTGGAAACTCCCGTCCAGTGGTAGTAGCGGAGAGTTTAAAACTTTTGTAGATGCGGAAGGAATTAAGGATTCTTCTATTGGTTCCGCCAAGATTAGGGGTGCACCTTATAATTTCGCTTATACTGGATATATGTACGCTGGCGCTGGTCCACAGGATGCTAATGTAGGTCGTTGGTGGTCTCGCACGGCTGGTAATAGTGATGATGCATACTTATTAAACATCAGTAGTAACTATGTGACTCCTAGCAACCTCAATGGCAACGGTCGCCGCCAGGGTCTTGCAGTGCGGTGTGTCGCGGACACAGATGAAATTTGGGAACCAGAGGGATAGATTTTAGTTTAATGCTTTCACTACTCTCTTCAACTGTGGTTTCAAAATCGTCTTAATATAATTCTCGTGGTTCAATTCGGTCTGGCGCAACAGCGCTGGGCCGTTTTGATAACCACGTTTGATGCAAGCCAAGCGGCGGGTATTGATTCTGTCTTGCACTCTGGTCTCGGCTGCTGTCACACTGCCATCGGCGTCTAGGATACACTCCATAATTTCATTATTTATGCCGTGCAAGCGCGCAAATTCCCGAAATAGCATGGCTGTATCGTCATTATTCTGCTCCACAATGCAAACCTTCTGACTATTGCGTGGCAATAATTGCACCATTTGCTCATAACTTTCGCGCAAAAGTGCTACTGATCCCGGCTCTGCCGTCTTAATTTCTGTTAAGAATTCTGAATAAAATTCCGCATCACTTAGTGATTGCATTGCCAAATTACTGACCATATAATCTTCGCTAAATGCCAATTGATACAATTTTTGGCGATCAGTAAGTTTGGCAGTTCGCGTCAAAAGCTCTAGTAGCTTCGCGGCGTTCCAGCGCGTAGTCTCAAAGGTTGCCAATAACCAGACAAACGCGCGCAAAATTGTAGTTTTGTCTAAAGTTGAAGCCAAAACATTCTCTTGTTCTAGCGTCGCATTCTTTCTGGTTGCCGATGATGTTAACACAAAATCTGATATTGACCGCGCCAATAGATAGCGCGTATCATCAGCTAATCCCGCACGCAGCTGAATTTTAGTGTTCCAGATTGCTCGATATTGAGCCACAATGGCACCGTATTGTTCCCAATCATTAGTATGAGTTGATACGAAAAGTGCTTGCACCCGCGCTTTTTCGCGGCGGTAAGCCAACGACTTGTGTACTTGCATTGCACACTTCCCTACCGTGGTGCGCATACCGCGCATCCGTACTGGACGATAATGGATTGCCTGGCTATCATGTAAAATCGGCATCAAATAATCTGGTACGCGATGGTCACCAATATGCAAATTAGACATCAAGTTAAAGCCAGGCGCTAGATTATCATCTAACAGCTCAAAAATCTTACCATCCCGTTTTTCACAACCAAGGTCACTTGAACTAATACCGCCATCAAAGATCTTAATATCAAGAATCTGCAACATGGTCTTGATTTGTTCGGCAAAGAATGGCGTATCAGTTAAGAAATAAATCTTCATTTCTGGACGCGCCTCTTTGATACTCTTTAGTTGCGCGATCAAGTTATGATTCGGGCGTGTGTTGGCAATCTTAAACTGAATTTCCGTCGCAATTAGTGTCGCTAAAATCTGCAAGCGGTCATCACTACTTAAGCTAATATCATACTTAGCGCAGAGCAAATCCAGCACGATATCAAGAATTAAATCAATTTGCAAAGGACGATTCGCATCCTGCAGCTCGGTTTCGGCCTGTTTACGCAAGTCTAGCAGCTCATATGGCGTAATTTGCAAAGCCGTAATTTGATATAAATCCGCTACCCAGCGCTTTGCTAAATCAAAGTAGCGCAAATCTTCCGGCCAATAGTCATTTAGCAGAATTGTATCAAAAATATCAACCGTAATTGTCTTAATTTGGTTTTTATCAATTATTCTAAGTATTTTCTTATATAGCGTGGGCTGCATATTTGTCTCCGTAGTTTTTCTGCATTTTGCGCCCACCAATTGCAACTATTATAACACAAACTTGTAAAATTTGTGAGAAAATACTGAAAAATTTGCAAAACTCACATCACGAACAAAAGTTCACGAGCGATCCATACCAGTCAACTTTTATGCTACGCTCTTGATCTTGACTTTTTTACCGTTAAAGTCAAACTCTTCGCCGGCTTTGCGGCCGAGCAAATTCTTACCGATTGGTGATTCGTGGGAAATTTTGCCTTCGAGCGGATTGGCTTCCACTGGGCCAACCATAGTATACGTATAATCCTTGCCGCCCATTCTGATCTCAACGGTCGAACCGATAATCACCTTATCACTACTTTTAGACTTAATCAAAACGGCGTTCTTCAAAATATCCTCGATTTCGAGAATACGATTCTCTACCGACTTCTGTTCGGCTCGCGCATCGGTATATTCCTGATTTTCAGACAAATCGCCAAAAGCACGCGCGGTCGCAATGCGCTCTGCGATTGCCGGGCGCTGAGCCTTTAATTCTGCTAATTCTTGTTGTAATTCGGCCTTGCCGGTCTTTGTAAGATTAATTTGCTTCCTCATAACTTCTCATAGTTTATTATAGTTTAAATCTAAAGTCAATAGTTTTTCTGCTTAAAATCCGACATTTTTAAGCTTCAGTAAACCGCCCCGGCGCTGAGGTCGGGGCGATGCTTTAGAAGACAATGTGGCTTAAATCGAAATCTCCAACCGGATAGGTGCGCGTTTCTCCGGTACTACGCTTGGTTACTTCAATTTCATTTTTCTCTAAACCGCGATCCGATATGACCACACGATAAGGTATACCAATCAGTTCACTATCAGCAAATTTCTCACCTGGTCGCAAATCACGATCATCAAACAAAATTTCGTCTTCATGACCTTGATAAGTATCTTCCGCCAAACGTTGCGATTTTTCGCCAATTTGCACTAAATAGTACTTAAATGGCGCCACCTCTTCAGGCCAGACCAAACCTTTATCATCGGACAATTTCTCGGCAATCACACCCATCAAGCGCGATACACCAATACCATAGCACCCCATCAAGACCGTTTTGCGTTCACCATTTTGGTCAGTAAATTTCAAATCGAGCGGCTCTGAATATTTAGTCTTCAGTGTAAAGATATTGCCGACTTCCGAAGCCTTAGCCGATTGTAAATCTTCACGTTTGACCTTAAATTCAGCCAAAACTTCGTCGTTTAAGACTTCTTCGTTCAAAACCACGCTTTTATCAGCATTAAAGTAAATCGTGTCTTCACCCACGTCTGTTAGTGTCTGGAATTCGTGGCTATATTTGGAGAAAACTCCGCCACTGGCAAAAGTTTGATAAGTCTCAGCGCCAATCCCTAGGCGATCATAAATCTTCTTATAAGCAACTTCAGCTTTATGATAAAACTTGTCATGATCTTCTTCAGTAGCAGCAAAACTATAGAGATCTTTCATAATAAACTCACGACCGCGCATAATGCCCGACTTAGCTCTTAGTTCATTACGAAACTTCGTTTGAATCTGATAAACTGCGCATGGTAGATCTTTATAACTCGAGATATAAGTTTTCATGAGTTCTACTAGCGGCTCTTCGTGCGTTGGCGCTAAACCAAGCTCACCGCCGGCCGCTAAAGTGGTGCGGAACCAAATATCCATCTTTTCGATATCCCAACGATCAGTCTTTTGCCATGGCTCCGGATTCTGCAAAGTCGAAAGCAGTACTTCTTGGCAGCCAATTTGATCTAGCTCCTCTCGTACTACTCGTTTAATATTATCGAGCACTCTTAAGCCAAATGGTAAATAATCATAAACCCCCGCGAGTTCTTTATGTACAAATCCAGCGCGGCTCAAATATTGCGCTCCACGCGCAGTTTCGTCTTTCGGCGCACTGCGTAAAGTCTTGATGAATGATTTACTAAAACGCATAATACCGATATTATAGCATACTTTTACCTAGCCAGCACCAAAATCTGTCAATACAATTATCTCTAGGAGAAAAAGGCAAACTGATACACCATTCTATATGGCGATATAGAGCAAATAAAACGCAATGCCGTTCGATAGCATATGTAGCAAAACTCCGCTCCAAATCGTGCCCGTGATTTCACGCAGCGTGCAGAGCACAATACTTAGCGCGAACACGCTAACTCCTACATTCCACTGTCCATGCATCACCGCAAAAGCTAATGAGGTTAGCAACATTGCCGCCACAATCCCCCACTTGCGCCGCAATTTGCCGTAGAGCCAACCACGCATAATCAGCTCTTCTGCCAGTGGCGCAATAAAAACTACTGCTAGCATCGCACAAATCCGATCGATGTCGGTAATGTAATAGCCAAAACCTACATCCTGTGCTTGATTCGCATCAAACCAAGTAAAAATACTCATAAGATAAGTTAAAATTGTAGCTAGCACTAAGTAAACTGCATAGCCAACCGGCGCCAAACCTAAATCCACAAAAGTCGGTAGGTTTTGAACGCCCATATCATTAGCGGTGACTTCCAAGTCTTTACTGAGCACCTCAAGATTATCCATCTTTACGCTACTGACAGCGACCTTAGAAGTAGACGCCTCAGCCTTATCAGCACCCGGATCCAACTTCGCGGCATGGCGCTGACGATACAACTTCAGCACTTGTGGCGGTACTAAAATCACTAACGTTAAACTCAGAGCGTAAGTCAGGACATAATATAACAGCATCCAGCTCGGCTGGTTAACTGCCGACCCTAATAAGAAAGTCATCGGCAAAGCAATAATATATTGTGCGGCGATAGTCGCCAAAATTGACCAGGCCACCACAAAAACCGTAAAGTAAACAGTCTGCTTAGTGATCCGCCTTTTAGGCTGAGATTTTGTCTTTTGCATATCAGAACAACCTTATGACGTCTAAAACCGTCACGATAATAATTAAGCCAAATAGTACCATAAATGCACGCGAAACAATTTTCTCTTCTTTTTCTTTGGTAAGTTCTTTCTTACGCAGTTTATAAATTGCAATCAGAAGCCAGCGACCACCATCCAGCGCTGGGATCGGCAAGACGTTCATACAGGCTAGCGAGACCGAGATAAGTGCCGTCAAGAACGCAAGATTCGCGGCTCCTGCTCCTGCAAAAGCCGGAAAGATTACACCAATAATACCGACCGGGCCAGAAACCGAATCGCCAGCCGCACCGATATCAACTCTGCCCGCTTCGCGCACTTCACCGTTAAAACTAAACTGTCGCGCCACGCCAGAAATCAAATTCCAAACTAACTCACCTAAACTCCGAAAAGTCTCACCGGTTAGCTGTACTGTGAGGCCAGCCCCCACAATTGGCGCCGACCAGGTTGAGCGAATAAACCTTTGGCCATAGCCCGACATGCTCACACCCAGCACATACTCAGCCCCCTCGTCGTTAAGCTTGGCCGTCAGTTCCTTAGTTTCACCATTACGATCAACTATATATTTGCCTTCTTTACCGGCATTAGCTTTACCATACTCGGTAACATTAGTCGGCATGATTACTTCGGTATCGCCAGCCTTGACAATAATATCACCTTTTTCAAAACCAGCTGCAGCTGCCGGCGAATCCGCCATCACATCGGCCACTACGATGCCTTTAGTGTCAAAAATTTCTTGTGCGTCTTGACTTAGATAAAACTGATGGTCGAGGAACTGCGGCATACCAGTGAGTGCTAGTATCGTCAAAATCACAAACGCCACTAGCCAGTTCATGATCACGCCGCCAAAGAGAATCTTGGTCTTAGCCCAAAAACTAGCCGCACCGAAAGTGCCTTTACGCTTATCGGCCGCGGACTCCCCATCCAGCGAGCAAAAACCGCCAATTGGCAGCCAGTTGATGCTAAAGATCAAGCTATCTTGCTTCTTTTCCCAATCCTCTTTCGGAATGCGTACCCATTTTAGTTTCTTCTCGCCATTTACTTCAACTTCTTTTTTCACCCAAGCGATCGCGCGGGGCGGAAATCCGATACCAAACTCGTTGACCTTTACGCCATTGCGACGTGCCATAATGAAGTGGCCAAACTCATGCGCCACCACTAGAACCATTAAAATTAGCAGACCAATTATTACCCCAAAAACAATATTCATATACTCATTTTAGCATAAATTGCTTATTAAAGCTTAAAAAGACAATAAAAATATACACGAATATTTTTCTTCCTGGCGTATCGTAGCTCCAGACCCCCTCCAGAAATATATTCGTGTAGTATTACTATTTCCCGAACCTGCGCTGTCGACTATGAAACTCGTCGATCACAGCTATCACATCAGATTTTTCGAGTGCCGGGAAGTGTTTAGTAATGAAAAGAAATTCTGCATACGCCGCTCGCCAGAGCTGAAAACCAGAAATCCGCTCTTCGCCACTGGTGCGCACAATCAAATCGCAATCTGGCACTTCGGGATGATAGAGGTACTTGCGAAAGCTTTCAGGTGTCCAATCCGTCTCGCCTGCCGCACAAGCTTTCTGCGCTGCGTCAGCAATTTCCCATTTGCCACCATAGTTAAAGCAAAAACAAGCGGTGAGACCGGTGTTATCCTTAGTGTCGGCTTCTACCTTGAGTAGTTTTTGCCAAAGCTTTGGCTCTACTGGTTCTGGCCGCCCCATTAGAATGATCCGCATACTATTTCGCTTAGCTTTCTTGGCCAAACTACCAATTTTATCGCCAATCAGCTTCATTAAATAATCAACTTCTTCGGGCGATCGATCCCAGTTTTCAGTGCTAAAGACAAAGAATGAAACAAATTCCACCTCTGTGCCCTGCAGGGCATCAATAATCATATCGACTTTATCAAACCCACGACGATGCCCCTCCAAAGTTGGCAAGCCCTGAGCTCGCGCCCAGCGACGGTTGCCATCACAAATAAAGCCAAGATGAGTTAATTTATTTTCCGCCATTAGATTTTCATAATCTCCGCAGACTTTTCTTTGAAAGCCGCATCAATTTTGTCAGTAAAAGTCTTAGTGAGTTCGTCAATATCTTTTTCAGCTCGCTTCTTGACATCTTCAGGCAATTCCGCCGTCTTTAACTCTTTGCGTGCATCTTCGCGAACGTTGCGAATCGCCACTTTAGCATCTTCTACCTTGCTGGAAGCGGATTTAACAATCTCTTTGCGTCGCTCTTCGGTCAATGGTGGCACCGGTACGCGTACTACGCGGCCATCGTCAGCGGGATTGAGACCTAGCGCCGCATCCGAACGAATCGCCGTAGCGATTGCCTGGATCGTGCTAGGGTCGAACGGAGTAATTTGAAGTAGCGTGGCATCTACCGCTGTCACATTTGCCACCTGATTCAGCGGCATGTATTGGCCATAGACTTCCACCTTAATGGTTGCTAGCATATCTGGATGTGCCCGGCCAGTCCGCACTTTTTTCATCTCGTCATTAAAGCGGACAACTGCGGCCTCCATTGCTTTGCGATATTCGCCATCATCAAACATATTTTTCTCCTTAATAAAGTTAGTTTCTCTTGACTGTAGCAAAATTCGCCCTACCCCAGTGGCAAGGCGAATCCACTCTGTATATTATTCAGTCACACCTAGCTCAAGACGCTTGAATTGGCGTACGGTGATGTTTTCGCCGGTCTTAGCAATTGCTTCCTTGATAAATTGTGCAACCGTCAGATTGTCATCCAAAATGTATGGCTGCTCCATTAAAACTTGCTCCGAGAAGGCCTTCTTGACCTGACCATTAATGATTTGGTCTTTCATATTTTCTGGACCTTTAAATTTCTCTTCAAATTCTTTCTTCTTAGCGTTCAAGATGTCTTCTGGGATGTCTTCAATTGAGACATATACCGGATTCATCGAAGCTACCTGCATGGCAATTTGGTGTGCCAAGTTCTTAAATTCTTCGGTCTTAGCTACGAAGCTAGTCTCGCAATTCACTTCTACAATCGCACCCAAGCGACCGTCGTGAATGTAAGACTCAATAATGCCTTCACGAGTTTCGCGATCGCCGCGCTTCTCGGCCTTAGTCATGCCTTTTTTGCGCATAGCTTCAAGCGCCTTGTCAAAATCACCTTTGGCCTCGACCAACGCTTGCTTCGCATCAGTCAAACCTACGCCCGAAAGTTCCTTCAATTTCTTAATTAGCTCAATCGAAATCGCCTTCACCTCACCGGCTTTTTCTTTGATTTCTTCTTTGCTCATATTCCTCCTTTTTTTTGATAAACTCGTAAGTTAGTGACAAGTTTGGCTATTTTCCACCCCTGTTAGCAAAACGTCAAACCTGTAACTAAGTGTAAGGTTTAAGCTTCTTGCTTGCCTTCGCCAGCCTTAATGGCAGCGGTAAAGTAATCCAACAATAATTGAACAGACTTAATGGCGTCGTCATTAGCTGGAATTACATAGTCGATATTGGTAGGATCGACATTGGTGTCAGTAATTGCAAATACTGGAATTTTCAAGGTATTAGCCTCTTTGATAGCGTTCTTGTCTTGACAGGCATCAACCACGATCAGAGCGGCTGGCTGCTCGTTCATCTCCTTAATGCCGCCATAGCGTTCATTGAGGAGGTCAATCTCTTCTTGATAACGCTGCACTTCCAGCTTAGAATAGCGAGCTTCGAGTTCACCGGAAGCCATGCGGCGTTCCAAATCCTTGAGCTTCTTAATCTGCTTATTAACAGTATCAACATTAGTTAAAATACCGCCAACCCAGCGCACCGTTACGTAAGGCATATTAACTGACTCTGCAGCAGCCTTAGTGGCATCCTTGAGCTGTTTCTTGGTACCAACGAAAAGTACTTTCTTGCCGCTTGCGGCAATCTTGGTGAGCTCTGGCAAGGCCTTCTCCAGCGCTTCAGCAGTTTTCTCAAGGTTAATAATGTGCCCACCTTGGCGCTTGCTGTGAATATATGGCGCCATCTTTGGGTGCCAGCGGCTAGTTTTGTGGCCAAAATGCGCACCCGCCTCTAGCAGGGCTTTCATATCGATATTTTTTGGATCGACAGTCATTTGGTATTCCTTTCTCTTAGGCTACGGGGTCGACATTAGCAGCAATTATAACATTTACTGGATGGCGTCATCTCGTTTTGGTGCGAAATCACCGATATCAGCAACTATATCACTTACTAAATGTCAGGATACCTCCCATAGCTGTTTCATTTAGTTTAATACTCTTTCATTATAATTCAACTAGAAAGAAATGTCAAGAAAACCATGCGATTTTCAGATTAATTCCAGCGCTAATTAATTCTATCCATTAAAAAGCCCGGCCGCAGCCGAGCTTTAAGAATTTTGTACGATTAAAAGAAGCCTTGCTCCTTCAAGTAGCCTGCCAACGTATCATCAACCGTCAAATCTGGAGCGGCAACACCTTCCGATGGTTTTCGGATCGGGTGTTTTGGCCAAATCCAGATTGCCGTCACCTTCGACTCGCGGTCGCGCTCACAGTAAAACCCGTCCGCCTCCAGCTTAGACATCAAATTCTGCACGCGCTGCTCAGCTAGCTCTTCATGCTTAGCTACGGCCCGGCCCCAGTTTTCTTGACTATCTCCAATCATGAGACCACACTCCTATCTGGTTATCGAAGCACACAACAAGTGGTAATCCTCCAGTAGCTCCACGCAGAGCTGGACTTTCAGCGTAGCGTCTGCAAACGAACATAGCGCCGCACAGAGATTGCAATACAGCAGCTCGCGCTCGGTAAAACCAAAACACTGCTGCAGCCGGTCGTATTCCTCGGTCAGCGTGGTGCCGGAAACCGTCCGATTATCCGTATTGATGGTTACTGTCACGCCGGCGCCAAACAGCTTACGGATCGGATGCTCACCAATGGTGGAGTAGATGCCAGTATCGAGGTTGCTCTTCAGGCAGACTTCTAGGGGGATATGATGTTTTACCAACTGCTGCACCGTATACTCGGATTCAATTGCTCGTACACCATGCCCAATGCGCTTGGCGCCCAATCTGATTGCCTCATTCACGCCGCTAAAACAATCAGCCTCGCCAGCATGAATCGTAAACGGAATGCCATTAATACTAGCCCGCCGAAAGAGTTCTGCAAACTCCGGATCGGCGTTGGTGCGCGCCGCTTCATCGCCTGCCAGGTCGATTGCTACCACGCCGCGCCCCTTAAACGTATTGGCCAGGTTGATTACCTCGACATTATCCGCAAACGGCAAATTTCGCATCATACAGAGGATCAAATTGGTCTTTACTTTGGGTACTTGCCGCAACCCCTCCAAAACCGCTTGGATTACTTCTACCGGTGTCAAATCTTGCTGCAAATGCAGCATCGGGCAAAACCGAATTTCGGCATAGATAACCTCATCCGCCACCAAATCCTCAGCTAGCCGGTGAGCGAAGTTGGTCAGGTTTTCGCGAGTCTGCAGCAGCTGAATTGGCAGCCCAAAATTAGTTAGGTATTCTGCCAAATTACCGTTGCCGCTGCAAGTCATTTTGACCGGTCTACCCAGCAGCTCTTCAGCCAGCGCCGGGCTTAGCGAACCATCAAAATGGCAGTGCAATTCGATTTTCTTCAAGCTAATCACTCCTTCTGTAATTAAACCACTCGGCCTATGTCCCACGTTTAGCTATTTGCCACTCACCTTCTTCTTTCAATCTTAAAATACCTGGATTTTGCGTCCAACAACATAATTATAACATGCTTTGCCCATCTATGCCAGAAATCGAACCCTTCCGCAAGCTTTTATGCTGATTTTATATCCCAATCCGCTATAATACTAGGCGGGATAATTATGACGCCGATTTTTAGGCTTTACAGTTTAGCTAAACTTTGATATAATTAACTACAGTTATGAGTAAAAAAGTTTCACAACCACAAGATTATCGCTATGTTGTCTTTATGGACGAAGCCGCTGGTTATAAATTCCTCACTCGTTCGACTGCCACTAGCGAAGAGACTATCAAGTGGGAAGATGGTCAAGAATACCCGTTGATCAAGGTGCAGATTTCTTCCGCTTCACATCCATTCTTTACTGGTGAAGAGAAGATTATTGATACCGAAGGTCGCGTTGATCGCTTTAAGGCTCGCGCCGAGCGTGCTGCTAAGCTGCGTGCTTCTCTGGGCAATAAAACCAAGAAAGCCGAAAAAGAGGCCGAGAAAAAGGCTGCCAAGGCTGAAGCTATCGCTAAATAGTCTCTATAGATTCCAAAATTCCTCCTCACGTGGGAGGTTTTTTGATGGCATTTGCGCCACTATTACGGTTGCTGGGTTTATCAAGTTAATACCAGCGCATAAAAAGACGGCCCGCAGGCCGTCGTAGGGGATTCTGTTGTTTTATGAGTTACCTGATGCAGCTGGCGCCAAACTGGCTTAGAGTCGAAGCGCACCACCAGATTTACTGACAGTTTACCACCGTTTTTTGAAGCGCTCGACCAGCCGTTTTGGGTCGCGCCCTTCTCGCAGATAAGCGGCGTAGATTTCCGCCACTGTACCGCAGTAGTTAGTGTCGGGATCACAGACCTGCCCGCTGATACACTGGCTGATGTCAGCCTGAGCTTGACTGGAAAACCGCTGGCCACCATAGCCCACCGCCTGTGAAGCGGCCGGCAAAATTGGTTCCCGATAGCCGCCCAAGCCGACTTCAGGACGGCTAGAGCCAAACAGTCCGCCAGATTGCTGACGCGGCGCCGGTGGATCCACGCGATAGCCATCGAACATGGTATCGATCCAGCTGGAACCGCCAGATGATCCGCCGCTGACATGGCCAGTTGTGCTAAATCCGCCAAACAGCGTGTCCATTAAGCCGCCAGAAGACCGCGCAGTCGGTTCTTGGGGTTTCGCACTAGAGCCAAAGACGTCGCTCATCATATCATCGAAAATCCCCACATTATCACATCCTTTCAAAATATCACCGAATTAACGCTGAGATTACTGCAGTTTTTGGAAGTCTTGCTAGCTCGCGCTAAACAATGCGAGGCAATCTTGCTGGGTTAATGCCAAAACAACAGAAGTTAAAGAGCACACGCTAGTGGCAAAAGTAGAGAGCGGTTAGGGTATTTGCGATACTTTTACCACTAGCATGCTATCCAACGTAGTTGGATTATCTCTATTGTATCACACCATAAACGTTTTGTCAAGGGTGTTTTACTTCTTTACTACTTTTTCGATAAACTCTCGGACTTGCTTCATGGTGCGGGACTTATCCGCTTCAATAAATAATTCATCATTTTGCACAAAATCCAGACTAATGAGATGCGCATAGACAGCTTTTGCGAGCTGCTTTAGCTCAGCGTCGTCCGTTTCATTAAACTCATAAACTTTATCGTATACCTTATCGTCGTTATCCGGCGTCACGAAAAGGATATGTCCCTTGGTGACTTTATAATCTCGATAATTACGTGACAAGTTCAGCATCAACTTATAAAAACCTAGCTGCAAGCGATATTTATATAAACTCGGCTGACTATCCCATTTTTTGTCGTAATATTTGCCAGTCTTAAAATCATAGACCTCAATGGTTTTGGCTTGCGGATTGATTTCCAGATGATCAATCTGTCCAGTAATCGGCACGCCATTAAAATTCAAACGCTCCGGCGATAAATTTAGCTCGGCTCGTGCATGCTCATGGCGCAAAATTCCACCAAACTCTTGCAGGGCAATCTTTAGGCTGCGCTCACCTTTATCCAGGAGATCTTTACGACCGGCATCATCAAGGTCGGCTTGCTTGGCTTCATTCCGGAATACTTCTAGAGCCTGCGTATCATCTAAACCGCGCGAGGTCACCTGTTCAAACACCGTATGTAAAACCGTACCATAGCACATCGAGAAATCTGCCGGTTCTGCCGGCGCGTGCAGCACCTTACGTTGATAAACCACCTGCGGCCCCGCATAAATAATATCAATAAAGCCCGTCAAATCTGTCGCGCTGAGGCGATAGTCTTTCATGCGCTCAGCTAGAACCGCCATTGCCTCCGGCTCCAACTTCTGGTAAGCCGACACCCAATTGAGCCGCAGAGTTTCGATCTTCTCCGCTACAGTAAGATCATCATGCAAAACAATGTTTTGTACCGGCTCTAGCAAATACGGTGACTTCTGTTCGTCGCTATCGCGGCTACTTTCAGACAAATAACGCAAGCGCATATTATCACTACCGTCTTCTTTACGCATGGCGCTAGTCATGATTAAGCTTTCCTTAGCTCGCGTAATCGCCACAAAGAACAAGCGTAGCTTTTCGCCATCGGTATTGCCAGTATGCCGAATCTGAGTAAGATTCTTCGGCAGCACTAACTTATTGTTATTCCCTTTCGATTTGCCCCAAGAAGCGTCGTCCACCGAAGTCAGAAAAACATGCTTAAATTCTAGCCCTTTACTCTTGTGGCTAGTCATCACTTGCACCGCACGGCCACTATCGCGATAAACGCTTACGCGCATAATTTCCGTTTGCGCCAGCTCAAAATCATCCAAAGCTGCCACAAAATCTTTGAGACGCAAAATGCGTGATTCATCTGGCTGCAAACTCCGCACGTAGCTTGAGACTTTTTGACGCAGCGTGGCTAAATTCTCATAAAACTCCAGTAGCTCCACTTCGCTACAATGCGCCTGATAATATGACAAAATCGGTGAGACAAGTGTACCGGCTGCTGGATTTTGCATAATTGGCTGACCAGTTTCCAGATTAAACATAGTTGGCTGGCTAACATTATTACCGGTAGTAATTTCTGCTGTACCAAACTCTGCATTACCAACGAGATAATCCAGCCATAACTCCAGTGGCGCCGTTTCGGCCACCGTAGCTAGGCCAGCCAACAAGTGAGCAATTTGTTCCAATTGTGGATCACCAGCCAAATAATCTACTACACTTTTATGTACGCCCCATTTTTGCTCCACCGCCTTCAGTGCTACCGTCGGCGACACTTGCCAAAATGGATACGATAAAATCTCTAGCAAATATTCCACCGGCTGTTGGCGCTGCGACAATTGATACATAAACCGCGCCAGTTTAATAATCTCCGCGATCTTCGGGTCAACTAAAATGTTATCGCGTTTTTCGTAAGTGACATCCAAACCCTGCGCCTTGAGGTATGGCAACAGTGGCGCAATGTTTTTATGTTTGGGCGCAATCACTGCAATTTCATTCGGATTCTCGCCTGCGTCCACCAACCGCCGAATTTCCTGGGCAATCCAATAATACTCCGCCACCGTACCAGCAAATTCGTGCCGCACTACTTGCGGTGGCAACAGCTGCTCGCCTCGCCAGACATCCTGCATCGAACGCAAAGTTTTATCAATTTGATAATTCTTAGCAAAGCTATCGTCAATTTGCTCAGCGATTTTGCGCGATAATCCTAATACCTCGCCACTACTACGATAGTTATCTAGCAAAGTGATAATCTCGGCATGATAATAATCCTGAAAATCACGCAAGTTAGAAGCATTTGCGCCCTGAAATTCAAAAATCGCCTGATCATCATCGCCCACCGCCATCACCACCGGCTTTTCATAATCCGTCAGTAGTTTAATTAGCTCAAACTGCGAAGCATTGGTATCCTGAAATTCATCGAGCAGAATATATTGAAATTGTTCCGAGAGTTGCATCCGAAATCCGGCATCCGTTTTAAGATATTTAATCGCACATTCAATCATATCGTCAAAATCATACAGGCCGCTCGCTTGCAAAGCCGTTTCGTACTTTTGCATAATTTGGCTCAGCGAATAGAGTTTGAGATTTGCAATATGATCTTTCAGACGATAACTTTTAATCTCTGGATGCTTCGCATCACGTACGTAAATTTCTAAGTTCTTAGTTTTCCAATCAGTCAGCTGCTTTACGCTTGGCTTTTCGGCCGCCTGTACTTCCGTAATTACCTTATGCAGATCCTTTGCCAATACATTCGCGATTCGTTCAATATTACCGACAATCGGCTCCGGCGTACTACGCTCTAAGAGCACTTCCAGGATCGGTTGATAAACTTTTGCAATCGCTGTTTCAGCTTTTTCGCGCGGTTTTAGCTCTAGTAAAATCGGCGAAATCGCATTGGCTAGCTCAATACTATCCTGGATATTTTGCTCCGCGATTCTTTTCAAATCTTCGGCAGTGAGACGCGCCGACTTGGCACTACTAATTGTATCAATCAAATCTTTAGTATCTGCATCACGCAAAATATCGTTCACCGGCAAATTCTGCTGAATCTCGTGAATAATTTTATACTTCCGCGTATCATCAATTGGCGCTTCTAACTTACGATCGAAATTCTCGGCATAGTTTTTATAACGCTCTAGAATGTTCGTACCAAAACCATGATAAGTATGAATATTCACATCTAGCGCCGCCTTGCCAATCATACTCTGCAAGCGATCGCGCATATTTTGCGCTCCCGCTTCGGTAAAAGTTAGACAGAGAATGTTCTCCGGCTGCGCATCCACGTTTTCCAGAATGTAAGCCACCTTGGCCGACAAAAGTTGAGTCTTACCAGTACCCGGCCCCGCCAGTACCAACAACGGCCCGCTCAAATATTCAACTGCTTTTTGCTGTTCTTGGTTTAGTGGCATTGACTTTTGCTCCGTTTACTGATTCTATTTTTGCTGACGCAATTTTATATTGCAAGACATTTTTAACCGTCTTTGCGCTCCAAAACAATTAAATTCTCTAAATGTGGCGTACGCGGAAAGAAATTGTAAGGCGCGATTTTCTGAATACGATATTTAGCTTGCAATCCCACCAAATCGCGTGCCTGTGTAATTGGGTTACAAGAAAGATAAATAATCCGCTCTGGTAACACTTCTAGAAATTTCTCAATCACCGTAGTAAAACAACCGGCCCGCGGTGGATCGACAATCACGGTCTGATCGGGCGCAATATATTCCAGGGCGTCTTCCGACTTTGCTAATACTGGTCGGGCCTTCGTATCGGCAGAGTTGCGCTCTAGCTCATGATAAGCCGATTGATCACATTCTACCAAAGTCAAATCCCGGTCCCGCGCTACTGATAGGCCAATTGTACCCACGCCAGCATACAAGTCCAGTACTTTCCCGGTCCGAATCCACTGTTTAATTTCCGTAAGTACCATCTCATAAACCGGCAAGTTGATTTGAAAGAAGCCATTTGGCGAATAAGTATAAGTTTGACCGAGAATTTGATCAGTGAGATTCTTAAAAACTGGTCGCGGCTGGCGATTTTCAAACAAGCCGCCACTTACCTCCCCTTTTTGGTTGCAACGCAGCAGCAATGACTGATACCGGCGTGCGTCCTCGCCACGTGCATTTAAATCTGCGATGATCTGCTCGGCCTGCGCCCAAATCTCTGGGCGTTCCAAGCTCGACTTTTGCACTGCCAACTTAAGATGTGAACCGCGCGCCCGAAATGCTGGAAAAATCTTCTGCGCAGCCTTGTCATAGTACAAGGCATATTCCATTTTATTGCGATAATAAAAGTCTTGTCCATTCGTTGCTACCGCGTTAATCTCAGTATTCGAACAATCGATTTTCTGCTGTCGCAAAATTTCCTGCAAAAGTTCCCGTTTCTGCGCTAACTCATAGTCATAAGTCATAATTTGCCAAGGCGAAGTTGACAAATAACAGCTATCGGCCGGCGCCACACGCTCCTCCGCCTGATGCTCTATTTTAATGGCAATACCTTCCGCGTAACTGGTTTTTTCTTTCATCACCCGCCATTCCGTTACAGTCTCGCCTGGCAGCGCTCCCCACAGCATCACCTTTTTACCATCTGCAAGCGTACCGAGAGCTTGTCCTCCTGGGATTAGCTTCTCAACTTTTACTGGCTCAGTGATAGTTTTAACTGGTTTACTCATGACTTTTGCTGTTATATCTGTACCTTAATATTTTTACTTGCCCACAACCGCGTTTGTTACAGTTTATTCATATCTCAATGCATCAATCGGATTCTTATGCGCTGCTTTCCAAGCTGGCACCGTACCAGCAATAAAGGCAATCAACATCACTACCAAGATAATCGGCAAGAGATTTCCCAGCGTAAACTTAAATAAGTCGAAAGTCGGGAAGACTTCCAGAAAACCGCCCGGCTGGTGAACGACAAAATTTGCCAAACTACCAATACCAATGGCAAACAATGCGCCGATGGCCGACCCCCAGAAACCTAGCGCAATGGCTTCAAGCGAGAAATTCAAGAAAATCTTACCCGAAGACATGCCTAGAGCCTTATCAAGACCAATTTCGCGCGTGCGTTCTTCTACCGACATCAAGAGAGTATTAATAATACCGATCGCTGCCGCCAGCAGAGCAATGCCACCAAATATCGTAAAGACGATCATAATTGTATCAAAGAAAGTTCGAATCGTACCCATCATATCCGACACCGTCACACCATAGAATCCATGCTCTTTAAGCATGTTTTTGATTTCAGCTTCGGTATATTTAGAAGTATCAAAACGTGTATAAATCATATAGACAGAATCGATATTTTGATTCGGATAATGCTGCATTAAAGTCGCATAGACTTTATTGTACATATCCTCTTCAAGTTTACGCGATATCACCGAGCCGTTTACTGCTACTACGCCTTGAGCCTGCACGCCCACCACCTTAGCCTTAAACTGCAACGGTTTTTCGGTCGCCGCATCAAGCGCAACTAAGGTTACAGTTTTACCAATGGCGTCTTCATCCGATTCAAATCCTAGTACCTTAGCATAACCTGGTTCTAGCATAATTTGATATTCATCACTATTGTCATCTGGTAAACCACCGGCTGTGGCAGCAATATGAAAATCACCTGGTGGCATGGCGCCAACATTAATCATATATTTCTTATCGGTCTTATCACTAGTAATATACTCAACTGACAAATTCTTCTTCACATACAAATTGTCATCAATCCCGTCAATCTTCTTCAATTCTTCCAACTGCTTATCCGTAAAAGCCGATAGGGTTTGATTGGGATTATATTCTTGCGGCTCACTACTGCCAGTACCCATCATACTGCTCATCGCGTTGATTGAGCCTTCCGGCATAACCATAATAAAATCTTCGCCACCCAAACTAGCCGTTTGGCCGTCAATAAAAGCGTTCACGCCAGTATTAATTGCAGCGTTCAAAACAATCGTAAAACTACCAATGAAAATCGCTAAAACTGTCAGCAAGGTGCGCGCCTTATTGCGCAATAAGTTGTGATTAGCAGTATAAATACTTTCAAAGATACTCATTACTTCTTGCCCTCCTCTGCCGGAACCTTCATTTTCCATTTACCATCTACCCACTCACCTTTTGGCTCGCCTTCAAGACCGTTTACAATCTCACCATCCATAATTCGCACTTGACGATCACAGAGCTTAGCTAAATCTTCATCATGCGTCACAATAATCAAGGTTACACCTTTTTCTTTATTCAACCCGAATAATAAATCAATTACTTTTTCGCCAGTACCGGAATCAAGATTACCAGTTGGCTCATCGGCAAAGAGAATTTTTGGGCTATTAACAATCGCCCGCGCAATACAAACGCGCTGCTTCTGACCGCCCGAAAGATCATTGGCTTTAAACTTCATACGCTCTTCTAATCCTACCGTTGTCAGAGCTTTAGTGGCCAAATTACGTCGCTCCCGCGCGCCCACGCCTGCAATCTTGAGCGGCAAAACCACATTTTCTAGTACTGTATCGCTTGGGTTCATAAAAAACTGTTGAAACACAAACCCAAAAGTCCGGTTACGCAGCTTATTTAACTCGCGCCCGCTCAGCTTGGTTGAATCAATACCATCAATTTTGATTGTACCGGCGGTTGGTTTATCCAAAAGCGCTAATAAATGCATCAAAGTTGACTTACCGGAGCCCGATTTACCAACAATCGCCACCGATTCACCCTCTTCAATATCTAAATCAATCCCCTTCAAGGCCTGAAAAGCAGTTGATCTTTTTCCATAGACTTTGACCAAGTCTCTAACTTCAATAACTTTTCCCATAAAATTATTTTACCACAACTTACTTAATCTAACCCTAAACCATCACTTATTTCAGATATTGCCAAATTGGTCCATTCACCGTATCTTTAATGGCAATATTACGTGCCGCCAGCTCATCACGAATCCGATCTGCTTCTATAAAATCACGTTTTAGTTTGGCATCGTTACGTAAATCAATCAAATTTTGGGTTTCTGCATCGATTTTCGGTGCATCATGAATTAGATTCAAGCCCAACAAATCATCCACTTGCTGCCAAAAGCTTAAATCCACGTCCTTAATTTCGTCGATCAATGCAAAAGCTTTGGGGGAATTCAGATTATCACTCACAGCCTCTAGGATCGGGGCGAAATCGGCCTCTCGGTTTTCATCTTCATTTTGATAGATTTCAGCAATCCGATTGCGCCAATTCAATCTCCGTACCCGTGCTGCTTCCAAGTTTTCAAAATTAAAATCGCGCTCGGACTGATAGTGTCCTTGCAGTACCCACATCTTGAAATCCATCGCCGTATAGCCACGTTCTTGCAAGTCCGCCAAGGTCCAAATATTGCCAAGCGACTTTGAAATTTTTTGTTTATCAATCGTTAAGAAATTACAATGTAGCCAATATTTAGCGAGCTGTTTATCGAACGCCGCCTCACTTTGAGCAATTTCGTTGGTGTGATGCACCGGAATATGATCAATACCACCACAATGAATATCTATTGTCTCACCTAATTCTTGATGAATAATGGTCGAACATTCCAAATGCCAGCCCGGGTAGCCATCACGATCTAAATATTGCCAACGCATAGCATGTTGCTCGCCTAGCTGAATAAACTTCCAGACCGCAAAATCTGAAGCGTGCTTTTTCTCGTTGGAATATTCTATACGCGCGCCAGCCTTGAGGTTGTCTAAATCTAATCTGGCAAAATCCGCATACTTAGCAAACTTGCTCGTATCATAATAGATTCCGTCCTTAGTCGGATAAGTATAGCCTTTCTCCGTTAATATATCAACAACTTCTTTATCGGCTTCAATATAATCAGTCGCGCGTGCCCAAATCTCAGGCGGAAGACAATTCAGCTCGCAGAAATCTTTTTGGAAAATTTGAATATATTTCTCAGCTATTGCCCAGACACTCTCGCCACTCTGACGCGCGCCTTTTTCCATTTTATCTTCACCATCATCCGCATCAGATGTAAGATGGCCCACATCGGTTAAATTTAAGACTCTCTTCACGCCATAACCATTCGCAAGTAGCGTTCTCACTAATAAATCCCAGTAGATATAGGAAGCGAAATTACCAATATGCGGATAACTATAGACGGTTGGCCCACAGGTATAAATCTTTACTTCCTGGTCATTAAATGGTCTAAAAGTTTCTAGTTTACGTGATAAGGTATTAAATAGTTTCATCTTTCAATACTTTCTTTATTTCTTCTAATATTTTAACACGTTTTCCGACCGATATATCGTGTTGTCCAATTACGCCGATATATTTAAGATAACGCGGATTTTGTTTTACTGCACGTTTGAGATTCGAACCCATCACCAGCGGGTCAAAGTGCCCATGAATAATTAGAGTCGGAATATGGATTTTGACAAAAGTCTGATAGTTGTGCGAATTTAGAATAATATTCTCCATCGATTTTTTGAAAGCTGCAGTCTTAATATAATCGCTCCGAAAACTGCTGAATTTCTGTGCTATTTTTGCTACTACTTCAGCCGCTGGCACATCACGTGCGATTTTATACAACGATCCGTACGACTTCAGATAGACTTTGTCTGGTAACTTAGCCAGCTCGGCCGCCATCAAAACCGGCGGAGAGACTAAAATCAACTCTTTAATATCATACGGATGCGCAAAATTCACTACATAATTTGCCGCAATTAAACATCCCATGGAATGCCCTACTAAGATTATGTTACCTTTGATATGTAGCTGTTTTAACGCTAGATGCAAGGCTGATGAATATTCTTGTTCGTCATATTGCAGCCAATCCGCTTTTAATGAGCGACCAAAGCCTAAAAGATCGAACGCCACTAAGCGCACTTCCTTTAAGTCTGAGTTTAAATCAAATTGTTTCAACGTAGTTAGCCAAGTGCTTGAAGTAGCGCTGATTCCATGCAAAAACACTACCGTCACTTTAGCAGCGCGACGCTGATTATCAAAAGCAACTTTGAGACGGATTGGTCGACGGAGTACTTTGTGCCAGACCCATGTCGCTGCGTTATAGATCTGGCTCGCCATCTTCGTCACACTCCGCCAAAAGCTCAGGCAAAATTCTTACTACATCGGCTACCACTTCATCATAGCTCATATCGTAAGTCCGAAACCCAGCTGCGTAAGGATGTCCGCCACCGCCAAAGAACCCAGCGATTTTGTCCGCCACCGGTTTACTACTGCGAATTTTGCCGGTCACCTTGCCATCAGGATAGGTTTTTACGGCAATCGCCACAATTACCCCCTCCACCAAACGCAGTTCCTCAATGATTAGCACGTTCGGATTATATTCGTCAGAGTATTCCTGAATTTCTTCAAATGGAATATGCACCGTGGCCAATTCCCCGTCCAGCGAATATTCAATTCTTTTAATCAAATCGGCCTTATAATCCAAAATCCGAGGTGACTTTTTCATAAACTCCCGCCGCGTTTCGTCTAGCTCCGCTGGGTTAGCACCTAAGTCAATCAAATCCGCCATTACCCGCATCGTATCAGCAGTCACCCCTGCACTGACAAGTCCAAGCGTATCTGACGAAATCGCCATATAGAGAGCCTCAGCCGCTTCTTTACTAATCGGTAAATCATTATCAACCGCAATTTTATAAATTAAATCTGCACAAGCTGGTAACGCCTCAATAATGGCTTCGTGCGGAAAATCCAAATCATCTTCGGTTTCATGATGATCCAACACTAACACCGGTTTATTATAAAGACAATTTTTAATAGCAGCATCGTCTAATAATTTAGAAAGCAATACTTGCGAAGCTGTATCCACAATAATATAACCATCAGCACGATAATCAAAGTCAATTTCCACTCGTGACCAATCTTTAAAATAGCGCAAATATTTCGGAATATCTACCGGACAGTACAAATAATTTTCAGTTTCAGACAAAATATAATCTAAGGCAATTGCTGAACCCAAAGAGTCGCCATCCGGATTTTCAGCCTGGATGATACAAATTCTCTTCTTATCTTTCAGGAACTCTACGAACTTTCTATACATAATATATATTATACGTCATTTATAGGAAAAAGCCAAATAGAACTTGCCACGCAAAAATATTTTCGCGTAGAAGGTTTTATTTAGCTTTCTTTGCTCTAGGTTTCTTCTTTTTGGCTTCCATAGTCGGAAAAGCCTTGACTAAACGGCGGTTCAGCTTACCTTTGCCCATCAAAATTTCCCGTACTCGTTCTGTGATTTCTTCCGTCGCATCAATTTGCACCGTCCCCACTGTTACTCGACAAACATTAATCAGCCATAGCGAAGTTAAGATATCGGCTAGCATGATTACTAGGGCAGCGCCCGCAATACCAAGCCGCAGGCTAATGCTTAACCCACCGAAAAACCCAAACAAAACTGGATTGCCCAGCTTCACCACCATGATTCCGAGCACGCCAAAATAAAAGAGATTTTCTAAACAAATTCGTCCGTGAATATTAAAAGGTTTCTTACTATAATCCCACCACCGTACTCGAAACATTTTCTCCATTACAAAACTAGTGAAATATTCGAGCAGAGCGCTGCCGAGCATCGCGACTAAAAATATTTCTACCAAGTTATCAACTCCACGCAACAACAAGGTCATAAAAATGGCACCAAAACCATAAATGGGACAAATTGGGCCAATCAGAAAGCCGCGGTTAGTCGGTTTTTTACGATCAATAATTGTCACCGCCACCATTTCCATTAGCCAACCTACAACTGAATAAGTCAGAAATACCAAAAACCAAGTTGCAAGCTCGCTAGCTATTTCCATTACGAAGCTACCTTCGGTGCTGTTTTCTTGAGGTCTGGCCATACCGCCAAAAGCGTTGCCAAAATCACCATCAATATAGTACCAATTATCATAATCCAATTAATCTGAATCACAAAAAATGACATCAAAACATTAATCAGACCGTGTAAGAGCATACAATTAAATACCGAGCCAGTGCGTCGGTAAACACAAGCTAAGACAAACGACTGAATCACCGCATCAATAGCAAACCAACCAAAATTAATACTTTGCTGCGTCGAACCACTCACAAACCACAATGGCAAATGCCAAAGCGCCCAAACCACACCTACCAATAAGGTAGTCACAATAAAACTCAGGACTGGATTTTTAATCTTCTTGCTAAAGATTTTTTCTAGTAATGGCTGCATCGTGCCACGCCAGCCTAATTCTTCATTACCACCACCCACGAACGCGCACGTTAGAAACACAAATGGTAAAGCATATAACGGCATTTCGGCATTAGTTCCGGCCGCCGATAGAGCTACAACCAAAATTTCTAAAATGATAAACAGTAATGAATAGCCAAAAGTGCGTTTCTTGCGCGTGAAAATAAAATTGACAATTTTCTTCAGGCTCATTTTACCATCAATACACATGATGGCAGAAATAGTTGGGCCAAAACCGCCGATGACGAAGAAAATCATGCCAATTGGATCAGTGAATTTAGCAATATTCAGTGCCGTGAGCAAAATCAGTACTCCCCAGCTCAGCCATGAAATAAAGAACGTAATCAAAAGATATTCTTGTACACGCCATTCATCAAGATAACCTTTAATTGTACGCATTTAAACCTCTAAATCTCCAATCATTTTTACGCTTTCACTTTCCGGTAAGCTTTCGACAGACTTGAGTTTGCGTTCAATTTGACGCGACGTTACTTCAGCACTACCAATCTTATTGGCCGTTTCCTCTAGCTTCTTCTTCGTAGCAGCGAGCAAGTCGCCAAACTTGCTAAACTGAGTTTTTACGGCGCCCAGGGTCTGCCAAACTTCGGCCGAGCGCTTTTCGATTGCAACGCTGCGGAAACCCATCGTGAGACCGCTCAAAATCACCGGTAAAGTCGAAGGCGAAGAAATAATCACATTATGCTTTTGGCGAATTTCATCATTTAGACCGGCAATTCGCAAGACCTCAGCATACAGGCTCTCCGTCGGCACAAACATCACGCCGAAATCGGTAGTCATTGGTGGATCAAGATATTTAGTCGAAATCTTTTTAGCCTGCTCCTTCACGTCATTTGCCAAAGCTTTACGATAAAGCTCAATATCAGTTTTGCTGCCTTTTTCATAGGCATCCAGTAAGCGTTCGTAATTCTCGATCGGAAATTTACTATCAATTGGCAGATACACAGTAGTATCTTCTTTGCCGGGCATTTTAATAGCAAACTCTACTCGGTCGTTACTACCCTTCTTAGTGGCGATATTCTCAGCATACTGCTCTTTAGCCATGCAATCAGAAATAATATTACCGAGCTGCACCTCGCCGTAAATACCGCGCGTCTTAACTCCCTCCATCACTTTCTTGAGATCACCGACGCCATTCGCCAAGGTTTTCATCTCGCCCAGGCCTTGATAAACTTGGGTGAGCTGGCCTGAAATTTGTTTAAAACTTTCGTTGAAACGCCGCTCTACCGACTTTTGCAATTTCTCATCCACGGTCATGCGCATTTCTTCCAACTTCTTAGAGTTATCGTCCTGTAGACTCTTTACTCTCATGTCAACGGTTTTCTGAATGCCCTGCAAATTATCGGAGATTTCTTTACGGTTATCACGAAACTCATTTTCGATTTTTGGCGCGATTTTATCAAGCTCGGCTTCTACCCGAATTAATCTTTCTTCTAGTCGTGAAGTATCAATATTCGGTGTGGCGGGCTTACGGATTAGAAGCACCAACAATAACACCACCGCAATAACTAATAAAAGCAGTAACGCTATTTCCATATCACCTATTATACCACATTCAGTATAATTTAGGTAAAATATTACTAAACTCGATGTTCACGAATGATACTACGGCTACACAAATAAGTAATTAGGAAGTAGCCGCCATAAATCACCACGACCAAGGCTGCTGTCATCATGATTGAGGCAAACAAGTCCATGCCGCCAAACGCTTCTAGCACAAAACTACAGAAGATGACACCAAAGATTGAATGAATAATCGCAATCAAAAGTGGAAAACCAAAGAAGATCGCAATTTGCCAGAACAAAGCTTGATTAATCATGCGCTCACTAGTACCAATCTTGCGCAGCATGTCAAACTTCATTTTATTGTCACTACTTTCAGAAAGTTCCTTCAATGCTAAAACTGCCGCACTCGAAATCAAGAAGATTAAACCAAGATACAAGCCAATAAAAGTTACCAGTGCACCCAAGCCCACACTATTATCGATCATGTCGCTGCGCGTCTGCACCCAAAAGCTGACCATCTCACCGTTTTCGAGCGCGCGCTGCCAATTATCTTCCAAAATTGCATCTACTTCACGGCGATCATATTTATCACTATACTTAGCGACTACCCGCGTAGTGTGATAATTCTCACCCGTAAATTTAAAGCTATCCGGCACAACAATCAGACCACTATTACCATTTGCAGTAGTAGAAAGCTCATAGCGCGCCGCCAAACATTCATCATATTTAGGCTTCAGAGTTTGACCAAAGATTTTAATCACTGGCTGCGTTGCAAGACCACGATTACGCATCTTTACCATGTTTTCATAATTCGCCGTCACGGCATATTCATCGTCGGCCAAATGGATCTCGGGATTATTAAACAACTTAGCGATGTTATTATAATCCGATTCTTTCATAATGCTCTCGGCACGATCGTAGTAAATTCCTGGTACTTCTGCCGCAATTTCTTCATACGCACTACCCAGCGACATTTGCAAGGTCCAAGCTGGTAAAGTGTAAACCGAATATTTGCCACTAGCACTTAATAAATCATCTAAATTAACATTTTTAGACTGATAAAACTCCTCCACACCTAGGCCAGCCTTTGTGCCATCTTGAACATCCATATCCACAGTCACAACGCCGTCATGATTATCAGTAACGCGGTAGGCTTCTTCAAATTCTACATCCACCGGCATACTAGCCTTAGCGGTTTCGTTCATAGAATTTCGAATTGACATCGCCGAGCTGAACACGCAAATTGTTACGAAGAGCATCAAGCAAATCATCGTCATTGACATCACTGTCGTATTAATCTTGCTACTAAATTGACGGAGCGTAAAGGAATTGAGTTTGTGATAATAAACTTTTTTCAGACTCATAAAAATCTTCAATAGCAAGCCTGATAGCGACCAAAACAATAGGAAAGTTGCAACACCACCCGTCACTAGCACGATAAAGACATTGTTCTCGTTTTGCATCAAATAATCTTCTACGCCCGCCGTCACCGCCCAATAGGCCCAAGCTAGCATGGCCGCAGCAATGATAAAAACAATGGTGCATAGCCACAAATTTTTATTTTTAATTTTCTCGTTTTGTTTGCCGCCCGCGAGCAAGTTAATCAATTTCTGGCGATTAAT
This sequence comes from uncultured Candidatus Saccharibacteria bacterium, assembly GCA_964633035.1. Taxonomy (GTDB): domain Bacteria; phylum Patescibacteriota; class Saccharimonadia; order Saccharimonadales; family Saccharimonadaceae; genus Nanosyncoccus. The sequence goes on along the minus strand of CAZWCY010000009.1, from coordinate 7,856 downwards.
ATTGATGGTATTAAATACCATTACCACAAGATAAATAATTCCGAAACAAATCAAGGTTTTGATGAACGCCGACGACGAGAAGACAAAGGTGAATTGGGTCATATCAGCTTCAAAAAGATTTGCCACCAAGACACTAGTCAGCTGCGACAGCGCTACGCCCAGTAGCAGACCAACTACTAGCGAAATTAAACCGATAAAGAAAGTTTCGAGCAGCAAGACTTGCGAAATCTTGCGCTTACTCATACCTAGTGTAAGATAAAGCCCAAATTCTTTGCTGCGGCGTTTAATCAAAAACCGCGAGGCATACAGAATTAAGAAGCCAAGTACAAACGCTACAAAAATACTAACGCCCGACAGAATCGTCGTCATCATATCCACAATGTCATACATCGATTTATTAATACCGAGCATTGCGGTCTGACTTTCAATCGCATTAAAAATGTAAAAAATTGAAACGCCTAATACCAAGGTGAAAAAATAAATTGCATAGTCTTTAATACTACGTTTAATGTTCTTTAATGCAAGTTTAGTAAACATTTTTCTTATTCTCCAACGTAAACAGCATTATAATGCGTCACTTAAATCTCCGCCCAGCAGCGTAATCACATTAATAATTGCATCAAAGAATTGTTTGCGTGAGTCTTTGCCTTTGCGTAGTTCATTAAAAATCTTACCGTCTTTAATGAAGATTACTCGCGAAGCGTAAGAAGCCGCAAAAGCATCGTGCGTCACCATCAAAATCGTGGCATTGAGTTTTTGATTCAGACTTTCAAATTGCTCGAGCAACATACGTGAAGATTTGGAATCCAGCGCGCCAGTTGGCTCATCAGCCAAGACCAATTTCGGATTAGTAATAATCGCCCGTGCTGAAGCCACCCGCTGCTTTTGACCACCACTCATTTGATACGGGAACTTCTCCAAGACATTCTGAATATTCAACTCGCGCGCCACTTTGTTCACTCGTTCATCAATTTCTGCCGCCGGACAGTTCTGAATTGAGAGTGCCAGAGCGATATTCTCATACGCGGTCAACGAATCCAGCAAGTTAAAATCTTGAAAGATAAAACCTAACTCTTCGCGCCGAAAGCGATTCAAATCTTCCCCACGCAGTTCGGTAATATCTTCGCCATTAACGTAAATATGCCCCGACGTCACTCGGTCGATCGTTGAAATTACATTCAACAAAGTAGTTTTACCCGAGCCACTCGAGCCCATAATTGCCACAAACTCGCCCGCATCGATGGTAAAAGAAATATTGTCAATCGCTTTTGTGAGCGACGAACGACTACCGTAATATTTCTCAACTTTTTCTAATTCTAAAATTGTATTCATTACTTCTCCTTGCCTGTATTATAAAACTCCGCTCAAGTTTTGTCGTGTTTCTAAACTTACAAGTGTCTTACATTTTTGCAAGGTTAAATTTTTGCACGAATTGTATCTTACATCTTGGGGGCGCGCTTATAATAACCGCCATTGCAAAATCGTGCTGCTATTTTTTGACCACATCGTAATAAGTATTCTCAGAGAAACTAATTTTTACCATTGTATATTTACCTTCTTCAGAAGCAATCTCAATTTTATATCCCAATTTCTCACACAAAACCTTGGCAATATACAATCCCATGCCGGTAGATTTGCGCCCTTTGCGCCCATTACTACCCGTAAATGATTTATCAAATACCCGCGGCAAGTCTTTGGCACTAATTCCAATGCCATCATCATAAATCGTGATACTAATGATACCATTTTGACGTTCGGCAGTAATTTTAATGGTCTGGCACTGGTATTTAATACTATTATTAATAATTTGATTTAGAATAAACTCCAGCCATTTGCTATCCGTGCGTACTTTGTAATCGACATTCTGTACGACAAAATTAATCTGCTGAGCCTGCAACATCGCGCGGTTACGGTTCGCTACTTCTCCCACTACCTTTGCAAGTGATACTTCGTTAATTAAATAATCACGTTCAGCATTTTCAGCCCGCGCAAAATACAAAATCTGCTCGACATCATCATCAAGTCGTTTAATTTGTTCATCAATTTTGGGATCCTTTGATAGTAAAGTCAGCGTCGCGAGCGGAGTCTTCACTTCATGGATCCACATCTCCACATATTCTTGAAATTCCTGCGCCCCTAAACGATACTTTTTGACATTCTCGTTCATGGATTTATTGATTGCGTACAGCGCATCAAACATCATCGCACCATCATAAAAACTCGGGCGCTCTAAGGTTTCTAAAATTAAATAAGCCTGATCAAGCTCCGCTAAGTTTTGCAGCAAAGTACGATAAAAATTCCGACGGCGTAAGTACTCAATGGCGAGCGTAATAATCACAAACACTCCACCCAGCACACTCAATAAGATAATTACTTCCGGCGTAACCTTGAACGCCACTAAAAACAATACTGCTACCACCCATACCAAAAGAGCTAACACGATAAAATAGGCTTTATCGCGCAGAAATTTGCCAAACGTCGCAGGGTTTTTCATACCAAAACGTAGCCTAAGCCCTTGCGTGTATCAATTGCATTAGCCGCACCTAGCTGCTTGAGCTTGGCGCGCACCCGGCTGATATTCACCGTCAGAGCATTATCGTTGATATATTCATGATTATTCCAAAGATCAGTCATCAAATCATCACGCGTCACGATTTCACCCTGCTTATCTAGCAGGTGGCTCAAGATAATCATTTCATTCTTGGTCAAGAAAATCCGCTTTGCGTCATTCTCCATCACTCCACGCACCAAATCAATTTTTAAATCACGATATTGTACTGGCGTGTTGCGCGTAGTATCAAAACGTTTTAAGACTGCCGCAATCCTTAGCAAGAGAATTTGCGGATTATAGGGCTTAGTGACATAATCATCGGCGCCATAACTCATCGACAAAACTTCGTCCATTTCCGAGCTGCTACTAGTAAGCATAATCACCGGCGTATTATTTTTGGCGCGGAGATTCTTTAATAACAACTCGCCGTTAATGTCAGCTAAATTGATATCCAACAAAATTAGATCAGCTTGACTTTGCAAAATCTGATTAATAAGTTCGGTTAAATTATGGCTCGAATACTGTACTAAATCTAAAACTTCCGCCGCGTAGCCCGAGCTCTCTAACAAATCTGCGAGCTGCAAGCGCATGGCTTCTTCATCTTCAATGATTAAAACTTTTTGCATTTGCTTATATTATAGCACTTTTCTATAAACATGCAAACCGACTGCCCGTTCCTCATACTAAAACATTACAAGACACGTCTTAGCCGAACAATCTAGCCTGTTGCCAAAAATCAATTACATCACGAATTCCACGCATCGCCGTTAGAATCTGACGATTAAAATCACCCAGCAAGGTTTCTAAATAATACTCCGTCACCTGCTGCGCCAATAGCGCCTCAGTACTAAGCGAATTAGCAATAAAATTATTAATGCCAAACAGCGCCAAGAAAGCTTTCGCCATCTTAAACAGTATTTCCGGCGGCGAAATATTATATTGCGTAAACACATTAATCATTTCAATAAAATATTGCGTCACCGGAATTTCATGGAAGCGCGCAACCTTCTGGCGAATGTCGTCGGTTAATTGCAAACGATCAAAATCAGTATGTTTACTATGGCTAACAATGAGCTCAACTAACTCATCTACCTTCCCAGAATAAGAGTTTAAGAACAGCTTGCGGATAAACTCTGCTTCGCTGGGCGTAAATTCAAAAATCAGACCAAAATCCAAAAACCCGACATTGCCGTATTCGTCTAGATAAATATTGCCACTGTGCGGATCACCATGAAAAACCACAGGCTGATCGTGCAGCAAAGCATAAAACGACAAACGCACATAGTCATTAATCGCCGTGCCTAGCCGGTTATTATTAGCCTCGTTAGGCTCTAGCTGATTGGCGGTTGGATTCTTAACATATTCCATCACAATAATATTAGGCGTACAGTATTCTTCGTACAGCTCTGGCGCTTTAATGTCAACTGCGTGGCTAATCTTACCATTCACGCTCTCGGCAAACTCGCGATAACGCAAGATATTGCGCCGCTCGTGCTCAAAATCAGTCTCTTCTACAATCCACTGCATATATAGCTCCAAGGCTTGATCGCTACCAAGAAAGTTTTTAAAACTCGCCAAATGTCCAAACCGATGAATCAAACGCCGTGCTTGCTTGATATCGTGATCAATCCGTCGCGTCACATCCTTGCGCTTAACTTTAATTACTACTTCTTCGCCACTTTTTAACGTGGCGCGATGCACTTGCGACATCGAAGCCGAACCCAACGGCTCTGGGTCGATACTTTTAAAGACTTGCCACCAGGCACAGCCGTAAGCTTTCTCGATTTCGCGTTGAATTTTAGCAAATGGAATCGGATTACAGTGATCGCAAATCTTTGCCAGGCGCCGCCGATCATCTTCGGTAAAAACTTGGCCGATATTTTGCATGGCCAGAATTTGCGCCAACTTAATATAAACCACGCCCATACGCGTAGCAAATTTATAAACCACATCTCCCGTACTTTGTCTGAGCAAAAACCGCCTTAGTACCATCACAAAACTATAAAAATATAATTTCATTCGCCTCCTGTTGTATTTTATTGTAAAGCATAAGCTGGTTTTGAGCAATGGAGATTACGAAGTCTTTTGGCAAAAATACGCTATAATTAAAGTATGGGTTCAAAACTTCATGTGATTCTAGACACCGACGCCGCCAACGAATGTGATGATCAATTTGCCTTAGCCTACTTACTTAAACAGCAAGATCGAGTTATCATTGATGCAATCACTACCGCACCTTATTCTCATCAAAATGAAACTATCGAAAATGGCCAACCTAAAAGTTTGGCGGAAGTCACTAAGATCTGCCATTGGTCAGACTTTTCTACTACTGACAAAGTTTATCAAGGCGCCCTATCTTATACCACAAATAATCATTTTATTGATAATCCCGCTGTGCAGAAAATTGTTGCCGTAGCCCGCCTGAACACTTTAACCCACATCCTCGCCATTGGCGCACCCACCAACATTGCAATCGCCATTCATAATTATCCCGATATCATCCCTAAAATTAAATTAATCTGGCTCGGCAGCAATGGCTTAATGCAAACGAGTAATCAAGATTTCAATTTTCGACAGGATCTCACAGCGGTGCGTGAAATATTTGGCGCCCATCTCGATTTAACCGTCATTCCCTGCGCCAACATCGCCGCTTTACTCATGACTTCAATTTACGAACTGCGACATCATCTCGATCATCATAGTGAATTATGTAATTATTTATTGGAGCGTTTTTATAATGATACCTATCATGGCATTCAAGAACGACGTGTAATTTGGGATATTTCCGCCATAGCCTATCTTTTACATCCGGAGTGGTATACTATACGGCAGGTCAATTGCCCTGAAATTAATGATGATACATCTTTCAAATTTATTGAGAACCAACATCAAGTTAACTTTGCCACTAATCTCGAACCGACCAAGATTTTGAATGATTTATGGACAAAATTAGCTGAATAAGACTAAAATAGAAAAGTGAAGACAAAACTTCATGGGTTCCAACGGAAGCAATTGAGGTCAGGCTCCAGCAACCTGCGGTCCCGCGATTTTAGGATCGTGAAGCTCTCCTGTTCGCCATGACCAATGATGGCACGCAGGTCAGGAAATTAATTTTGACTAAGGTTAGAATTAAAATATAAGGGCTTCGTTTCCATGCGCGTACGGAGACATTTCGCTTATACCGGGCTTATGAACAATAGCTCTGGTCCACAGAATACTAGCAACGGCTACTGGTGGTCGCGTACGGCGAACAGTAGTAGCAACGCGTACAACTTGAACATCAACAGCAGCAACGTGAACCCAGGTACAAACAACAACAACCGCTACAACGGCTTCGCAGTGCGGTGTGTCGCCCAGTTCCGATCCTAAGAAATCCTAAAGTAGCTTACCATATCATTGGTGGGCTACTTTTAACACGCTAACTTGACGATATACAGAGTTTTAGCTAGCGACTTTTCGCCCACTACTTCATTTTCTTCGCTAATTCTTTACTAGTAAAGTTCCCGTTGCCTAGCACTACCGCTACTACTGCCGTAAGTAGCATTGCTCCAGCTAGCCACCAAATCAAGTTATTCCACCCCACCAGCCAAATCGCTTCTGCTTCCACTCCAAATGCTAGCGACCATACCTGCCCAAGTGCTTCCATATTCACCATACTTAACACTGCGGCGAGCGCTAGACCTACAATTACCGCGAACCCTACCGCCATTACGCTCAACATCAGCAAATATGTTAAATAAACTAGCCGTATCTGCCCCTTAGTAGCACCCAGTGCATGATAGAGCGAGATGATCTTCATACCTTTACCAATCAACCTCGCATAAGTGCTGAGTGCAATAATCACTGCGATTACTACGAGTACCGCCGCCACAATCTTAAACACCAGCCAGACATTTTGTAGGTTCTCATAGGTCGTCAGTGGGTTAGAAACTGCCGAAATCACCTGATACTTATAATCCTTGCCACACATGTTAAATATCCGGTTAGTTTCCGAGCAATAGTTTACTTTATCTTGATAATATGTATAAGCTGCTTCTATATTCTCAAACTGTGCAAATACTATGCCCATTTCTTCCGCATCTACATCTTCCATCACTATGAACCCGGAGGGCGGCTCTACACTATCATTATCTACCGTCGGCTCCACTTCGGCGGCCTTAATCACGAAGTTTTGGCTCGTGCCTGTATTTATCTGCCCTAATATTAGGTCTAAAGGATTACCGCCTTGTTCAATGCTCGCTAGTGACAGGCTACTTATATACACTCCGCCTGGCAAAATCTCGGCAATATAATACTTTTTTCCAGTTTTGCTCTCTACGGTCTGATGTAGCGTCTTTTCTCTCACCTCTTTAATAGCATCTAGCTGCTCCATCACTTCTGTGTTGCGCTCTGGCATTTCTATATCGGCGAGCTGCGCCGCCACCTCAAGTGGCACAACTACTTCCGTTACATCGCCATCGCCCCCACTCTGCGCTCCGACAAACACATTTTCTTTTAGTTTATAGAACATTCCGTCCGCTGTTTGGCTAATCTCCGCCGGAATTATCTCCCCGTCATATCGCTCAACATTCTTCTTAATCTCCGCTACTTCCGCCGCGATATCACAGTCCTCTCCGCAAATCTTCGTATCGACACTACTTATAACTAGCACTTTACCATCGGTTGGCTCCAGCATTTCCGCTAGCGCCGCATTTTCTAATCCTTGTAGTACAGACACTCCAGCCGTTACCACACTAAAGAGCAACCCGACGATAATTACGACCGTAAACGCGCGCTTTTTGTGGGCTTTGACTCCCGCAAAGCCCAGCCTAAGATAATCAATTATTCTCATTTAATCTTCCTTCAGCTTCTTAGCAATATGCTTAGCCGAGAAGCGGCGCATTGTCAGCACAAGAGAAATTGGCGCAACAATCATTATTGCTCCGATAGTCCAGAAAAACATTTCGTTAAATCCAAATAGGTTCACTTTTGGTAAATCTTTCAGGATATAATATTCCTGAAGCCTTTCGGCTAGCGCTCCTGCATTACATAGCCACATCGCCCCGATAATAATAAACGCTATCAGAACACAAGATAAAACCGCTAGTAAACATAGTTCAACCAAATATAGAAAGTAAATCAAATAGATGTTCCCGGTGCTTGCCCCAAGTGAACGATAGAGTGCGATTGTCGCCGCGTCTTGGTCGATTAGATGCGCAAAAGTAAAGGTCGCGATCAGAATTGCAATCACGATAAACAGCACTTCAACTGCCGTCAGCATAAACTGAAGATTGTCGAAATCATATTCAAGAGAAATTACTCGCCC